>JBLINN010000018.1:0-23801 GCA_047639325.1 Paracoccaceae bacterium | reverse complement strand
CACCGGAAACGCAAACTGGCCACCGCTGGCGGCATTCGAGGGCTGACCAACCGAAACCTTGGGGGCTACGGGCGGCTTTGGATCAATCTTTTCCGCTGGCAACGGGGTGGTCGCGCTGGGGGGGGTAGGCGTTGGCGATCCGGCCCCGGGCTGGGTCACAACAGTCGGGATCGCCGCCGCACTGCCCTTGGGGGGGGCAACACCGGTGACCGGGATCAGCAGATACTGGCCTTCGCGGATGGCAAAATCTGACCCCAACCCGTTCCATTCCGCCAGCGATTTCACCGACACCTGATATAGCCGCGAGATGGTATAGGCGGTCTCGCCGCGTTTCACCTTGTGGCGCAACGGCTCTGGCTTGGCTTCGGGTTTTGGCTTGGGTGCCGGGGTGGGGGTCGATGGTTTCAACGCTGTCGTCTGCACCGGCGTGGTATCCGGCGCGCTGTTAATCGCGTCTCCGGCTAGCGCCTCGATGTCAACAGCCCCTGCTGCGGCTGCGGGCTCGGCGACCCGGCGGGGCAGGGCCAGAATCTCGCCATCGCGCAACGGGTCTTCGGGTTTCATCCCGTTGAACCGGGCCAGTTCGGTGGCAGGCAACCCAATGCGGGCCGCAACACTGGCGGCGGTATCGCCACGCCGGGCCACAGCCACCTGGTAATTGGGATAGGATATGATGCCGCGATCATCCGGCTTTGGTCGGTCGCTGTTGATGCTCTGCACCGCGTTGGTGGTACTGAACCCACCGACCTGACCGCGCATGTCAAACCCCAGCGGCTCTGAACAGGCCGCCACCAGCGCCACTGCGGCAACACTGGCAAACAGCCGATACAGTGCCGGGCGGGGCGCAAAACGGGGCGCAAAACGGGGCACCAAATGGGGCAGTGAATTTCGGGTCATGATACTCATCTCGCTATCCTCAGGGCATGCCCCCTGTTGGCCCGGGGGTTCTTGCGAACTACTCGTACTCTCAGCCGTCTTTGCCCAGCCCTTCCAAAAGCGGGACAAATCGAACCGGTCGGATTTCGTCATACTCAAACCCGCCCTCATCGCGCCGCACCCGGATCAGGGTCTGCACAGCGTCGGACTGGCCCACCGGCACAACCATGATACCGCCGATTTTCAATTGCGCCAACAGCGGGCCTGGCGGGTCTTCCGCCGCCGCTGTCACTAAAATGCGATCAAACGGCGCCTGCTCGGGCAAGCCAAATGACCCATCGGCGGTGATCGCGGTGATATTGGCCAGATCAAGGTCTTCAAAGATTGCCCGTGCCTCGCGCACCAGACGCGCGTGCCGGTCCACTGAATAGACCCGCCGCGCCAACCGTGAAAGGATCGCCGCCTGATAGCCCGACCCGGTGCCAACCTCCAACACCTTATCGCGCGGGCTGATCTGCAACGCCTGGGTCATGATCCCCACAACCGATGGCTGGCTGATCGTCTGCCCGCAGGCAATCGGCAGCGGCATGTCTTCATAGGCGCGCTCGGCAAACAACCCGCGAATGAACGGGCCACGGTCAATCTCTTCCATCGCGCTCAGCACCCGGGTGTCGGTGACGCCCTTGCTGCGCAACGCATAAAGGAACTGCATCTTGGTTTCTGCCGTTGTCTCGGTCATTCGATGACTTTCAAAGCGTCCAGCGCATCATGCGCGGTCAAATCCGCGCGCATCGGCGTGACCGAGATAAAGCCATCCAGGTTCACCGCCGCATCCGTCCCGGGTTCCGTCGGCACATGCTGATTGCCCCCCTTGATCCACAAAAACCGCCGCCCCGAGGGCGAACTGTGCGGCTCTACTCCAAACCGCGTTTCGCGCCGAAAGCCCTGCGCGGCCGCCTTCACACCGCGCACATCCCCGGCGGCGACGGGTGGGAAATTCACGTTGTAAAACAGCCGGTAATCCTCGCCTTGATGCGGATTGGCCGCCAATATCTTACGGATCACCTCGGCGCCATGTTTGGCCGCCGCCTCAAACGGGTCGTCCAACCCCAAATTGGCGGGGCCGAAATACTGCGACAGCGCAATTGCGGGCAGACCCTGCAACGCCGCCTCCATCGCGCCGCCTAAGGTCCCGGAATAAAGTGCGTTCTCAGCCGAATTATTGCCCCGGTTCACCCCCGATAACACCAGATCAGGCGGCGCCCCCTTCATCACATCATGCAACCCGGCCATAACACAATCAGCAGGGCTGCCCTCGGCGGCAAACCGGCGATCACCCATCTTGGCGATCATCATCGGATGGGTATAGCTGATGCAATGGGCGACGCCCGACTGCTCAAAGGCTGGCGCCACGGTCCAGATCTCGCCTTCCGGCCCTGCTAAATCCTGGGCAATTGCGCCCAAAACTTCCAGACCGGGGGCATTGATACCATCGTCATTTGTTAACAAAATCCGCATAAAGCCCTGCCCCTTTTGCCCTTGATAGACCCGGCGTCCTGACGGGGCAAGCAAGCCTTGTTTTTCTGGCTATAAATATCCTCGCCGAAGGCCCGGCCCGGAACGGGCCAACCCCTTTTCAGACCAGGGCCAACAACCGCGCCGCCTCATCCGCCGGGGCGGCCAACACAGACCGATCCTCGCCCGGAAAAAACCGTGCGCGGGTGGCGGTGGGCATCGGGCGCGGCTCTAACACATGTACCTTCGGCCCGGTGCGCACAGTTTCTGCCGCCCAACTGCGGGCCAACGCGATCTGTGCCGCCTTGGACGCGCCATAAGAGCCAAAGAATTTCTGCCCGGCGCGCGGGTCATCAAAGAACAACGCACGGCCATCCTCGCCCAGCAACGGCGTCACAAATGGGATCAACACCGATGCGGCGGTAGCGTTCACTGCCATCGATTTGTTCCAATGCGCCGGATCAATGTAATTGGCGGGACTTAACGGTGCGGCGTGAACCGCCGTATGCGCCCAGATATCCACCGCCCCCCAGCGGTCATAAATCCCCCGACACAAGGTCGCCATCGCGTCCGGGTCGGTAATATCCATCGGCGCCAGCGTGGCGCTGCCACCCTTCGCCTGAATGCGGTCATCCAGCTCTTCCAGCGCGCCAGTAGTGCGCGCCACGGCCACCACGTGATGCGTGCCCGCCAGATGTTCCGCCAATGCCGCGCCCAGGCCGCGCGAGGCCCCTGTGATCAGTGCTATCTTTTCCATGGCCAGCGGTTTGGCCGGAACCCTTGCCAAGGTCAAGGGGCAGCATTGGCACATGGCCCCTCAAAATCCCCGTTGTTTCCACGCCCCGTTCGCGCGAAACTGCGCCAAACGGGGGGGATACCAAATGATACCGACAACAATTGCTGGCAGCCTGCCGAAACCCGATTGGCTGGCCGAACCGGAACAGCTGTGGGCGCCATGGAAACTGCAGGGCGACGCGCTGATCGACGGCCAACAGAAAGCCGCCCGCGAGTGGATCGAATTCCAGGAACAGGCAGGCATCGATATCGTGTCCGACGGCGAGCAATTCCGCAAACATTTCGTGCATGGCTTCCTTGAAGAGATCGACGGCATCGACTGGCAGCTGATGACCACCATGGGCATCCGTAACGACCGCTATGATGCCCAAGTGCCCACTGTCACCAGCGCGGTAAAACGCAAAGGCTCGGTGCACGGCGCCTCGACCAAATTCTGCCGCTCTGTCGCCACCGGCGGGCTGAAAATGACCTTGCCGGGGCCGATGACCATCTGCGACACCATCGCCGACAAGCATTACGGCGATCGCCCCGCCATGGCGATGGCCTTTGCCGATCTGCTGAACGAAGAAGCCCGCGAATTGCAGGCGATTGGGGTCGATACCATTCAGTTCGACGAACCCGCTTTTAACGCCTTTACCCAAGAGGCCGGAACCTGGGGCGTCGAGGCCCTGCACCGCGCCATCGACGGCCTGACCTGCAAAACCGCGGTGCATATCTGCTATGGCTACGGCATCAAAGCCAATGACGACTGGAAAAAGTCGCTGGGCAGCGAATGGCGTCAATACGAAGATTTCTTTCCCGCCCTGAACGCCAGCCGGATCGACCAGGTCTCGCTGGAATGCGCCAATTCCCGCGTCCCGATGAGCCTGATTGGCCTGTTAAAGGACAAAGAGGTGCTGGTGGGCGCCATCGACGTGGCCAGCCAGCAGGTGGAAACCCCCGAACAGGTGGCCGCAACCCTGCGCGAAGCGATGCAATATATCGACGCGGAACAGATTCTAGCCTGCACCAATTGCGGCCTTGCGCCCCTGCCGATGGATATCAGCCGCGCCAAAATCCAGGCGTTGGGGGCCGGGGCCCGGTTGCTGCGCGCCGAACTGGCCGGGTGACTTAACGCAAGCATCTGACCTTATGGCAGGGTCAGATGCACCGTGCGGCCATTTTTCTGCAGCACTACGCCTTGCGTATCAATCCCAACAATGCGCCCGGCGCTCAGCTTTGTGCCGTTGGCGACCCGATGCACCTTGCCATTGGGCTCGCGCACCAGCGCCTGCAAATCCGCCTCCTGGCCAAACACGCCGATCAGGCTAAGACCCGTGCGACGTAGCGCGCCCGATTGCGTGGCCATTGCAGCCACGTTGGCCGGGGTTGCCCCCGCCGAGGATGGATTTGCCATGATATGCCCTTTGGATGGAATGGATTTTGCTGCATTGCAGCAATCCTGAGGGGCGCGCCTAGCATGGCCCTAATGGACGCAAAAGGCGGACGCGGGGTAACCCGCATCCGCCTCGGCAAAACATAGCTGAAAGTCGTCGAAACAGGCAGGAATTGGCCGTTTGCGGTTATTCCGCCGCCGGCTTCATCTCGAACCCTTGATCCATCATATCGGTAGGTATCACCGGATATTCCCCGGAAAAACAGGCGTCGCAATATTGCGGGCATTTTGCATTACGCCCGCCCGCTTGGCCCACCGCGCGATACAACCCGTCGAGCGAGATGAATTTCAAACTGTCCACCGACAGATGATCGCGCATTTCGTCTTCGCTCATCGTGGCGGCCAGCAGCTTTTCGCGCTGTGGTGTGTCCACACCGTAGAAACACGGCCATGCAGTGGGGGGCGATGCGATGCGAAAATGCACCTCGGCCGCGCCCGCATCCAGAATCATTTCCTTGATCTTGCGCGATGTGGTCCCGCGCACCACGGAATCATCCACCAGAATTACCCGCTTACCTTTGATCAACGCCCGGTTCACATTCAGCTTCAGACGTACACCCATATTGCGGATCTGCTCGGTCGGCTCGATAAACGTGCGACCCATATACTGGTTGCGGATAATCCCCATCGCATAGGGAATGCCCGATTCCAGCGAAAACCCAATCGCCGCAGGCGTGCCACTGTCAGGCACCGGGCAGACCATATCGGCGTCCACCGGGCTTTCCTTGGCCAACTCACGGCCAATCGCTTCGCGGGTTTCATAAACCGACCGGCCCCCCAGAATACTGTCAGGACGGCTGAAATAGACATGTTCAAAGATGCAGAATTTCGACGGCTGCGGCCGGAACGGGAAATGGCTTTGCACGCCATTTTCGTCGATCACGACCATCTCGCCCGGCTTGATCTCGCGGATAAACTCGGCGCCGATAATGTCCAGCGCGCAGGTCTCGGAACTTAACGCCCAACCCCCCCCTTCGCTTTCCGGGCCGATCTTGCCCAGCACCAGCGGACGCACCCCCAGCGGGTCGCGCACACCAATCAGCTTGCTGCGGGTCATGGCGACCACGGAAAACGCGCCTTCAACCTTGCGCAGCGCCTCTTCCATCCGGTCCGGAATATCGCGGCCCATGGACCGCGCCATCAGATGAATGATGCACTCACTGTCCGAGGACGACTGAAAAATCGACCCGCGTTCAATCAATTCCCGCCGCAACGTGTTGGCATTGGTGATGTTGCCATTATGGGCAATCGCAGCACCACCCATGGAAAACTCGCCAAAGAACGGCTGAACGTCGCGCATCGCAGTCTGGCCCTTGGACCCGGATGTGGAATAGCGCACATGGCCAATCGCCAGCGGGCCGGGCAGGGTCTCCATCACCTTGGTCGAGGTGAAATTGTCGCGCACATAGCCAAAGCGGCGGACGCTGTTGAACCCCTGTTCGGCGTCATGGCTGACGATGCCGCCCGCCTCTTGGCCGCGATGTTGCAGGGCATGCAGACCCAGCGCGACAAAGTTAGAGGCATCACTTACGCCGACCACGCCGAATATTCCGCATTCTTCATGCAGTTTATCGTCGTCGGCATCACTGCCGTCATAGTCAAACGGGTGCGCGGGGGGCATTTTTAGCGGGTGTTTAGCAGGAAGCAAGGCGGGGCAGCTCCGAATCCATTGCGTGTCGCGTTAGGTCTTAGTCGGTCCTGTGGCTGCTGTCACCAAAGGATCACATTTTTTTGCTGCACTGCGGCTTTAGAATCGGTTGCCGCCTTATTCACCGCAGGTGCCAACCAGATTTTCATATTGCTGCGTCACCCATCCCAGCGCTTCTTCGGGGCTGCGATCTTCGATCTGGTCGGTAAGCCGGGAAAACACCTGGGCCGACCGGCTTTCGTCAACAATGGTGAATGTCTCGCCGGTGATCACCGTGCCATAAACAAAAAACGAAACCGCCACCAACAGGATGCCGCGCGCCACGCCAAACAGAAACCCCAGCCCCTGATCCAGCCCGCCAAGGGCAGACCGCTGCACCAGCGACGAAAACAGCGGTGTAAAGAACGACACCACGATCAGCGCTACCGCAAACACGGCGGCAAAAGCGGCGATAATGCTTAATTCGCAGCTGTCGGCCAGGAACTTGTTCAGAACCGGCACTTCCTTGATCAGCGGCTCGACTTGCGGCGCAAAGATAAACGCCAGAACGGAGGCGGCAATCCAGCCCACGATGGCCATGCCTTCGCGCACCAGCCCGCGTGAATACGCCAGCAGTGCCGAAAGCACGATGATCAGGGCCACGACCCCGTCGATAATTGTGAAACCTTCCATGGTCCTCGCCTGTTTTCCCTAGCGCCCAGCCAGTATATTGTTCGATATTCAAGTCTTAGCAGATACCTTAGCCTGCTCCAAAGTGTTCGCCAACAAATCCTGTCAGATCACTGGCCCGCGTTAGCTTCAGACCACTGCCAGATCCGATTTTGCTGCCCGCTGGCGCGATTGCCGCGGTGAAACCAAGTTTTTGCGCCTCTTTCAACCTGTTTTCGGTCTGCGGGGCCGGTCGAAGGGCGCCAGACAGGCTAATTTCGCCAAAAACCACAGTATCGGCGGGCAATGCCACGTCTTCGCGCGCACTTAATAACGCAGCGGCAACCGCCAGATCGGCGGCAGGTTCGGAAATTTTCATGCCGCCTGCCACATTCAGATACACATCCAACCCGGCAAACGGGATGCCACAGCGGGCCTCAAGCACCGCGAGAATCATCGCCAGCCGTCCGCCATCCCAACCAACAACCGACCGGCGCGGCTGTGAATGCGCGGTTGGCGCGACCAGCGCCTGCAATTCCACCAGAAGCGGGCGGGTGCCCTCGATCCCGGCAAACACCACCGATCCCGGGCTTGGCGTGCCGCGTTCGGACAGGAACAGCGCCGATGGGTTGGTGACCTCGGCCAGCCCGGTGCCGGTCATCTCGAACACCCCAATCTCATCCGCCGGACCAAAGCGGTTCTTGACGCTGCGCAGGATGCGAAACTGATGCCCGCGCTCGCCCTCAAAATACAGTACCGTGTCGACCATATGTTCCACGACGCGCGGCCCGGCAATCTGGCCATCCTTGGTGACATGCCCCACCAGCACAACCGACACACCGCGCCGTTTGGCAAAGCTGGTCAGTTCATGCGCCGCCGCCCGCACCTGGCTGACAGAGCCCGGCGCGCTTTCGACATTATCGGCCCACATGGTCTGAATGGAATCGACAACCACCAGCTGTGGCCGCTCGTTTTCCAGCGTCGTCAGAATGTTGCGCAGGTTGGTTTCCGCCGCCAATTGCACCGGCGCCTCGGCCAATCCCAACCGCCGCGCGCGCATCCGCACCTGGGCGCTGGCCTCTTCGCCGGTCACATACAGCGTCTTCAGCCCGGCCATGGCGAATTTCGCCGCCGCCTGCAGCATTAAAGTCGACTTGCCGATCCCTGGATCGCCGCCGACTAAAATGGCCGAGGCCGGCACCAACCCGCCCCCCAATACCCGGTCCAGCTCTCCCATGCCGCAGGTGGTGCGCGGCGGCGGGGCCTCGTCCGCGTCCAGATCCGTCAGCTCAACCGCATTGCCACGCTTGGCGCCCAGCGACTTGCTGGCCGGGCCCGACGATAACGGGACCTCCTGCACGATAGAGTTCCACTCGCCGCAGGAATCGCAACGCCCCGACCATTTGGAAAAACGGGCAGCGCAGGCGGAGCAGGTGAAGGTCTTGGATTTTACCATGGACAGTTATTGCCTGAGACCGGCGCGCGCCTCAAGCCCTTGCGGGCTTTCCTTGTGGGGAACGGCGTTCGGTGATGATCCCAAGGATAATGCTGCTCAGGATACACGCCGTGAACAAATACAGCCCCCAGGCGGTTTCAATCGTGGCATAAGACACGCTTTTGGCAATCGTGATGTAAAGCGCGATCAGAAAGATATCGGCCATCGCCAGCTTGCCCAGAATATGCAGGGCGGGCAGGGCGCGGCGATCCAGCAAGTCCCATTGAACCAGCGCCAGACCGATGGTTTTCAGGTAGGGGGCGAAGACCGCAAAAAACGTGACGATCAGTGCCAGAATCACGTCCGACCCCCACAGCGATTGCAGCCCGGACATGACCGAGATTTCCGACAGGCCAAAAATCGGCAGCAGACCGGCCTTCAGCATCGGCGCAAACCACGCCACCGGGTAGAGGATCAGGAGGGTTAGGTTGACGATGCGCAGCAACATTTCGGGTTCCCGTAGGGTGCGTGATCTCTCGCACCTAATGTCGCGGTGTGGTGCGTGCAAGCATACACCCTACCTTACCGCTTCAATCGGCCCCTCGGCGCGGCCATGGATGAACTGATCCAGATAGGGATCGCCACTGTCGTCCATGTCGGCCACCGGCCCGGTCCATTTGATCACCCCGTCGTGCAGCATCGCCACATTATCGGCAATTGCGCGCACCGATGTCATGTCATGGGTGATGGTCATCGCCGTCGCGCCCATTTCCGTGACGATCTCGCGGATCAGGTCGTTGATCACCCCGGCCATGATCGGGTCCAGCCCGGTTGTCGGCTCGTCAAAAAAGATGATCTCGGGCTCGGCGGCAATGGCGCGGGCCAGACCAACGCGTTTCTGCATGCCGCCCGATAGCTCGGCGGGCAGCAAATCGGCCACCTCGGGTTTCAACCCCACCCGGCGCAGCTTTTCGATGGCGATCTCGCGCGCCTCGTCCTGCGGGCGCATCAGCGATCCGCGCAACAGGCGAAAGGCGACGTTTTGCCAGACGGGCAGGGAATCAAACAGCGCGCCGCCCTGAAACAACATGCCAAACCGCGCCAGAAACGCATCATGATCCCCCTTGCTGGCGTCTTTGCCATCCACAAGGATCTTGCCTGAATCCGGCTTGATCAGCCCCAGAATGCATTTCAGCGCCACCGACTTACCAGTGCCCGAGCCGCCGATAATCACCATCGACGTCCCACGCGGAATATGCAGGGTCATCCCCCGCAGCACCCGGTTTTGGCCAAAGGCCTTTTGAACGTCTTCCATGCGGATCATACGGAAAAGAATATCCCTGTCAGAACAAAATTAGCCGCCAGGATCAGCACTGCGGCGGCCTCGACACTGCCTTTGGTCGCCCGGCCAACCCCTTGGGCGCCACGCCCGGAATCCATGCCGTAATAACAGCCCATCGTCGCCGCAATCACCCCAAACACCGCGCCCTTGGCCAGCGACGAGGTCACGTCTTTAACCTCAAGAAAGTCAACAGTATTACGGAGATAGGCGGCTGCGTTAAAGTTCAGGTTCTGCACCGCCACCACATATCCCCCGGCAATGCCGATGATATCACCGATGCCCACCAGCAACGGCACAGTGATCAGCGCCGCCAGCACCCGGGGCGCCACCAGATACTTCATCGGATGGGTCGACAGCGTGACCAGCGCGTCGATCTGCTCGGTCACTTTCATCGTGGCGATTTCGGCGGCGATCGACGAGGTCACCCGCGCCGCGATCATCAACCCCACCAGCACCGGCCCCAATTCGCGCACCATGCCAATGGCCACAATCTGCGGCACCACGGCTTCGGCATTGAACCGCGCGCCGCCGGCATAGATCTGCAACGCCAGTGCGCCGCCGGTGAACACCGCCGTCAGCCCGACCACCGGCAGCGACAGCCAGCCGACATTCATCAGCGCATGGCCAAATTCACGCGGATAGAACGGCGGGCGGAAAATATGGCTGATCGCCTTAAAGGCAAACAAAGCCACCCGGCCAATCGCCGCCAGCGTCTGTAAAACCGCGCGCCCCAACTGCGCCAAAAGGCCAAGCGGGTTCATGCGCCGTATCTCCTTGCGTATCGTGGGCCCAAAGACGTTAATATTTCATAGCCAATGGTTCCCGCCGCTTCGGCCAGCGCATTCACGCCCTGATGCGGGCCCAGAATCGACAGCGACGCAGGCTCGGACGGTACATGCGTCACATCCACCGTGATCAAATCCATCGACACCCGGCCCACCACATCACAGGGCACATCAGCGGCGAACACCCGCGCCTTTGGCCCCATCGCCCGGATCAACCCATCCGCATAGCCTGCCGCCACCGTGGCAATCCGTGACGGGTGCGGCGCGGTCCAGGTGTTGCCATAGCCAACCGTTTCCCCTGCCGCCAATTCACGAACCTGCACCACCGGCAAATCCAGCGCCACAGCGGGACGCGCATCGGCAAAAGGCAAGCCGCCAAATAGGCCAATACCGGGCCGGGTCAGATCAAAATGATAGGCCGGTCCCAACAGGATACCCCCGGTGGCCGCCAGCGAACGAGGCACATCAACATCCACCGTCATCTCTTTGAAAACACGTAATTGATACGCGTTCATCGGATGCGCGGGTTCGTCCGTGCAGGCCAGATGCGACATGATCAACGTGGGGGACTGACCCAGCGCCAATTCACGCAGCGCACTCCATTCGCCCGGCTCCATTCCCAGCCGGTTCATCCCGCTGTCCAGTTGAATACCAAACCGATGCCCCGGCAGGCTTTCGACGTGGCGCAACATCTGGTCGACCGAATTCAGCATCGGTGTCAGGTCATGGGCGCGGATCAGCGCGGCGTCGCCCTCCATATGGCCGGTAAATACCGAAATCACCGGCCCCGGCCCCAAGGCCCGGCGCACAGCGGCGCCTTCTTCGGCCATCGCCACAAAAAACTGCCGCGCGCCCGCCTGTGCCAGCGCCAGCGCCACCTTGGCCGCGCCCAGCCCATAGCCATCCGCCTTGATCACCGCCGCCGTCTGGCAAGCAGTCATAGCATCCAGCGCCCGCCAATTATCGGCGATAGCGGTCAGGTCGATGGTCAGGGTGGCGGTGCTCATGCGTCTGTTCATGCCACGGGGGGGCGGGGCGTCAAGGGGGAAAGCCAGGTTGGATCAAGGTTTATGCGCTTCATAGGCGGCCTGCAGCTCGCCCCGCAGGAAATCGGCAAAATTCAGGGGCTCGAATTTGGGGGTGCCGGTGCCGGGCAAAGGCTGGATGATCGTATTCACGTGCGGGTCAAAGAAAAACGGACAGGAAAAGCGTTCGCGCCATAGCCAAACCCGGTGGTGCCATAGGCGGCGCGAAATTCACCCAACAGACGGGCCTGATCACTGCCCAGGTCGATCACCGGGATATCGGTAAAACCGCCCATATCCGCGCCCGGGCGCTAACTCGGCTGCGGCATCGAGTGCCACCAAAGCCGCACATCACGCGCCAACCCACTGGCATCAAACTCTGCCGTCAGCATCCCGTCCAGCTCCATCCGCGGCAGCGGATCACCCGGCTGACGGTCCGGCAGGCCGGTCCCGGTGGACGCGGCCCAGATCGCAAACAGCTCTTCCGACGCCACCTGATAGGTGACATTCCAGTGGCCAATCCCGCCATTCGGGGTCTCGGCCAGTACCTTGGTTTTTACCGTAATATCCTGTTGCAGCAGAATTCTATCCCAATAAGCGATCAGCTGATCCGGGCCTTTCTGAACCGCAAACGGCGTGTTGTGATACTGCCCGTCCGGGGTGAAAAGTGCTGCGAATCCAGGCGAATCCTGACCCTCCCACACCCGCTTGTAAGCGGCCATGAAATCGTGAATATCCATGCCCTAAAACTCCTGCTCGCCTTCCTGCTGCCACGGCCTGGCAATGTTGCCAAACCGGGTAAACCGCCCCTCAAAGCTTAGCTCGATGGTGCCAATCGGCCCGTGGCGCTGCTTGCCAATCACCACCTCGGCGCGCCCATGCAGCTTGTCCATCCGGTCCTGCCAGATGGCCATTTCGTCCAGCCTGTCATCCGATGGTTTTTCCCGCTCGGCGTAATATTCTTCGCGATACACAAACATCACCACATCGGCGTCTTGCTCGATTGATCCCGATTCACGCAAGTCACTCAGCTGTGGACGCTTGTCTTCACGGTTTTCCACCTGACGCGACAGCTGCGACAGGGCGATCACCGGAATGTTCAGTTCCTTGGCGATGGCCTTTAGCCCCATGGTGATTTCGCTGATCTCATTCACCCGGTTTTCGCTGCGCCCCGATCCCCGCACCAGCTGCAAATAGTCAACGATCAGCACGTCCAGCCCATGGGTCCGCTTTAACCGCCGCGACCGCGCCGCCAATTGGCTGATCGGCAGGGCGGGCGTGTCGTCGATGAACAGCGGACAGGCCTCTAGCGATTTGGCAGCATCGACAAAGCGGCGGAATTCCGACTCTGTCATGTCGCCGCGCCGGATCTGTTCGGATGACACTTCTGATGCTTCCGACAGGATCCGTGCCGCCAATTGTTCGGCGCTCATCTCCAGCGAATAAAACCCGACAACGCCGCCATCAACCGTGCCTTCAGTGCCGTCCTGTTTGATGCCGCGCTTATAGGCTTTGGCAACATTGAACGCGATATTGGTCGCCAATGAGGTTTTGCCCATCGACGGACGCCCGGCAATGATCAACAGGTCAGACCCGTGCAACCCGCCCAGTTTCTTATCCATATCGATCAGCCCGGTGGACACGCCCGCCAGCCCGCCTTCGCGCTGATAGGCGGCGTTGGCCATGTTAACCGCATCGGTTACCGCCTTGAGAAAGCTTTGAAATCCGCTTTCTGTCTGACCCTGTTCACTTAACCGGTAAAGCTGTTGCTCGGCCTCGACAATCTGTTCCCTCGGCTCGCTAGTGACATCGACCCGCGCCGCTTTGTCAGAAATGTCGCGCCCCAACCCGATCAATTCGCGCCGGATCGCCAGATCATAGATCATCTGCGCATAGTCGCGCACTGCAAAGGCGCTGATCGCCGCCCCCGCCAGCCGCGCCAGATAGGCCGGTCCGCCCAGCTCTTTCAGGCCCTCGTCATCTTCCATAAACGCCTTCAGCGTCACGGGGGATGCCAGCGCATTCTTGGCGATCCGTGTCGCGGCGATTTCATAGATGCGCGCGTGGACGGGATCGTAAAAATGCTGCGGGCCGATAATGCTGGCGACGCGGTCATAGATGTCATTGTTGGTCAGGATGGCGCCCAAAAGCTGTTGTTCCGCCTCGACCGAATGCGGCATGCTGCCTTCTGCCTGTGCCGTCGCAATACTGGATATTTCGTTCATTGTTGTCCCTGCTCACCTCAGGCTTCGGTCATAGACGAGCCCGCGCAGCCTGTGCAAATTGTATGTTTTCTGTGGATAGCTTGTGCATATCCAATCCCCTTCATATTGGGGTCAGTTGGGTCGTTTCGTCAATATGTTGTATGTATCAGGCGCCATCCCGCTTGTAGGACAGAAATTATTTTTGCCGGGCATCCTGCCAGTCACGCGGCGCCTTCAAAAACGCCTCAACCTCCGCCAGAGTTTGCGCATCAAACGCCTTGGTTGCCTTGGCCTCGGCCAGAACATCCCACCATGTGCACAAGGAATGCAGGGCAATGCCATGATCGCCCAAGGTTATTTCGGTTTCCGGGAAAATGCCATAATAAAAGATCACCGCCGTATGTGCGCAGCTGGCCCCGGTTTCGCGAATCGCATCCACAAAGCTCAACTTGGACCCGCCATCGGTGGTCAAATCTTCGACCAGCAACACTCGCTGACCTTCCGTCATCTCGCCTTCAATCCGCGCATTGCGCCCATAACCTTTGGGCTTTTTGCGCACATAGGTCATCGGCAGCGCCATGCGTTCGGCCACCAGCGCGGCAAACGGGATGCCAGCGGTTTCGCCGCCGGCAATATTGTCAAACGCCTCGAAACCCGCATCGCGCATCACAGTCACGCACAGGAAATCCATCAAGGTGGACCGGATGCGCGGATAAGATATCAGCTTGCGGCAATCGATATAGGTGGGGCTGGGCAAGCCGCTGGCCAGAATAAACGGCGTCTCGGCGTTGAAATTCACCGCGCCGATTTCCAGCAGCATGCGGGCGCTTAGCCGGGCGATTTCAGTGGCCGGGGGAAAGGCAGAAGGGATCATCGTTATTGTCCTGTTGATTGAGGCCGGGACCAAGAAAATTCGAATTTTCTTGTCAAATTTCTTTCAAGAAATTTCGGCTACACCTCCACGGTCCAATGAAGGGGAAAGCCGGGGTCAAACACGGTGACCGGGCCGTCGGCGGTGTCGATCTGGGCGGGATAAATGGCCGGGTCTCCCCGGGTCAGGGTCAGGGTTTGCGTGTTGGCACTCAGGCCGTAAAACGCGGGGCCATTCAGCGACGCAAACCCTTCAAGCTGATGCAGGGCGTTCTGAGCCTCAAACACCTCAGCCAGAATCGACATGGTGTTGGTCGCGGTAAAACATCCCGCACAGCCACAAGCGGTTTCCTTGTTGGCATCCGTATGCGGCGCGCTGTCAGTGCCCAAAAAGAACCGCGCGTCACCCGAAATGGCCGCCTCAACCAACGCCAACCGGTGGGTCTCGCGCTTGGCGACGGGCAGGCAATAGTAATGCGGCTTGATCCCGCCCACCAGGATGTGGTTGCGGTTGATCACCAGATGATGCGTGGTGATTGTGGCCGCTAGATCGCTGTCATGCTGGCGCACATATTCAGCCGCCTGACTGGTGGTGATATGTTCCATCACCACCCGCAATCCCGGCGTGGCGCGGCGGATCGGGTCCAGCACCTGGTCAATAAACACCGATTCGCGGTCAAAAATGTCGATCTCGGGGGCGGTGACTTCGCCATGCACACACAGCGGCAGGCCAATCTCGGCCATCCGCTCTAACACAGCGCGCACCTTGTCGAAATCGGCCACACCGCTGGCGGAATTGGTAGTGGCCCCGGCGGGGTACAGCTTGACCGCGCTGATCAGCCCGCTGGCATGGGCAGCGGCCACATCATCCGGATCGGTGTCTTCGGTCAGATACAGCGTCATCAGCGGCTGAAACGCCGATCCTGCCGGCAGGGCGTCCAGAATACGGGCGCGATAGGCGGCAGCCTGCGCGCCGGTCACCACCGGGGGCACCAGATTGGGCATGATGATGGCGCGGGCGAAATGCCGGGCGGTTTCGGGCAAAACAGCGCGCAACATGGCGCCGTCGCGCAGGTGCAGGTGCCAGTCATCGGGGCGGCGAATTATCAGGGTATCGGTCATCTTTCCCCGCTAGCACAGCCAGTCCTCGCGGGCCAGAGGGGCGAGACGATTTGCGTCCTTTGCACCCGGCCCCCGGCGCGCCAAGCTAAGACCGCAGGAGCCGCCATGCCAAAGACACTGACATTCGAACACCGCTACCCGGTCTCGGCTGACCGGTTGTTCGAACTGGTCTGCGATCTTGATACGCTGCACGCGGTCACCCGGCCCTGGATCCGGTTTGACCACCTGCCATCCGGGCCGGTGCACACCGACCAAATTGTGGATGTGGCGATTTCAGTGCTGGGCCTGTTGCCTGCGCGCCCCTACCGAATGCGCGTCACGCTATGTGACCGCCCCACCCGGCGGATGCAAACCCACGAAGACGGTGCCGGGGTTCACAGCCTGATCCACGACCTGCAGGTCATCCCGGATGGCACGGGCGCGTGCTTGCTGGATCGGGTTGAAATCGACGCTGGCTGGAAAACCGGGCTGTTGGCGATGCTGGCCTGGGGGCTGTATCGCTGGCGCCACCATGTGCGGCTGCGCTTGTTACGGGCCGAAACGGCTTCAACCGCGCCCTAAAGAATAGCCGGCGGCGGGCGGAAATCCCCTGCCTCGGCCTGTTTTTCCAACGCCACAAGGCGGCGGCGAAACTGCGGGGCGTGCATGCGTTCGGTGACATTGCGGCAGGTCAGCATGTTCAGATAGGGCCGCTCTTCGCCATCCAGCCGCGCCCGCAAGCCGCGCAGATACGACACGTTTTCACGCCGCGCCCGGTACATTTGGTGAAACGCCAGATCGGTCAGCTTGCCAACCCCGGCCAGCGACAGGATACGATAGAGAATATTCATTTCCACCAGCCGGGTCTGCAACGCCTCGCCCATGCCGGGCATCCGCAGTCGCGACACATTGCTGCGTGCAAACAGGGCGGAATGCATCGCGTCCAGATTTTGGCGCGGGTCGTAAATCACAAACCCCCGGTCGGCCGCATCCAGCATGTCCGGGGCATAGCCGTAACGGTCAATGAACGAGGTGCGGCGCATATGGACAAACCGATCATCCCATTCGGTCAGCCGCGCGTCCAGCGTCGCCTGCGGCTGAACCGCCACCACGGTCGCGCCAGGGGCTGCCACCGAATAGGCCGCCGCCGCATAGCCACACGGCCCGGCGCCGTAAAACACCACCTGGTCGAATTCCTCAAAAAACCCGTCATCAATCAGATGGTCGAAGAACCCGTACACCCGCGATTCGCGAAACCAGGTATCCCCATCCGAGATGACACATAAATGCGACCAGCCCTGCGCCTTGACCATGTCAAAGCCAAAAGGCTGCGCCGTTTCCGACAGCGTGCGAATGCCCTGAACGGTTTCAAACGTCACCAGCAACGTGTTCTTTTCATCGATAAAAGTCGCGAAATGACGCTTACCCAGCGGTTCATACAGCCCGTTTGCTTCGGCCTGCGCGATCAACCCGCTTTTCCACTCGGCTGTGTCCAGCCCAGCCAAAGATGTGTCGATACTGTTCGATGCGTCCTGCATATTACCGATCCTCAAAACTCCGGTCACGTGGCGGACCGGTTGTCTGGGGTCGATAGCTAGACGGTGATTGCGGCAAAATTTGGAAATTCTCGGGCCGCTTTCGCGCAACTGCACCGATTCAATCGTAAATCGAAAGGCTCTAGCGCGATTTGCGCCGCCCCAGATTGGCGTATTGGGTCAACGAGCGCGCAGATCCCGCGTTGATCGGGCGCGAGGGCGGGGTCATCATCAGCCGGGCAAACAATGCGCGAAACGGTTCTTGCTGCATCAGGGTTTCAAATTTGGCATGGCGCCATTTCACGGCCCTTTGGTGCAGCTTGTCCAGCTTGGCATCAGCCATCAGATCGGCGTGTAACGGCCCGCTTTGCGCTTGCATCTGGTGAATGCTGGTATCGCTGTCGGTGTTGAAATTACGCTCCACCCAGTAATCCATCCCCAACAGATGGTCCGAATGCACCGCCCGCCCGCGATCGGCCTTAAGCAGGTAACTTTCCATCGCCCCCAGCGCATAATGGTTCAGCTGCGCCAACCGGTAATTGGGGCGGCCATAATTGGAAAACAGCCGCTTCACCTTGAACTGATCGTCCAGTTCGCGGCCTTCGCAATCAAACCAGCGCGCATCCGCCAGACGGTCATGGTCGGGGCTGCGCGGCCGATGCACGCCCAGTTTATGATAGGTGCCGTCATTGCGATACAGCGTCTTGAACATCGCCGCCCGCCACGGCCAGAACATCACCGCAGGTGCGCATTTGGTGAACACCTCGGTCACCGGGCGGTCCTGGTACCGGACCACATCATTATTGCCAAACAACCGCCACGTCAGGGTGATTGCGCTGGCCTCCGGCAGCGCCGCAATCAACGTGGGCAAGGTGCGGTCGCCCGCGTGGATATTGACGAATTCGTCGATATCCAGCGTCATGATCCAATCGGCCTGCTTGACGATATCCAAGCGGTCGCCCTGTTTCAGCGCAGTGAACTGAATGCCCCCCTTGTCATAGGGGCCATCGTTGCGGATATGGGTCAGCTGGCCCATCTCGGCCAGACGATCCAACATCGTATCGGTGCCATCCTGACAATCGTTGGAAAACACCAAAAAGTCGGTGAACCCCACCGCGCGATGATGCGCCAGCCATTCCAACAAAAACGCGGCTTCGTTGCGCACCGTCATCACGGCCAGGAATTTCAATGGCTTATCCGGCATCATTTCCCCGGTACCCGGAAAATTTCAAATTTTCCGACCCGTTTTCTTTGAAAGAAAACGACGCGCCCCTCAACTGTCCATATCCAACGCCAACGCATAGGCCACCCGTTCGGTTTCGGTCAGCTTGACCTCTAGCGCCTGCTTATACAGGTCTTCGAATTCCGGCATGCCGTGCAGTTCAACCGCTTTGGCCTTATGCCATTTCAACCCGCTTTGATGCCATTTGTGCAGGGTTTCATCCAACATCAGCCGGTCATATTCTTCCCGCACCCTTGGGATATTGCGTTTGATGGTGATATCGCGGAAATCCGACCAATCCATGCGGATCCAATAGTTCAACCCGATGGAGCGATCCACATGCAACGCCCGCCCCCGCTGACGCTTGATCAGAAACGATTCCGCACTGCGCAGCGCATAGTGATTCAGCTGTAACAGATCGTACCCAATGGATTTTTTCGAGCTCCGCCAGCCATTGTCGGCCACTTCGCGGGTCATATCTTTGCCCGATCCGTTGACCCAAATCACCTGATCTTTTTTGCTGTCCTTCAGCTTGTTGGGCCGATGGCAGGATATCTTTTCATACGCCCCAATATTCTTGAACATCGTCTTGAACCCCCAAACCGTATGCGGTTTGGGGCAGTATTTCGGGGCACATGTGTCGAACTGATCAATCACCAGATCATCCGACAGCCGGGTCACGCCATTATGGCCAAACAACCGCCAGGTCATCGCAACATTGGTGGCCTCGGGCACCGCGTCAAAGAAATCCTGCAAGGTGCCATTGCCGGTGCGCACATTCATGAACTCATCCACATCAATGTGAATGATCCAATCGGCGTTTTTGATCACTGGTTCTTTCAGCGCCTGATTCAACGCATGTTGCTGCGGGGAATTGCCTTTCCACTTGTCGTTATTGCGATGCTCCAGAACCCCCATCGCCTGCAACCGGTCCAGAATTTCCGTGGTCCCGTCGGTGCAGTCATTGGTATAGATCAGGAAATTATCGACCCCCATCGCGCGATGATACGCGACCCATTCCGCGATATAGGGCGCCTCGTTTTTCATGCAGCCGACAATGACATTGCCGCTGGACCTTTGGCCCAGCTTGTGCGGCACAACGGTCGTATAAGCGGCGGCCAGCTGTTCCTCATCCACCGCACCCAGCCGGTTATGCGGGGCCATGGACGAGGTTCGCAGGCTCTCAAAATTCTCAATCGCACGATCCGGCATCAGTTTGCGCGCGATCGCCGACAGTTCGGCCAATTCAGGGCGATCCGGAACCGGAGCAGGGGCAGCAGGGGCCTCGGGCGTCTTTTTCACCGGGGTCGGGGTGGAAGCCGGCGCGTCTTTAAGGCTTGCCAGATCGGCCCCCTTGGCTTTGCGCTCTTCGTGGGTGGCCTTGTCGATGCGATACATGAACGACAACAGATATTGCGACGCGCGGAATCCATTTCCCGGATCCGTCGCTTCCCACGCCTTTAGCGGGGTATCAGGCTGCAACACCCCCCCGGCCAGCTCTGGATGCGCCGCGATCAGCGCTGCATTGGACGCGGCAAACCGTTCGGACAATACCGCCAACGTCCCCGGCGCGATAGGCGGGCCCTCAATTTCAATCTCGTCAATAAATGCCCGCCATAACGGGCGCGGCAAAATCCGTTTTCCATGGCCCAGAACCTGCAGGACCAGATCGTTCAGCAACCGTCCCCGCTCTAACCACGCCGCCGCAGGCAAGGCGGGCGGGGCCACAGGCTCTGCCGTCCCAATCGACGTCTCAATCTCAAAGCAGGCCCGGATTTCATCCGTCACCTCGGCACTGGCAAATCGTTCGGCGTCATAGCCTCGCAGCGTCACCGACCCCTTGCCAAACGCGCTTTCCCAGAACGCCACCAAACTGGCATATTCCAGCCAGAACGGCATGCCTTGGGTTTCTTCGAACATTCCCATCTGCGGGTTGATCGGCGGCGTGGCCTGCAAACTGGCTTTCCACCAATTCTTGGCCTTGGTCAGACCCAGCTCGCGCGTTAGCGAACTGGCCCGCCCTTCAAAGATCTGCGCGCCATAATATCGCGCCAAAACCCGCGCCTGTTCATCCACATGCGCCACAATCCGGATATCGTCCGACAACGGCGCCAGCAGCGCCTTTAGCCGCGCCAGCTCGGACCCACGGTGCAGCGACACCCCCAGTTGCGACGCCGACAGGATCAGCACATCCGGCGAATGCTCGGCAATTTCGCGCGCCAGATCCTCGGCCACCGACCTGTGCAGCGCGGCCTGTTTGTCGGGCGTGATATAGCCACGATTAAATCGCAGCGGGTCGATATGGGCCGGATCCGTCACCGCCATAAACAGCCGCGTGTGGTTCTTGCCACCCGGGCTGCGCGCAAACAAAACACCCTTGCCCGCCAGCACATCGCGCTGATCCGCCAGCACCTGCTGCAAGCGATCCGCGCCCACCTGCTCTAACCCGATATGCAGATAAACACGCATCACCCAACCTCACGATCCATTAACACCGGGTTGGCGTTCAGCTTCCCCCACCACGGTAAATCCCGCCCCAGAAACGTGGCAATATTTGCCCGCGCCTCGGGGTCGGCGACATCAAACTCCAAAAACCCCGGATCGTCGCGAAACAGCTGGCGCAGCCCGCCGTAATGCCCCTCGATCCACTGCATCCGTTCCTTGCTGGTGTCGCCATAGCCCGGCGGCAAGCCGGGCACCGCGCTGTCGGGCAGGCGAGTAGTCCCCAGATTGGACCAGGCCAGCATCGACTGCGACATCGCAAACGCATCCCGCCGCGACGCCAAAAATTTGACCCCCGGATGATGCAGCTTCAGCGCCGCGACCAGCGCAAAATCACATTGCGGCCACAAGGATGTCTGCCCCCGCAGCATGCTCATCTCGGAAATCGCCATGATATCAGGCATATACACCGCCGGATCACCGGTTTCAAAATAACCGCGATACAAAAGGTCGGCAACAAAGGCGCCCTTCATCTCGGGCAGGGACGTGGTGTTGCGCCCGCGAATACGGTGATCAGCCACCGCCAGCCCGGACAGGCGCAACGCCTTGGCCAGCGTGGTGGTGCCGGATTTCGGCAGGCCCAGATTAACCACAACCAGTGTCATGCCATCAGCCCCAGCTTGCTCAGCATGTCCTCTTCCTGCGGTGGCAGCTTGGATGCATTGCGCAGCTGCGCCCGCATCTGGCGATAGTCTTTTTGGCCCAGTAGCTCATCCCGTTTGGTCATATGCAGCGCCACCGCCTCGTCATGTAACGCCGCGATCTCCGGGTCGCTTTTCAGCTTGTCCAGCGCGGCTTTCAAATCCGGCAAATACCGCGCAATAGACAGGTCTTCAAACGCCGGATCATTGCGTTCGCGCCAATATGTGTCGTCAAACGCCCGGTTTTCGCGGTTCACATCGCCGCGGTCATTCTTGACCAGATAACTGTCCAGCGATCGCAGCGCATAATGGTTCAGCGTCGCAAATTGCCGCGCACCCTTGGCCGGAAACCGCCGAATACGCCGCGGATTGGCCGCCACCAGAAACCGGTGCTGCACGGCCCGCCCCGATGCATCCGTCCAGGTTGGCCGCTTGCCCTTGGCCAGATTGCCCTTGAAAAACGGGCGATGCGCACCAAAATACTGCAACGGGAAATCCTTACGCATCAGCGATTTAACCTCAATCGCCGTCTCCCCACACCACAGATCCGGGTTGTGTGACCGCCTGAATTGCCCAATCACCGGCGCGTCCACAAACCCGTCTACATCGTCATTGGCAAAGAACTGAAAATTCACCGAAATCGCCTGTGGATCACCGCAGGCCTCGATCAGCGCGGGAATGGTATGGTCGCCGACATGGATGTTCAAAAACTCATCCACATCCGCCACCCACACCCAATCCGCCTGGGCAACAACCGCCTGCTTGCGCGCGTCTTTCAGCGCCTCCATCTGGTAATTGCGCCCCTCAGCCGGGTTGGGCAGATGTTGCACAATGCCGCGCGCCGCCAGCGCATCCAGCAACCGGTCCGTCGCGTCGGAACAATCGTTGGAATAAAACAGGAAATCGCTGACCCCGATCAGCTGATGAAAGGCGATCCATTCCAGCAGAAACGGCCCTTCGTTCTTGACGCAGGTCACAGCGGTTATCCGCATGCCACCACCCCTGGTGCGCCGCCATTATCGTTGCATGTCATGTCTGTCTGCCTCTGGGTTCGCCCATTTGGGACGACTACCGCATTATTGTTTCGCAATTCATGCCATTTTGGGCGGAATCCGTCAACATTGCCGCAAATTTTTCTGGCCCAGTGATCATCCAGTGATCATCCAGTGATCATGAAAGCAATCCGCCCCAACCGGTCCCACGCTTGACCTCCCCTGCAAGTCATGGCCTGTTTGGCGCAACAGGGGGAACAGCGATGCAGATACCACAATCCATCGACGCGGTTCAGTCCATGCTGGACGGCCAGGGCTATATCTGCGACCGCGCCTTGGGTACCGTGGTGTTCCTGGCGCTAAAACTGGGCCGCCCGCTGTTTCTTGAAGGCGAGGCCGGGGTTGGCAAAACCGAAATCGCCAAAGCGCTGGCCACCGGCCTGAACCGCCGCCTGATCCGCCTGCAATGCTACGAAGGCCTCGACGCGTCATCAGCGGTCTATGAGTGGAACTTCCCCGCGCAAATGATCGCCATCCGCACCGCCGAGGCCGCCGGCAATGCCGACCGCGAACTGTTGCAGGCCGAACTGTTCGGCCCCGACTTCCTTGTCGAACGCCCGCTGCTGCAAGCTCTGCGCCCGGACGAGAATGGCTCTCCGGTGCTGCTGATCGACGAGATTGATCGCACCGACGAACCGTTTGAGGCGTTCTTGCTCGAAGCCCTCAGCGACTTTCAGGTCACTATCCCCGAACTGGGCACCATCAAAGCCCCCGAACCGCCCATCGTCATCCTGACCTCAAACCGTACGCGCGAAGTACACGACGCCCTGAAACGTCGCTGCCTGTATCACTGGGTCGACTACCCCGATTTCGCGCGCGAGCTGGAGATCCTGCACGCACGCGCTCCCGAAACCTCCGAAACCCTTAGTCGCCAGGTGGTCGCCTTTGTGCAGGCCCTGCGCACCGAAGACCTGTTCAAGAAACCCGGTGTCGCCGAAACCATTGATTGGGCCAAATGCCTGCTGGCACTTGATGTCATCAACCTCAGCCCCGAGGTCATCGCCGACACCCTGGGCGCCATCCTGAAATACCAGGACGACATCCAGAAACTGCAAGGCTCAGAGGCCAAGCGCCTGCTGGAGCAGGTCAAGGCCACACTGGACCCCGCCTGATGCTTTTTCTGGCCATAAATATCCTCGGGGGGGACAGGCAAAATCACCCTGATTTTAC
>JBLINN010000017.1:0-25477 GCA_047639325.1 Paracoccaceae bacterium | reverse complement strand
ATCAGAAAATCTACGTTTTATGCGCCCAAGCTGCGCCGCAAATTGACCCGATCCGCGCCTCAGGCCACAATCATCAACTCTGTCGCCTCAACATGTAGTCTTGCCGGAACAAAGGGGATAAGCCTTTTCATCCGCTATGGTCCGCAGACTAACATCGTCATCCATTGTCTCGATCCTGCCGTCGCTGGACGCGGTGACAAACCGGCTTTTCTGTTCCTTGTCGCCAACGATCACAATGCGTTTTGGCGCCCAACCCCGTTCCTTTTCGTATTCGCGTATCCGGCGAACCGCGATTTCAACGCGATGCGGGGCGATGTCGTATTCCAGCATGCCGGGCAGAAAGATATGGGCGTCAACAACCGGGAACAGCACGTATTCACCGGCGTCTTCGGCGTTGAACCGGTTTAGCGCCCGATCAAACCCTTCATCGCCCAGGGCAACTTTGTATTCCCCCCAGAGGGGCGTATAAAGCGGTCGCTTGGACGATAAGGTTGGGCCAATGGTTGGGTCGTCTTTCACCAGACTTCTGCCAATCTGGTCACCGTCACCGTCACCGACAAACAGCAATGAAAACCCATGTGGAAAGGTGAACCGCGCCGTGCCTTCCGATATCGTTTTCGCCAGCTTTTCCTGCGATGCCTCGACAAGGTCTTTCCAGTTGTTCTTGTGGATTCGCCGTAGCAATTGCCGAACGCCGGCGACGCCAAAGGCGTAGATGATGATATTTGGCAAATGATACATCAGATGCTGCTTGCCCACCGGCTTGCCCACCAGCCCCCACACATAGTCAAGCGCCTTGGCGGCGCGTTCCGGCAGTAGGAAATAGCCGGGCAGCATTTCTATCAGCTTTTCGCCGACCTCCGGGAAAATCACCAGAACAGACGCAAAGAACAACGAAAGCCCCGCCGCAACCCGTAGCATCATTTTGCTGAACGCCGAGGTTTCCTTAAACTTATAGCTAAGAAACGGCGTTACCAGATCGACGTCTATCCGGTCTTCCTCTTTGATCATCTTTGCCACTTTGATCAACGTGGTCTTAGCAATGGCTTGGTCCATAATGTCTTCTCAATAGGTGTTTGGCGGCCGATTAAGGGGGGGCAATCCGGCAGCCGAAATCGTGTGTCACAAATGGCGGTAAGGCCGCGTGCAATGTTGCAAGCGTTGCTATCCAAGTGCAAGCTTCTCAATTGACGCGCCCGTCTTTGCGCCGCCAGCGTGCCATTCCGGTTGTGGGTGGGCTGGGCGATGAACCCCGGAAATTGACATAGCTGGACAGATGTCCCAGTTACCGGCCCATGAGCCAAGAAAAACCGCTTTCCCGACGCGAACGCAACCTTGCGGATATTCGCGAACGCGCCGTCCCGGTGGCGGAACGTATCGTCCTGCACGAAGGGGTTGATGCCCTTAGCGCGCGCGGGCTGGCGAAAGAGCTGAACGTGTCGGTCGGCTCTCTTTACAATGCGTTTGGCGATCTGGAATCGGTGGTGCGCGCGGTCATTGCAAAAAGCGCCGGGATGCTGTCGGCAAACCTGCATACCGCTGTCGAAACCGCGCCGCAGGACAGGCGATCGCGGGTTGTTGCGCTGGGCGAGGCCTATTTTGATTTCGCCATAGCCGAGCCTCAGCGCTGGTGGTTGATGTTCGAATACCGGTCCAACGTACCGCTGGACCCCAAGGCGCAGGACTTTCAGACCGGCCTTTTGGAAATGCTGATTATGGCGGGGGGGGCCGACCCGACATCAGAGCAGCACCGCCAGTTTTTCCTGCTGTTATGGGCCTCGGTGCATGGGTTGGTGTCACTGGCCTGCCGGCCAACCATTGTCACCATCAACCCAACGGTTGCACGCACGTATATCGGCGATTTGGTCGATTCCGGGTTAAACGCCTTTCCCGCTGATTAAGCGGCATCTTGCACCTGCCGCGCCCACACCCTACATCTGCCGCCCATGGCACAGACAAAATCAGACCCCAATTACAAAGTGATCGCCGAAAACCGGCGGGCGCGGTTTGACTATGCAATTGATGACGATTTGGAATGCGGCATCCTTCTGGAAGGGTCCGAAGTGAAATCCCTGCGGCAAGGCGGTGCCAATATCGCCGAAAGCTATGCCACCGTGGATGAGGGCGAATTGTGGTTGGTGAACAGCTATGTGGCCCCATACTCTCAGGCCAAAACTTTTCGCCACGAAGAACGGCGGCGGCGCAAGCTGTTGGTGTCGCGCAAGGAACTGGCCAACTTGTGGAACGCCACCCAGCGAAAAGGCATGACGCTGGTGCCACTGGTGATGTATTTCAACCACAAGGGTCTGGCCAAGCTGAAGATCGGCATCGCCAAGGGCAAAAAGAACCACGACAAGCGCGAAACTCAGGCCAAACGCGACTGGTCGCGGCAAAAAGCGCGGTTGATGAAAGACAACCGCTGACGGCGCTGTCGACGGGGAACCCTACCATCTAATTCCCGTGCCTGACACACGACTTCAAGATTAATGTTTTCGCCAGCCCGGGCACAAATGACCCACGGGCCGATAACATAGGCAAGATCCATGGAGCTTATTATTAGTCTGATTTCGGGCGCGATTGGCGGTAATGTCGCTGGTGGGCTGTTGAAGAAACTTACCCAGGGAACATTGATAAATTCGCTGGCTGGCATCGTTGGTGGCGGTCTGGGCGGACAGATTCCTGGGGCGCTGGCGGAATGGTCGA
Source organism: Paracoccaceae bacterium (assembly GCA_047639325.1). Taxonomy (GTDB): domain Bacteria; phylum Pseudomonadota; class Alphaproteobacteria; order Rhodobacterales; family Rhodobacteraceae; genus NVQY01. Next base: position 22,774 of record JBLINN010000017.1, on the reverse strand, counting down.
AGACGGCATGGATATCGCCGGTGTCCTCAGTCAGGTGGCCAGCGGCGGTGTTGGCGTTGGCGTCCTTTTGGCGATTGTCGGCATGGTTCGCAAAGCTATGGCCAAGTAGGCCCGGTGCATTACGCCCGGTGATGTCGACCTGTCCGCCACATGCGGGCAGGTGACCCGTGCCTGTCAGACCACCCAACCCCTTGTGCGACCGATCCGGCCCTTGCAACGCTGGCCGCTGAGAGGTAGCAAAAGACCATATCAGGCTGAGGGGAATGATGGTGCAGGACGATCCAAAAACACTGGTTTCAACCGATTGGCTGGCCGCACATCTAAAAAACCCGGATCTGCGGGTGCTGGACGCGTCGATGTACCTGCCGCAGGCAGAACGCGACGCCAAGGGCGAATATGACGCCGCCCACATCCCCGGCGCGCGGTTCTTTGATATCGACGATGTGTCCGATCATCGGTCCGAATTGCCCCATATGGTGCCGCCGGTCGAAAAATTCATGTCCCGTCTGCGCGCCATGGGCGTGGGCGATGGCCACCAAGTGGTGATTTATGACGGCGCTGGCCTGATGTCGGCGGCGCGGGTCTGGTGGTTGTTCCGCCTGATGGGGCAGACCAATGTGGCGGTGCTGGATGGAGGCCTGCCGAAATGGGTCGCCGAGGGACGCGATGTCGAAGACATGCCGCCAATGGTGCGGGATCGGCACATGACAGTGCGGGTGCAGAACAGCCTGCTGCGCGACGTCACGCAGGTGTCAGCCGCCGCCAAGCTGGGCGATCACGAGATCATCGACGCCCGTTCTGCCGGGCGGTTCCAAGGCACCGAGCCTGAACCGCGCGATGGCTTGCGATCCGGGCATATTCCAGGGTCGCGTAATGTTCCGTTTACCGATCTGCTGCATGATGACGCCACGATGAAATCCCCCGAAGACTGCCGTGCGGTGTTTCAGGCCGCTGGCGTTGATCTGACCAAGCCTGCGATCACCACCTGTGGGTCCGGCGTTACCGCTGCCGTTCTGTCGCTGGCGCTGGAACGCATGGGCAAGATTGATCACGCGCTTTATGACGGTTCCTGGACTGAATGGGGCGCCTTCCCCACCCTGCCTGTCGCAACCGGAGACCAATAGATGTTCGAAAACCTCAAAGCCCAGCCGGCCGATAAAATCCTGGCCCTGATGCAGACGTTCCGCGATGACCCGCGCGACGACAAGATCGACCTCGGCGTCGGCGTTTACAAAAATGCGCTGGGCGTCACCCCGGTGATGCGCTCTGTCAAGGCGGCGGAACATCAGCTGTGGGAACAGCAAACCACCAAGGCCTATGTCGGGCTAGTGGGCGATCCGGCGTTTTCGGACGCGATGATCAACCTGATCCTGTCCGATGCGGTGCCACGTGAAAACGTCGGCGCGGCGGCCACCCCCGGCGGCACCGGCGCGGTGCGCCAAGCGTTCGAGCTGATCCGCATGGCCAACCCTGCAGCGCGGGTGTTTGTGTCTGACCCGACCTGGCCAAACCACATTTCGATCCTGAATTATCTGGGTATGGAAACCGCCACCTATCGCTATTTTGACAGCGAAACGCGGGGCGTGGATTTCAACGGCATGCTCGAAGACCTGAACGGCGCGCGTGCCGGTGATGTGATCTTGCTGCATGGCTGTTGCCACAACCCGACCGGGGCCAACCTGAACCTTGTCGAATGGCAGGCGGTGATTGACCTGATGAACCAACGCGGCCTGATCCCGATGATCGACATCGCCTATCAGGGCTTTGGCGATGGGCTAGAGGCAGACGCGGCAGGCACACGTCTGGTGGCGTCCTCGGTGCCGGAATGCCTGATTGCCGCCAGTTGCTCCAAGAATTTCGGGGTCTACCGCGAACGCACCGGGCTGCTGATGGCGGTGTCACAGGATGCCTCGCAGCGAGGGTTGAACCAGGGCACGCTGGCATTTTTGAACCGCCAGAACTATTCCTTCCCGCCGGATCACGGCGCGCGGCTGGTCACGATGATCCTGAACGATGATGCTTTGCGCGCCGACTGGGCGTCAGAGCTGGAAGAGGTGCGCCTGTCGATGCTGGGTCTGCGCCAGTCGCTGGCCGACGAGTTGCAGCGCCTGACCGGATCAGACCGTTTTGCCTTTCTGGCGCAACATCGCGGCATGTTCTCGCGCCTGGGCACCACGCCCGAGATGGTCGAGAAACTGCGCGCCGAACATGGGATCTACATGGTGGGCGACAGCCGGATGAACATCGCCGGGCTGAACGCGCAAACCGTGCCGATCCTGGCCAAGGCGATTGTTGACGCGGGTATCTGACGCCCGTTGCATGAAATGAAAAGGGCCGATCGTTTCCTTGCGAAACGATCGGCCCTTGCCGTTTAACCGTCAAAATATGGTTCTAGAACAGGCTTTTGTTGCAGTCGCGCGCCATTTCGATGGCCTTGTAGGTGCCTTCCAGATTGACCGCAAAAACATAGGCCTTTTGCGGAAACACCGTCATGACGTATTTGCGCGCAATGTCTTCGACAAACTGCGGATCGTCAGACAGCACGTAGCCACCAGAATACCCTTTGGTGATGTTGCCGCGCATCGCGGTTGCTGCGCCCAGATACAGGTTGCCGTCGATATCGATGATAACACCTTCTTTGTCACCCGCCTTCAGATCGGTTTCACCCTTGGTGAACACACCGACATAGGCAAGGCTGCGATCCGTTGTCAGGCCCATTTGAACCACGTTTTCCGCCTCATCGACCTTTTCGATCAGGCAGGACATCTTTTCACTGTCGATAAACACCTTCCAGCCGTCGACTTCGCCGAATTTCTTAAAGGTGTCGGCCCCGGCGGATGTGGCGGCGATGGTTGCAACCACGGTGGCTGCTGCGATGGATTTCAGGTTTAGCATCGTTACTCCTCGGTCAGGTTGGGGGGCACGGCCCAGCCCGTGCTTTGGCCTTTTCCCACCCGTCCCTAATGGGGGCAAGATGCTGATTGCGGTATCGGCTGATTCGCGCTTGGGTGGTTCCCCCAAACGGCAAAAAGGCCCCGATGCGGTCGCACCGGAGCCTTTGTTTTTGCTGTTCGACAGGTCTTAACCTTTGGAGAATTCCGGATAGGCTTCCATGCCCAGTTCGGACATATCCAACCCGTTAATCTCATCCTCTTCACTGACCCGGATACCGGTGGTCAATTTCAGGATGTACCAGACCGCTGCCGAGGACACGCTGACAAACGCACCGACCACGACGATCGAAATCAGCTGTGTGCTAAGGCTTGCGGCGTCGTTGGTGAAGACGACCGCGATAGTGCCCCAGATACCGGCGAACAGGTGCACAGGAACCGCACCCACAACATCGTCGATTTTCAGCTTGTCCAGGAACGGAACCGCAAACACCACGATCACACCACCCACGGCCCCAATCAGGGTCGAAGAGATCAGTGTCGGCGTCAGGGGTTCAGCGGTGATCGACACCAGACCAGCGAGCGAGCCGTTCAGGATCATCGTCAGGTCAGGCTTCTTATACAGAAGCTGTGTCAGGATCAGCGCCGCAACACCGCCCGCAGCCGCAGCTGTGTTGGTGTTTGCAAAGATCCGGCTGATGTCAGACACGTTGCCTGCGGTGTCCATATAAAGCTGCGAACCGCCGTTAAAGCCGAACCAACCCATCCACAGGATGAACGTACCCAAAGTGGCCAGCGCCAGGTTTGAACCAGGCATCGGAATGGTGCGGCCATCTTTGTATTTGCCGATCCGCGGACCAAGGATGATCGCGCCCATCAAAGCCGCCCAGCCACCAACCGAATGCACAACAGTTGACCCTGCAAAGTCCTGGAAGCCCATGGCGTCAAGGAAACCACCGCCCCATTTCCAGCTGGCCTGAACCGGATAGATCACGGCTGTCAGAACGATAACAAAGGCCAGGAACGGCCAAAGTTTGATCCGCTCGGCCAGTGCACCCGATACGATCGACGCGGTCGCCGCACAGAACATCAGCTGAAAGAAGAAGTCAGAGCCAACCGACGCATAGGTCAGGTCAGGCTCGACGCCTTCAAGACCGACGGGTTCAAGGGCAGTGATCGAAAACGCCCCCAGAATGCCGTCAATCGACCAGGCGTCGCCTGGGTACATCAGGTTATAGCCAAGGAGATAATAAAACAGCGACGCCAGCGAAAACAGCGCCATGTTTTTGGTCAGCTGCATCGTGACGTTCTTGGACCGGACAAGGCCAGCCTCTAGCATGGCAAATCCGGCCGCCATGAAGAACACCAGGAACCCGGTGACCAGGAACATGAATGTGGTGAAAATAAAGCCGATATCGGCGTTGACTGGCGTTGTATCCGCCTCTTGCGCCAAGCCAAGCGTCGGCAGCGCGATCAGCGCGATCAGCCCGGCGGTGGCGGCAAGTACGTTAAGTGGTTTTTGCATTTTCATTTTTCCTTTGAACTGGCACGTCTTACAGCGCGTCTTCATTGGTTTCGCCGGTGCGCACGCGAACGGCTTGGGTAACGTCCAGCACAAACACCTTGCCGTCACCGATTTTGCCGGTCTGGGCGGTCTTGACGATGGCAGCGATCACCTCGTCGACCATCGAGGCCGATACGACGACTTCCAGTTTGATTTTGGGTACGAAATTCACGGAATATTCGGCGCCGCGGTAAATTTCTGTATGGCCGGATTGCGATCCGAACCCTTTGATTTCTGTCACCATCATGCCGCGTACACCGGCGGTGGTCAGTGCCTCGCGTACTTCTTCAAGTTTGAACGGCTTGATTGTCGCAATGATCAGTTTCACCTTTGTCCCCTTCTTGTGGCTGAATGCCCTACGGATTTGCCTTCAAAGAAGAACCGTTCAGATGCAGCAAAGGGAATGATTCACCGGATGGGCGGCGGGAATACCGGCGCTAATGGTGAAAAAAGAGGCGTTATAGCGCAATTGAGTAAAATTTAAGCAAATTGATAAAAGACATCCCGATTACTCCCCCTCTACAAACCGGTCCCTGCGCGGTATTGTGGGACAAAAGGCAAAGACCGGGCAGGGTTAAGAATGACGGATACAAGACGGCGAAAACCGCCTCTGGTGGCAGATAAACGCCATGCAGGCAGCGCCGCGCGCAAACCCACCAAGGCCAAAACAGCCCCCCGGAAAAGGGCGGCCGCCAAACCTGCGCCCAGAAAACGCACACCCGCCAAACGCAAAAGGCGCAGCTCGGGCGGCGGCAAAGGCGGCGGGTTTTTTGCCCGCATCGGACAGGCCATCCGCGCTGCTATCCGCTGGGTATTGGGGCTGATCTGGTCGGTGGTCTGGCGGGTTGGCCTGGTGGTCAGCCTGCTGGTCGCGCTGGCGGTTGGGTATATTTATTCGACCCTGCCAGAGCTGAACACATTATTGGACGGGCGCGCGCGCGGGTCGGTCACCATGCTGGACCGCGAGGGTCAGGTGTTTGCCTGGCGCGGCGATCAGTTTGGCGGGGTTGTGACCGCGCAAACCGTGTCGCCGCATCTGAAAAACGCCATTGTCGCCACCGAAGACAAGCGTTTCTATTCCCACTTTGGCCTCAGCCCGCGCGGCGTTGCCAGTGCTGTGCGCATCAACCTCAGCGAAGGGCGCGGGCCGTTGTCGGGGCATGGCGGGTCAACTATTACGCAGCAAACCGCCAAATTGTTGTGTCTGGGCGAACCGTTTGATCCCAACGCCGGGATGACCGAAAAACAATACGAGGCCGATTGTCGGCAGGGGACACTGTGGCGCAAAATCACAGAGGCCGTGTTTTCCATCGCGATGGAGGTGAAATACACCAAGGACGAGATCCTGACGATCTATATGAACCGGGCGTTTCTGGGCGCCGGGGCACGGGGTTTTGAGGCCGCCAGCCAGCGCTATTTTGGCAAATCTTCCGCCGAGGTTTCCCCGGCCGAGGCCGCGATGCTGGCCGGTCTTCTGGTGGCCCCAACCCGGTTTGCCCCCACCAACAGCCTGACCCGATCGCAAAACCGCGCCGGGGTGATTGTTGGGTTGATGCAGGATCAGGGCTATTTGACCGCCGCACAGGCACAAACGGCGCGGGAAAACCCGGCCCGGCTGTCGGCTGCGGCTGAGGCCAGAGCCGGTGGTTATTTCGCCGATTGGGTGATGTCCAGCGGCCCGGAATATTTCACCCGCAACACAACCGAAGACGTGATTATCCGCACCACGCTGGACCGGCGGGTTCAAGCCTCGGCAGAAGAGGCGATGCAATTCATCTTTCAGGAAAAGGTGCGCGACGGGTCCAAGGCACAGGCTGCGATCATCGTGATGTCCGCCGATGGCGCGGTGCGTGCCATGGTGGGGGGGCGCGAAACCCGGGTCAGCGGTGGCTTTAACCGCGCTACCCAAGCGTTGCGCCAGACCGGCTCGGCGTTCAAACCCTTTGTCTATGCCACGGCGCTGGATCTGGGCCAGTCGCCCAATGATACCGTGCTGGACGCGCCCTTTTGCATGATTATCCCCGGTTCGGGGCAATGGTGCCCGAAGAATTATACCAACAAACATTACGGCGAAGTGACGCTGACCCGGGCGCTGAAGGACTCGCTGAATATCCCGGCGGTCAAAGTGTCGGAAAAATCGGGGCGCAAACTGGTGCGCAAAGTGGCCGCGCAGTTCGGGATCGACGGCGACCTGGCGCTTGGCCCGGCGCTGGCGCTGGGCGCATCAGAAAGCACGCTGATCGACATGACCGGTGCCTATGCCGGTATTTTGAACGGCGGCTCTTCGGTCACGCCTTATGGGTTGATTGAACTGCACCTGCTGGGCGACAGCACCCCGCTGATGGGCGCAGGGGGCGGCATCGGCGAACGGGTGATTCGTACCGAAGCGGCAGAACAACTGATCTATATGATGGAAAAAGTGGTCACCGAAGGGTCCGGCCGCCGCGCCGCCCTGCCAGGATGGCAGGCCGCAGGCAAGACCGGCACGACCCAGGCGGCGCGCGATGCCTGGTTTGTCGGGTTTACAGCGGATTATGTCACAGGCGTCTGGATGGGCTATGACGACAACACCCCGCTAAAGGGCGTGACCGGCGGCGGCCTGCCCGCCGAAATCTGGCACGAAACGATGATCCGGGTGACCGAGGGCATGACGCCCACGCCATTACCGATGCGCCCACCGATCCCCAGCACCCAGGTCAAACAACCGGATCGCAAACGCAAAGGCGACGGATCGCTGGGCTCGGCGGTCAATCAGGTGCTCAAGGACATCTTTGGTGGCGATGGCGGCAGCGGAAAACCATCCAAACCAACCAATCGTTAGCGACAGCGCCCATGCTTTTTCTGGTTGCTGAGCGTGTCGCATTAGATCGAATTCATTTGCCGGGTGGGACGCGTTGTGCTGCAAAAACGCTGCCTCACCCCGGCAAATGAATGCCTGAATCCGATGAAACGCGACAGGCCCTAAATATCCTAGGGGGGGCGCCAACGGCGGCGGGGGCTGGCCCCCAAACCGCTTTGATACGGCGCGCTACCTGATCAGCTCAGCTTTGACAGATCGGCGATCATCTTGTCGATGTCACCTTTACGCTTGTCCAGCATCGCGCCAATCTCTGTGCGCTCGGTCAGCAGCAGATTGACGCCTTCGATATACATGTTGAAGAATTTGTCCTTGCCGGATTTGTCCGACACCAGAAACGTCACATCAAACGGCGACTGCCCGCTTAGATAGGCGGTGCTGCGAATCTCGTACCCGGCCTTGATCTTGCGTGAGGTTTTGACCTCGATCCGCCCGCCGACAAATTCGCGGAACCGCTTGCCGTATTTACGCGAGATATAGCCCTGAAAGGCTGTGGTAAATGACCGCATCTGCGATTTGCTGGCCCGGCGCGCATCCACACCGATTGCGTAGCGCGCCATAATTGCCACATCGGCATAGCGCACAAATATCTTCTCGAACTCGCGGACCTTCGCGCTATCTGAACCGGTCGACACAATCACCTTGTTGATTTCGCCCACCAGATTATCCACCAGCCCACGCGCCCCGCTTTCGGTCAGCGCAAGGGCGGGCATCGGTAGCGCCGCCAGCAAGGGGGCAACAAGGGCGGTGGTCACAAACATGCGACGGAACTGAAAATTAATCGGCATAGGGGTCCTCGTAGGGGTCAGCATAGGGATCATCGTAGAACCCAAGATAGGCATCCTCATCGTCCCCTGCCAGCTCAAAGCGGCGGTTTTGCAGGTAAATTACCCGTGCTTGGGCGTAACTATCGGCACTTTCGTACAAAATTGAATCGATTGTGTCCGAGTAATTCCCCCGGTCGCCCATCCGCTCCAGCAACTCGGCCCAGACACCAATATTGTCGACCGGCCTGACAGGCGAAAATGTTAGTGGGCTGGTAAACAGGTCAACAAACACCCCGATTGAATCGCGTTGGTTTGACGGGCCCAGAAGCGGCAGTTCGATATACGGCCCCTCGGCAAAGCCCCAGACATGCAGGACTTCGCCAAAATCGGTGTCGACCTGCGGAATCTCAAACGTCGTGGCCGGATCGGCCAGTCCGGCAAAGCCAACGGTGGTGTTGATGGTAAACCGTACCAGCGCGTGGAAAGCGGTTTTTACATCCCCCTGCAATAAGGCATCCACCATATTGCTGGGCATCGACAGGTTTTCCGAGAAATTGGTAAAGCTGGTGACAAACGGTTCCGGAATAATGCTGACATAGCCCTTGGACGCGGGCCGGAACAACAGCCGGTCCACCTCGATATTCAGGGCGTGCACCTTGCGGTTTGCGCTTTCATAGGGGTCATTCACCCCGTTGGGGGCAATCTGGTTCGGGCCCGACTGCGCGCAGGCCGACAGCATCCCCGTCAGGATCAACGCACAGGCAGTGGAAAATTGTCGCTGCGTCAATCGCATAAAGGTCGAATCCAATAACTCATCCGGGTCTGGTCGCTGTGGGGCACACATAAACAATTTCTGCGCGGATCACAGGTTATCAGCCTTCCCTTAAATCAATTGTGGCGGTTATGAAACAGACTATCCTTTAACTGCGCACGATCATGCCATAAGGCAAGTCTGTACGCATCCGGATTTTAAAAGAAGTAGATTATGACACCAGGACATCCAAAACCCGGCCGCGAGGAATTGGTCAGCGCAAGAATGCAAAGCCGCAGTTTATACTGGACTGTCGGTATCTTCAGCTTTTTTGCCAACATGCTGATGCTGACCGGCCCGATTTATATGTTGCAGGTCTATGACCGCGTACTGGGCAGCCGGTCCGAGGCGACGCTGGTGGCGTTGACGCTGTTGGTGGCATTCCTTTACGGTGTGATGGGCATTCTGGACTATTCGCGCGGGCGTATCATGGCGCGGGTCGGGGCGCGGTTTCAGGCAGCGCTGGATCACCGGGTGTTTGATGCGATGATCCGCCGCTCTGCCGTGGCGCCTGATCCGTCGGCACAAACCGGCCTGTCGGATCTGGAATCGGTGCAGCGGCTGATTGCCTCGCCGGTGCTGATGTCTGTCTTCGATCTGCCGTGGACGCCAATCTTTCTGGCCGGGATCATGCTGTTTCACCCCTGGCTGGGGTTTTTGGCGATGGCGGGGGGCGCAATTCTGATCGTTATCACCCTGTTCAATCAGCTATTTTCGCGCGGCCCGGTGATGCAGGCCAATATCGCGTCGCATCGCGCTGGTCTGATGTCCGAAGAAATCCGCACCGAGGCCGAGATGATCCAGTCGATGGGCATGCGCGGCGCGGCCTTCCTGCGCTGGAAAGGCGCGCGCGATACATCGCTGGTGCAAAGCGTTGGCGCCAGCGATGTCAGCGGCACGTTTTCCGCCATGACCAAAACGCTGCGCCTGTTCCTGCAATCGGCGATGCTGGGCCTTGGCGCCTATCTGGTGCTGCTGGGCGAGGTGACGCCTGGCGCAATGATCGCCGCGTCAATCCTGCTGGGTCGTGCCCTGGCCCCGATTGAGATGATCATCGGCCAATGGCCGCTGGTACAGCGCGCCTCGAAAGGCTGGAACAGCCTCAGCGACCTGCTGGAAAAAACCCCGCCCGAGTCGGATCGCACCGAATTGCCCAAACCGCGCGCCAAGCTGGACGTGCAATCGCTGACCGTGGTGCCGCCGGGCGATACCCGTGCGCAGCTGCGCACCGTCTCTTTTCGCGTTGAACCGGGGCAGGCGGTTGGGGTGATCGGCCCGTCGGGGTCCGGCAAATCCACGCTGGCCCGCGCCCTGACCGGCGTGTGGCGGCCTGCGGGCGGCACGATACGCCTGGATGGTGCCGCATTGGATCAATATTCGGCAGACGTGCTGGGGCAGCATATCGGCTATCTGCCGCAGCGGGTGCAGCTGTTTGACGGCACCATTGCCCAGAACATCGCGCGGCTGAACCAGCAGCCCGACAGTGAAAAGGTGGTGGCCGCCGCCAAGATGGCCGCCGCGCATGACATGATTGTCGAACTGCCTGATGGCTATGACACCCGCGTCACCGCCGGGGGCGGGCGCCTGTCCGGTGGTCAGATGCAACGTATCGCGCTGGCGCGGGCGATGTATGATGACCCGATGATTGTTATTCTGGACGAGCCGAACTCGAACCTCGACAACGAAGGCTCGATGGCGCTGAATCAGGCGATCCGCTTGCTGAAAGAGCACGGGAAATCGGTGCTGATCATGGCACACCGCCCGGCGGCCATTCAGGAATGCGACACGCTGCTGGTGCTTGATCACGGCACCCGTTCCGCCTTTGGCCCCAAAGACAAGGTCCTGCGCGAAATGGTCTCAAATCATGAACAATTGCAAAGCTCGTCGGTGATGGGAGGGGTCCAGTGAAAGATCGCACATGGTCAGCCCGCGGCCCGGTTCTGTTCGGGCTTTTTGGATTGCTGGTACTGGTCGGGGGCTTTGGCACCTGGGCGGTTGTGTCGAACATTGCCGGGGCCATCGTGGCCAGCGGCAAGCTTGAGGTCGACCAGAACCGCCAGATCGTCCAGCATCTTGATGGCGGCGTGGTGTCTGAAATACTGGTGCAGGAAGGCGACACTGTCAAAGTGGGCCAACCGCTGATCCGGCTGGATTCAACACTGTTGCGGTCGCAACAGGTGATTATCGAGGGCCAGCTGTTTGAACTGATGGCCCGCCGTGGTCGGCTGGAGGCCGAGCGTGACACCACCGAAACCATCACCTTTGACCCCGAATTGCTGGAGATCGCGGCGCAGCAGATCGAAGTAGCTGATTTGCTGGCAGGCCAGCAGCGGCTGTTTCTGGCGCGCCGAGAATCCGTGGCGCGTGAGACCGAGCAGCTGGAAAAACGCCGTGGTCAGATCCGCAGCCAGATCGGCGGGATCAAGGCGCAACAAAACTCGCTGGCGCGCCAGCTGGAGCTGATCAACGAAGAGCTGGAAAGCCAGCAAACCCTGCTGGACAGGGGGTTGGCGCAGGCGTCGCGGGTGCTGAGCCTGCAACGCAACGTTGCCAACCTGGAGGGATCGATCGGCGAGCTGGCCGCAAACGAGGCCCAGGCCGAAGGCCGCATCACCGAAATCGACATCGAAGTTCTGAAACTGGGCACCAAGCGGCGCGAAGACGCGATCACCCGCCTGCGGGATCTGCAATACCGCGAACTGGAACTGGCCGAACAACGCCGGTCACTGCAGCAGCGTCTGGAGCGGTTGGATATCACCGCGCCGGTGTCTGGCATCGTCTATGGGATGCAGGTGCACACGCCGCGATCAGTGATTCGCCCGGCGGATCCGGTGCTGTATCTGGTGCCGCAGGATCGCCCGCTGGTGATCGCTGCACGGATCGAAATCATCCATATCGACAAGATTTTCCTAGGTCAGAACGTCACGATGCGGTTTTCCGCACTGGATCAGCGCCAGACCCCGGAATTGTTTGGCACAGTCACCCAAATCTCGGCGGACGCCTTTGAAGATCAGTCTGGACAGGTATCTTTCTACCGGGCGGAAATCATTCTGAACGAAGGCGAAATGGCCAAATTGCCGGATGGTACGGTGCTGATCCCCGGCATGCCGGTCGAAACCTATATCCGCACCCGCGACCGCTCGCCGATGGCCTATCTGATCAAGCCTTTGGCCGATTATTTCAACAAGGCGTTTCGCGAAACCTGAAAATGGGCTTTTCGCGGCGCGCCATCCCGGCTAGCGTCCGGCCAAACCCCGCTTTTGGAAGGACGCACACATGAGCATCGAAAACAAGTTGGCCGAAATGGGCGTTATCCTGCCCGACGCCCCGGCCCCTGCGGCCAATTATGTGCCTTTTGTGCAGGTGGGCGACATTGTCTATGTCTCGGGTCAGATTTCGTCGGATGAAAACGGCCTGATCCTTGGTAAGCTGGGCGATACTGTTGATGTCGAGGCCGGGGCCGCTGCGGCGCGGCGCTGCGCGATCAGCTTGCTGGCACAGGCGCGGGCCGCATGTGGTGGCGATCTAAGCCGGCTGGTGCGGGTGGTCAAGCTGACCGGGTTTGTCAATTCCACCGTCGATTTCACCAATCAGCCACAGGTGATCAACGGCGCGTCGGATTTTCTGGTCGAAGCGCTGGGCGAAGCCGGGCGCCATGCCCGCTCGGCCGTGTCGGCAGCGTCTCTGCCGCTGGGCGTCGCGGTTGAGATCGAGGGCATCTTTCAAATCCGATGATCCCTGCGCTACCCGAGGATTTTTGCCGGATACCCATCGCCCACCGGGCGCTGCATGCGTCCGGGCAGGGACGCCCGGAAAACAGCCGTGCGGCGATGCGCGCGGCGATTGCTGCGGGCTATGGGATCGAGATTGATCTGCAATTGTCCAGTGACGGGCAGGCGCTGGTGTTCCACGACTATGACATGGCCCGCCTGACCGGCCAGGCGGGGGCTATCCGTCAGCGCACGGCTGCCGAGGCGACACAGGTGGCGCTGTTGCATGGCGATGGCGAAACTATTCCGACATTGGCCGAGGTGCTGGAATTGGTGGCGGGAAAAGTGCCGCTGCTGGTCGAGCTGAAGGATCAGGATGGCGGTATGGGGCCGGATATCGGCGCGCTGGACGCGGCCACGGTGGCGGCACTGGACGGATATCAGGGTCCGGTGGCGGTGATGTCGTTCAACCCGCACAGCGTGGCTGAACTGGCCCGGCTGGCGCCTGATCTGCCACGCGGGTTGGTTACCGAAAGCTACGTGGCGTCTAACGTGCAGCTGTCTGCGGCCACTTGCGACCGCCTGCGCGAGATCCCCGATTTTGACAGGGTGCGCGCCGGGTTCATCAGCCACGAGATCCACGACCTGACCCGCCCCCGCGTTCAGGCGTTGCGGGCCGCAGGTGTGCCGGTTCTGTGCTGGACGGTGCGATCGCCCGAGGCCGAGGCAGACGCGCGTAAATACGCCGACAATATTACCTTCGAAGGCTACCGACCGACGTTTCCGGCTTGATCCGGGGCGGCTCACCCACAGATACTACAACTGGTGCGGGCGAATGGTGCGCAAAATGCACACCCTACGTTGGGGCGTGTTGACCGTTAGAAACGGGTGGGGAATGGACCAGGCACAGATCGAAATTCAGGTTCTGAACACGCTGTCGCAGATCGCGGCCGCCGATTGGGACAGTTGCGCCTGCCCCGAGGCCGCAGATGGCGGCCCGCCAAACGACCCGTTCACCACCTATCGCTTTTTGAAAGCGCTGGAAGACAGCGGATCGGTGGGCCAGGGCACCGGTTGGCAGCCGCAATATCTGACGGCCTATCTGGATGGGCAGCTGATTGCCTGCGCGCCGCTATATGTGAAATCGCACAGCCAGGGCGAATATATCTTTGATCACAACTGGGCACATGCGCTGGAAAGTGCGGGGCGGAATTATTACCCTAAACTGCAGATCGCCGTGCCCTTTACCCCCGCCACCGGGCGGCGGTTTCTGGTGCGTCCGGGGTACGAAGAAACCGGCCAGTCGGCGTTGGTGCAGGGGGCAGTGCAGCTGGCGTCGGACAATGATGTGTCATCGTTGCACATCACCTTTTGCACCGAAGGCGAATCCGAGGCCGGGCAGCAGATGGGCCTGATGGGGCGCACCACGCAGCAATTTCACTGGCTGAACAACGGCTACAATGATTTTGACGGGTTTCTGGCCAGCCTGTCATCGCGCAAGCGTAAAAATATCCGCAAGGAACGGGCGAAGGCCAATGATTTTGGCGGCACCATTCACATGTTCACCGGCGATGATCTAAAGCCGGAACATTGGGATGCGTTCTGGGTGTTTTATCAGGACACTGGCGCGCGCAAATGGGGCTCCCCTTATCTGACACGGGCGTTTTTTGATCTGGCGCAGGCGGATCTGCGCGATGATATTGCGCTGGTTCTGGCTGAAATAGACGGCCAATGGGTGGCGGGCGCGCTAAATTTCATTGGGCGCGATGCGCTTTATGGCCGGTATTGGGGCTGTGTTCAGGATCATCCGTGTTTGCATTTCGAACTGTGTTACTATCGCGCGATTGATCTGGCCATCGAACGCGGCTTGTCCCGGGTCGAGGCGGGTGCGCAGGGGGAACACAAGCTGGCACGCGGCTATCTGCCAACCCAAATCCACAGCCTGCACTGGGTAGGCGATCCGGGCTTTGCCAAGGCAATTGCCCAGTATCTAAAGGCCGAAGCCGCCGCCGTTGCCGAAGAAATCGAGGTTCTGACCGAATACGGACCTTTCAGGAATACCAAGACGGAGGAACAGGAATGAGTGAATTGCTATCAGAAGAGGCCCGCACCCTGCTGCTGGACCCGCTGCGCCAGACCGGCTGGCAAGAGGTGAACGGGCGCGACGCCATCGCCAAGACCTTTGTGTTTAATAATTTTATCGAGGCGTTTGGCTGGATGACCCGCGCGGCAATCTGGGCGGAAAAGTGGGATCACCACCCGGAATGGTCCAATGTCTACAAGACGGTAGACGTGGTGCTGACCACGCATGATCTGGGCGGGCTTAGCGCGCTGGACGCCAAGCTGGCGCGCAAGCTGGACAGTTTGGTCTGAGTCAAAGGTCGAGTGAACAGGCGGTCCGGCAGTGCCGGACCGCACAGGATTACATCACGGCCAGCAGACCTTCGCCAGCGGTTGCTTCGCAGACGCCGGGGCCTTCTTCGGTTTGCAGGATCGACACAATATTGTCTTCGACCAGCATCGCATAGCGGATCGACCGGGCCATCAGCCCGGCGGGGGCGGCATCAAAATTCATGCCGATTGTGGTTGTGAACGTGCTTTCGGGGTCCGACAGCATGGTGATCCCGGCAGCCCCTGCACCTGTCGACTCGCTCCAGGCTTGCATCACGAAGGGGTCGTTGACCGACAGGCAGATGATTTCATCGACGCCTTTGGCATCGAACTGGTCCTTGGTGCGGATAAAGCTGGGCACGTGGGCCGAATGGCAGGTCGGGGTAAAGGCCCCGGGCACGGCAAAGATCACAACCTTGCGTCCTGCGGTCTTTTCCGCCAGCGACACTGGCTCTGGGCCGGCTTTGCCCATCTGGACCAATGTTACCGCGGGCAGGGTGTCTCCGGTTGAAATGGTCATGTGAATCCTCTCCTGGAATTGCTCTTGTTGGCTGCTTTGGGATATAGGTTTCTGACCAGAGTTGACCATCAAATTCGTGAAGGAATCCAGGGTATGACCCATATTGTTGTGATCGGGGCCGGGCAGGCGGGATCGTCATTGGTGGCAAAGCTGCGCAAGGATGGGTTTGACGGCGATATTACCCTGATTGGCGCCGAACCGGTTCTGCCCTATCAGCGCCCGCCATTGTCCAAGGCTTATCTGCTGGGCGACATGGCGTTGGAACGGCTGTTTCTGCGGCCCGCGAAATTTTACGACGATCAGAACATCACCGTCAGGCTGGGTCAGCCGGTCACGGCGATTGATCCGGCGGCCAAGACGTTGACGCTGGGGGGCGAAGTGATTGCCTATGACCAATTGGCGTTGACCACCGGGTCAGACCCACGCCGCCTGCCTGCTGCAATCGGCGGCGATCTGGACGGGGTGTTTGTGGTGCGCGGTCTGGCGGATGTCGATGCGATGGCGCCTGCCGTGGTGCCGGGGGCCAAGGCGCTGATTGTCGGCGGCGGTTATATCGGGCTAGAGGCGGCAGCGGTGGCATCCAAGAAAGGTGTCGGGGTTGTGTTGGTGGAAATGGCCGACCGCATCCTGCAACGGGTCGCCGCGCCCGAGACCAGCGATTATTTCCGCGCTTTGCACAGCGGGCACGGCGTCGATATCCGCGAAGGCGTTGGGCTGGACCGGTTGCTGGGCAGCAACGGCAAGGTAACGGGGGCTGTGTTAAGCGATGGCACCGAACTGGCGGTTGATTTTGTGATTGCCGGTGTGGGGATCATGCCGGCCACCGGGTTGGCAGAACTTGCCGGGCTGGTGCTGAACAACGGGATCGAGGTCGACGCGCAGGGCCGCACCTCTGATCCGGCGATCTGGGCGGCGGGCGATTGCGCGTGTTTCCCTTATAAGGACGGGCGGATCAGGCTGGAAAGCGTACCCAACGCGATTGATCAGGCGGAATGTGTGGCCGGGAACATGCTGGGCGGCGATCTGGCCTATGTGGCGAAACCCTGGTTCTGGTCGGATCAGTATGACGTCAAACTGCAAATCGCCGGGTTGAATACCGGTTATGACCGGATCGTCTCGCGGCAGGGGAACGGGCAAACTGCCTCGTTCTGGTATTACCGGGGTGATATCCTGCTGGCGGTGGATGCGATGAACGATCCACGCGCCTATATGATCGGCAAGCGGCTGATTGAGGCGGGAAAATCGCCTGATCCGATGGTGATTGCCGACCCAGACAGCGACCTTAAGGCGCTGCTGCGCGGGTGAGGATTATTGCGGGGCAGTTTCGCGGGCGCGCCTTGGCCGCTATCGGTAAAGGCGACAAGGGCGGGCATTTGCGCCCCACCACCGACCGGGTGCGCGAAAGCCTGTTCAGCGTGTTGACCCATCTGGCAGTGATCCCCGATGCGAGGGTGTTGGACCTGTTTGCGGGCACTGGCGCGCTGGGGCTAGAGGCGCTGTCGCGCGGCGCGGCCCATGTAACATTCGTTGATGACGGGCGGGTGGCGCAGGGATTGATCCGCAAGAATATCGAGCTGACACAAAGCGGCGCGCAGACCGACCTGATCCGCCGCGATGCCACGCGATTGGGGGCCTGTACAGGCGCGCCCTATGATCTGGTGTTCCTTGATCCGCCCTATGGCAAAGGGGTCGGGGGTAAGGCGTTAGAGGCTGCACAGGCCGGTGGATGGCTGGCCCCGGGCGCGTTGATCGTCTGGGAAGAAAGCGCGCCGATGCAAGCACCCAAGGGGTTTCAGGTGCAGGGCAGTCGCCGCTATGGCGATACACATATAACCTTGATGTGGGTACCAGAGGGTGAGGAGCCAGAAATACTGACGCCCTGAAAGGCTTGGTACAACAGAGGGCGGCGCCCGGGCCGCTTTGCGACCCGCGCCAGAGGTCCCTCACCAGGTTGTAAAAGCTTCAATGAAGTGTTCGGGAAAGGTTTCTTTCGATACGGGGAAAACCGTCCGCTTATTCCACGTAAGTGGGATGGAACCGGCCAGCAGGTGACAGGGTAAAGATATCAAACCCGTCCGCCGTGACCCCAATGGAATGTTCAAACTGCGCCGACAGCGATTTGTCACGGGTCACAGCCGTCCAGTCATCCGACAGGGTCTTGGTTTCGGAGCGGCCCAGATTAACCATCGGTTCGATGGTAAAGAACATACCCTCTTCCAGCTTTGCGCCGGTGCCCGGACGGCCATAATGCAGCACATTGGGCGGCGCGTGAAACACCCGGCCCAGCCCGTGACCGCAGAAATCGCGCACCACGCTCATCCTGTGCGCCTCGACATAGGCCTGAATCGCGTGGCCGATATCGCCGAATGTATTTCCGGGTTTGACCACCTCTATGCCCTTCATCAGGGCGTCATGGGTCACCTGGATCAGGCGCTCGGCCTTGCGCGGCAGTTTTCCGGCCACATACATCCGGCTGGTATCGCCGAACCAGCCATCGACAATCACCGTTACGTCGATGTTCAGGATATCGCCTTCTTTCAGCGTCTTGGTGCTGGGGATGCCGTGACAGACCACGTGATTGACCGAAATACAGCTGGCATGCTGATAGCCTTTATAGCCAATCGTGGCCGACTTTGCCTCGGCCGCGTCGACCATGTCGTTGATCGCCTTGTCGATGGCCTCGGTCGCCTGGCCGACAAACACATGCGGCGTGATATCGTCCAGAATGCTGGCCGCCAGTGCCCCGGCGACATGCATGCCCGCAAAATCGGACGTCTCATAGATGCGAATGCCGTCCTTGGTCAGGCGGCCACGAAGTTCATTAGTCACCTGCAGGCTCCATCGTCGGGGTGTTGACGGATATGTAATGCGCCTTTGCAAAAAGCACCAGAGGCTGTCAAGCCGCAGGCGTTTTGGGGAATTGCGCCACAAGCGGCGGGCGCGCTAAGGTTCCGCCTGTCGATTGTGGATTTGTAACCGAGTTTGAGAGCTGCCATGCGCCTGATCCTATTGCTTTGCCTTCTGCCATTTGCCGCCACCGCCGATTGCCGCGACGAGATTGTCGCGCTGTTCGACGGCGGTCCGCTTGACCCCCTTGTGCAGCCACCCTACCGCTATGAAAATTCTGTTACCGCCGCCGATGGGTCACCGCGCTATCGCTATGTCGTCACGTTTGACACGCCGATGCGGTCGATGACCGAGATGACGACGGGCATGACAACCCTTGCCATCGGCAGAAACACTTGGACCAAGTCGCGCCCCGACGGGCCCTGGATCGAGACGCCAAGCAGCCTGCCCGAAGACCTGATGGGTTTTCACAAGCACAACCGGGACCAGTTGGCCGCGAATGTGTCTGACGCGGAATGTCTGGGGGTCGTGCCGCTGGGGGGCGAGGACATGACCGCCTATCGCTATAAGACGCAGACCGGTCCAAACGATGATGGCACCTATTTTGGCAGCCTGAACACGATCTACATAGATCCCGCCAGCAATCGGCTGATGCGCCAGGAGCAGACCGGCAATTTCGCGCATTATCAGCCAGAGCCGGGCACCGATCTGACGGTGATGATCTATACCTATGACCCGGCGATCACCCTGGCCGCCCCGGAATAGCGTCCGTCAGGGGGCGTTGAATGGCAGCGCCTTGCCGGGCTGAACCCCTGTTGGATCAATGTGGCAATCCAGCGCTAGAACCTGGACACCTGCGGCCACCGCCAGACGCACGGCCTCGGCGTAGGTTGGGTCGATGTCGCCTGCGATGCTGACCCGGTCACAATCGGTGCGCTGCACAAGGTACAGGATCACCGCGCGGTCGCCCTGACCCACCATGCGGGCCAACTCCTGCATGTGCTTTGTGCCGCGCTTGGTGACGCTGTCGGGAAATTCGGCCAACCCGGGCTGGCGCGACAGGGTCACGGATTTGACCTCGACCCAGATCTGGCCTTTGGCATCACTCAGCAGGAAATCCACCCGGCTGTTTTCGCCATAAGGCACCTCGGCGCGCAACGTGTCGAACTGGTTCAACCCGGGAACCTGGCGCGCTTCAAGCGCTGCCTTAAGCGCGCGGTTGGGTACGGATGTGTCGACCCCGGTGAAATGGCCGTTTTCATGATCGACCAGCCGCCAGCCATAGCGCAGCTTTTTCTTGGGGTCGTCATTGGGTTCCAGCCATATTTTCATATCCGGTTCCGCCAGCCCCATCATCGACCCCGGATTGGCGCAATGGGCGGTTATCTCTTGCCCGTCCTCCAGCCGGCAATCCGCCAGAAAGCGTTTGTAGCGACGTATCAGCCGGGCGGGAACAAGGGGGGTTTGAAAGCGCATGGGACCGGCCTATACCTGCCCGCAAGGTCGATCAAGAGGGGTATGTCATGGCCAATCCAACCGCTGCAATGCTGGTGATCGGGGATGAAATCCTGTCGGGGCGCACCCGTGATGCCAACATGTATTTCCTGGCGCAGGAACTGACCAAACATGGCATCGACCTGACCGAGGTGCGGGTGGTCAGCGATCACCCTGCCGCAATTACCGCCGCCACCCAGGCCTTGTCACGCACTTATGACCATGTGTTCACCAGCGGCGGCATCGGGCCGACCCATGACGACATCACCGCCGACTGCATCGCCGCCGCCTTTGGTGCGTCGATTGACGTGCGCGACGATGCGCGGGCGTTGTTGCAGGCGCATTACGACCGCTCGGGTATGGAATTGAACCAGGCGCGCCTGCGTATGGCGCGCATTCCCAAAGGCGCGACGTTGATCGACAATCCGGTGTCGGTGGCACCGGGGTTCACCCTGAACAATGTGCATGTGATGGCCGGGGTGCCTGCGGTGTTCTGCGCCATGGTGGCCAGTGTTTTGCCAACCCTGACCGGGGGCGAACCGCTGTTGTCGCAAAGCCTGCGGGTGTTTCGCGGCGAAGGCGATATCGCTGCGCCGCTGGCGGAACTGGCGGCGGCGTTTTCCGACCTGTCGATCGGCTGTTACCCGTTCCAGAAAGACGGCGTCTATGGCGCCAATATCGTGGTGCGGGGCAGCGATGGCGCGCGGGTTGGCGCGGCTATGGCGCGGCTGGCAAAAGAGATTGATCTGTGACCAAACCGCTTACGCAATATTTCGAAGCGATTGATGGCACATGGCCTGCCGCGCGCAGGTTTCAGCGCGGCCCGTGGACCCTGCGTCAGGGTTTGGGGGGCGGCAGCCGGGTGTCGGCGGCGACCGCCAATGGCGCGGTCAGCGACGCCGATATTGAAGATGCCGAGGCTGGCATGGCCGAGCTGGACCAGAAACCGCTGTTTATGATCCGCCCGGGGGACGAGGCGTTGGATGCGCTGCTGGCGGCGCGCGGTTACGCCATTCTGGACCCGGTGGTTCTGTATTCCTGTCCGGTGGGTCACCTGACCGATCTGGCGATCCCACGGGTGACCGTGTTTAATATCTGGGAACCGCTGGCCTTGATGCGTGAAATCTGGGCCGCCGGGGGCATTGGCCCGGCGCGGCTGGCGGTGATGGACCGCGCAAAGGGGGCCAAAACCGGGTTTCTGGGCCGCCACCGCGAGCAACCCGCCGGGGCCGCCTTTGCGGCGATCCATGACGGCATTGCCATGGTGCATGCGGTTGAAATTCTGCCGCATCAGCGCAAACAGGGTATGGGCCGCTGGTTCATGCGCGCCGCCGCGATTTGGGCCGAGCAGCAGGGCGCACAGCAACTGGCTGTGTTCTGCACGCAGGTCAATACCGGTGCCAACGCGCTATATTCTTCCCTCGGCATGTGTGTTGTGGGACAGTACCATTATCGCCACATGCCAACAGAGAAAGACCCGAAATGACCCCGCCAAACCACCCCACCGCCCTTGATTTGCCGATTGCCGACCCGCTGCCCGAGAAGACGCAGAAATATTTCGATATCTGCACCGAAAAGCTGGGGATGATCCCCAATGTGCTGCTGGCCAACGCCTTTGACATCGACAAACTGAACGCGTTCACCACGTTTTACAACGACATCATGCTGGCCGACAGCGGCCTTAGCAAACTGGAACGTGAGATGATTGCCGTGGTCGTTTCGTCGATCAACAGCTGTTATTATTGTCTGGCCTCACACGGGGCCGCTGTGCGGCAATTGTCGGGAAATCCGATGCTGGGCGAGATGCTGGTGATGAATTACCGGGTGGCACCGCTGGATGCGCGGCAACGCGCGATGCTGGATTTTGCTGACAAAATCACCAAGGCCAGCGCCGCCATCGAAGAACCGGACCGTCAGCATTTGCGCGATGTCGGGTTCAGCGATCGTGATATCTTTGACATCGCCAATGTCGCCGGATTTTATAACATGTCCAATCGGGTGGCCAGCGCCACGGGCATGAAACCCAATGACGAGTATCACTCGCAAGCAAGATAACTGGCCCGGATGATCCCGCCTAGATGACCCTGCACCGCCTCGTTTTTTGTGTCCTTTGCGCCGTTTATGCGGTTTTGGGAGCTGTCGCGTGGGCCGAAGATGCGCTGAGCCTGCCGTCAGGGTCCCGGCAACTGGCCGACCGCACCAGCCCGCTGGACAGCTATGCGTTGCCGGTGGGGGCCTTTGACGGTGATGTGGTGCCGGTGCAGGTTTTTGAGGGCCGGGTTGAACGGCAAACATGGCAGATCGACTCGGCCTCGCTGACGCCGTTGCAGGTGCTGGCGCCATTGCGCGACCAGATCAAAGAGGCCGGGTTCGATATTGTGTTTGCGTGCCGGGATCAAAGCTGTGGCCGCTTTGATTTCCGCTTTGGTACCGAAGTTGTGCCGGCACCGGACATGTATGTGGACATCCGGAATTACCGCTTTTTGTCCGCGCTGCGCGGCGATGACGAAGCCCTTAGCCTGCTGATCAGCCGCAGCCGCAGTGCGGTTTACGTGCAGGTGATCCGCGTTGGGTCTGAGCAGAAAAAACCGTTTATTGTCCGTCCGCGCAGCCGCCCAGACCAAACCCCGCCGTCACCCGTGGCGAGCGAAGGGTCGGGATTGGCCGAGGCGCTGCAAAGCGACGGCCATGTGGTGCTGGGCGATCTGGTTTTTCCGACAGGATTGTCGCGGTTGGGGGCGGGGCCCTTTGCGACGCTCACGGATCTGGCCCGGTTTCTGACGGATAACCCCAGTTACAAGATTGCGCTGGTGGGGCATACCGACAGCGTTGGTTCACTGACCGAGAATATCGCCCTGTCCAAACGCCGCGCGCAATCTGTCCGGGAACGGATGACCAATCTGCACGGCATCGCGTCCGCGC
>JBLINN010000016.1:0-25654 GCA_047639325.1 Paracoccaceae bacterium | reverse complement strand
CCGCAGGCTGAACCGTCGCCCCTTGGTGGCCGCAAGTTCAAGACAACGCTGTGCATCTTCCGACAAGGTGTCAAATGCACTGAGGATCAGGTGTTGCAGATTACCTGCTTCGATAAGCGCGCCTTCCTTAACATAGAAAACAACGCGCCCGTTTTCTATGGTGATCTGGCCGTCACGACGCAGGAACTGCACGACCTCTTCGGCAAACAGTGGCATCCCGTTGCTTGCCTGCACGATGAATTCCAACAGCGTGTCCGGCACCTGTTCGACCCCAAGGATCGAGGTGATGACGCCACCCAGATGGGCGCGTTCAAGCGGTTCCAACAAGATCGAGCCCACCTGATCGCTTGCTGTCACGTCGGGCGTAACGGTAGGCCGGCGGGTGAAAAGCGCGCGCAACTCTCCACGTTTCATTGCTTCCTTCAACAGTTTTGTGCTGGCAGGATCGATCCAGTGGATGTCTTCGATCACCAGCGCGACCGCCGTATCTTCCGAGAGTGCCCGTAGCACTCGTGATAGCCCTTCCCTGATTTCCAGCGCATTCTCGCGGTCGGTATCCGCCGCTTCGGATGCGATTCCCGCAATCAGGTCCACGAAAGTATCCACCCCTGCCAGTTCAGGCGCGAATTTCTGAGCGATGACTTCTTTCAGCGCCTCCCGCGAACTACCGAACGACCAGCCCAGATATTCGCGCGTCAAACCGATCAGCGGGTGGAACGCATAGGTGCTGCTGGCGTTATCGCAATTGCCGCTAAGCAAAGTTACCTTGCCATCAAGCGAATGGCCCAATTCATACAGCAAACGGGATTTGCCAATTCCAGCGTGGCCAACAATCTCGACCGAAGTTGGCGCGTCGGGGTCATGGCGGGCCCAGGCAACCAGTTGAGCAAGCTCGCCCGCGCGCCCGAAGAACTGCTTCGCTCCGCGCCGCAGACGCATCTTGAAGGCATTTTCCGCCGCATTGAGACCGACAAGCCTGTAAACTGGTTCCGGCTCGGCGAACCCTTTGAGGTGTTTGAGGCCAAGCGGTTCGACGCGCACCAATGCCTCAACCTGATCAAATATGCTGGAGGCAACCAGAGCTTCGCCCGGGCTCGCGATCCCTTCGATCCGAGAAGCCATATTGACCGCACTGCCAAGCACGTTAAGGCGCATCTTGGCGTTGATCGAAAGATCGCCAACTGTCACGATGCCACCCGACAACCCAATTCGCAGTTGCGGTTGGAAACCATGCCGGGTTTCAAATTGCGCGGCGGTCTCGTGGATGAAGGTCTGAATTTCAAGCGCCGCTTTGCAGGCGTTCAAGGACGCGTTTTCAACCGCCACCGGTGCGCCAAATATTGCCAGCAGGCTATCACCGCCGAACTCAACCGTGTGCCCGTGATACTTCTCGATGATCGACCAGCTTTCGCCCATCAGATCGCGAGTCAGTCCATAAAACGCCTCGGCACCGACTGCCTCGGCGATTGCCGTCGAACCAACGACATCCGCGAATAATATCGCCGCCCATCGCCGTTGCCCGGACAGGGCGGCATCGGATTTCAAACTGGTCATTCCACCGGTCCATTGCAGCAACAGTACACGCCGAACCGTTATGCCCCACAAACAAATGCAAGGGCATCCCCCGTCCCGCATTTTCGCAGTTCAGGATAGTTAAATTTCGAATAATTTCAATCAGTTTGTCAGAAAAGTGATCTGCCCACTCCGTTGGGAAAGTGAATTTGTTAGGCAATAACCTCAAAAAGCCGTATGATGCATCCATTATTTTTTTGACGATGTTGTTTCCCCCCGCCTATTTTCGCAGGAATAGTCAGCATGAATACGCCGAACGACAACTTATTGTATGTATGCCTTTCAGATATGCACTCCGGCGCATTATCCAGCGTTCTGACGCCATTGGATGCGCAATTCAGATACGACCCTGATGCTACAAGCGCCACGGCGGCAACGTTTGGTGCGGCCATTGGTGCCACGCTCAAAACACTTGTGGGTGAACAGGTGCCACCCGATTTACTATTGTTGGGCGATGCGCTGGACATGTCGTTTTCTTCGCCAAGCCAAAGCAGCGAAGTTCTGACCGCCTTTCTGGGAGAAATTTATGAGACCGAAGGGATATTGTCCAACCGCATTGTGTTTCTTCCCGGCAATCACGATCACGCGTTGTGGACCGCTGAACGGTTCGACGGACGAGCTGAATCCGGACCGATAGCCGGGTTTCGTCATGTGACACCTGCGTTCCAGCCGACCACAGATTGCCCCAAGTCAGGCATACTCGAACAACTGGTCGCTCCCTTTGGTCGCGATATCGTGGTGCCGACATATTACCCGAACATGGGATTGCTGAATCCGGCGGGAGATCGTGCCGTGGTGCTGCATCACGGTCATTTCGCTGAAGCAACTTATCGCATGATGAACTCATTGATCGCCATCATGAGCGGCAAAAGTGATGTCGGCGAAGATGTCGAATCGCTTGAACGGTACAACGGCAACTGGATTGATTTTGGCTGGTCTTCGATCGGGGCCGATGGGGCACTTGGGAAAGACGTCACCATCGCCTACCATTCGCTGTTGACCGGGGCCGAGGCGACAAAGTTCCAGCAAAGGATAGCCGCCCATCTGGCGAAAGCGATCGCCATGAAGTTTGATCTGCCCCCGACCAAGATGATCGAGGAAGGTCTGTCCATCGTCGCCCTTGGTATCATCGAGAGCGCGGTCGGAGCTTATAGCCAGTTAGAGCGTTATTCCTATACCGATCATCTGTCTCATGGCACGATCGAGACGTTGAAATCCTATCTCTCCAAGGCGGTGTTGCCACAAATGCAGGAAGAGATTTCCGGCCCCATGCCAGACCGCACCACATTTGTATTTGGTCATACGCACAAACCGTTCGAGGATCAGATCGTGGTTGACGGGTTCGACGCGCCACTTGGTCTTTACAATACAGGCGGTTGGGTATTGGACACCGCCCTTCTAAGTACGGTCGAGGGGGCTTCGGCGGTCTTCATCGACGCGGATCTGAACACCGCTGCAATTCGCCTGTTCGGGATGCCTGTTGACGGGCAACCCACGCAGGTGCGTGCCGTCAGCGCCGACATCGACCGGCCCGAAAACCCACTGCTGACACGGCTTCAGGCGGCAATCGACGCCCACGCGCCGCTTTGGGAAACCTTTTCCACGGCAGTGGCCGACGACCTGATGAACCGGCAGGCGATGATCCTGAAAATGTCGGCCGACGCGGATGCGGCAGCGCGCGATAACGGAGGAGTTCTGTGATGGTATCCATGGCCCCGATCAAGCCCGTCCCTTTCAAGATGGAACCGATCTCTGTCGCGCTGTCCGAACTTCCTGACAGCCATTTCGATGTGATTGTGGTCGGCTCGGGCTATGGCGGCGGGATCAGTGCGGCACGTCTGGCACGCGCAGGCCAGCGTGTTTGTGTGCTGGAACGCGGGCACGAAATACTGCCTGGTGATTATCCGGACAATATGGCCAAGGCGATGGCCGCGACCCAGATAACCACGGCAATTGACGGTGCCCTTACCCCCGATAGTAACGGCATGTTGGACCTGCGGATCAACGCAGACATGAACGTAATTGTCGGCTGTGGGCTGGGTGGGACGTCGCTTATCAATGCCAATGTCGCGCTGGAAACCGATCCGCGCACATTTCAGGATCCGCGCTGGCCCGCAGTGTTTCGTCAGGACGGGGTGCTTGATCATTATTACAGTGTGGCGCGCGCCATGCTGGGATCAACTCCGCTGCCCCCACAGTTTAACCCCAACAAGCTGCAAGCCCTTGAGGCATCGGCAAAATACATGGGCGCACAATTTGAACGCCCGCCGATCAACGTCACGTTCAAAGACGGCCCAAATGCCGCTGGCGTGACTCAGGCCGCCTGTAATATGTGCGGGGACTGTTGCTCGGGCTGCAATTACGGGGCCAAGAACACGACGTTGATGAATTATTTGCCGGACGCCCACAGGCACGGCGCGGTGATCGCCACCCAAGCGCAGGTGATGACCGTGCTAAAGACACAGAGTGGAGGGTGGAGCGTCACCATTAAGGACAAGTCGAAGCCAAGCGACAACGCACCGATAGTGCTTACGGCTGCTACCGTCGTGTTGGGGGCCGGTACGCTTGGTAGCACGGAAATCCTCATGCGGTCGCACGCGGCGGGGTTGGAACTGTCCGACAAGAACCTTGGCGCGGGGTTCTCTGGCAATGGTGATGTGTTGGCATTTGGCTTCGATGCCAATTGGAAACAGGCCAAGAAAAGCGAAGACCGCGCGCCTGTCTATTGCATTGGTGCCGGGGCCAATGTCCCAACATGGGAAACGCCCCAGTATATGCCCGGCCCCTGCATTACAGGTGTGATCAAGGTGGACATGGAAGCGGGCAAACCGATCAAAAAGGGGCTGGTGATCGAAGAGGGCGTCGCGCCGGGTGCCTTGTCGATGATCTATGCAGCAGCGTTTTTCATGGAAGAAGCACTGGAAGGCGATTTGTTCCGCTACCCGGATGCGCAGATGCATCTGATGGATATCAAATCCATTGGTGATGCATTTCAAAGCGGCACGGATATGGAGACGCTGGCCTATTCCGGACCTTTGAGCCGGACGCAGAATTTTCTGCTGATGTCGCATGATTCCGCGGATGGAGTTATCAAATTCGATGCAAAGATCGACAAGGTCACCCTTTCTTGGCCCAGCGTTGGCGGCACAGAGGCCTATTTGAACGACAACCAGAAAATTCGGAATGCCTGTGACGGTATCTGGGCCAATTATCTGGAAAACCCGATCTCGGGAAAGCAATTCGGGCAAAAGCTGATTACGGTGCACCCCGTTGGCGGTTGCCGCATGGGCGACAGTGGAGAAACTGGTGTGGTGAACGACCGGTGCGCCGTGTTCACAGGCACCGGCACGGCGACGCATGATGGTCTGTATGTGTGCGATGGGTCGGTTATGCCGACGTCATTGGGGCTGAACCCGCTTTTGACGATTTCCGCCGTGTCCGAACGGGCGATGGACATCTTAATCAAGGATAAGGGCTGGAGCGGCACCGCAAATGCGCCGGTTGTGTCGGCCCCGAAACCCACAGCACCAACCGAGGCATCGCCACCCGATACGGCAATGCCTGCTCTAACTAATGCCTTGTCACAGCTTGAGAAGCTTCAGCAACAGTTAAGCCATATTCGCGGTTTGATCGACACGGACATCGACGCCGCCGAGGCAAGTGCGCGCGATCTGATTGACGGATTGATCGATGACTATTCTGGCCTTGGTTGGCTCAAGAAAAAAGCGGCACACCTGCAAATCTGGAGCGCCCTTGGTGCCAAGGAGATGCAGAATGATCTTGGCCCGGCGATAGACGACATTCTGGATGTTCTGAATAATGTGATCGCGCGACTGAAAGGCGACGGCTCAACATCGTTGCTGGAGCGGCTCGAAGGGGTCATCTCGTATCTGGCGGAAGATGTTGGGGATTTTTCGCCTTCGCTAGGCTTTGATGAAACCATGGCCGGTGCGGTGTCTGCCCCGCTTCCCGAGGCAACGGGTGCGATTTCCAATCCCTACGAAGTTTGTGCGAAACTTGGGGCCACACGCAAAGACGGCGCGATGACAGCCAACTTTCACGTCCTTTCCCCGCATTTGGGTGAAATTCTGAAAGAGCCAAGCCACACGGCAAATCTTGATGGTGAAATAATCTGCCCGATGCTGCCCGGCGGGCGTATGCAGATCAAGCCGGACACCGGTACGTTCGAGTTGCTGCAACAAGACACGGCGCATGTGGAGACCTGGTTGATGATCTATTCCGGTCAGCTTGTTCCTGACGACGGCTCTGGCACCGATCCGCATTACTTTCGCGGTGTAAAAACCCTGCAACGTCGCCAAGGGTCCGATTGGTGGACCGATCTGACAACGCTCTCGGTGGATATGTGGAAAGGCACGGACGACACTGGCACCCATGTGGCGCAGGGAGTCATTAAGCTGGGCCTTCAGCAACTTACCGCACAGGGCAAGACCTTTGCGGCAACCTACGACAAAGATCCCGCACCCGAAATTTTCAAAGACCTGTATTACGATATCGTTTCCACCAACGACCTGCACGTCAAACTGGGCGATGCGTCGGTGCGCAGTCAGTTGTTGCGCCGCCTTCTATTCAGCATCCTGACTAAATTGACCAAGCAGAACCCGGGTGCGGCCAAGAAAATGGAACTGGGTATATCGCTGCTTTATGGCAAGCAGTTGGCGACGTTCTTTGGCATGCTGATTTTCCGCACTTATGGTGGCTTCCTTGCCTATATGAAGAACTTTCCCGCCACTGATCCGGCTGCGATCAAACCGATGCCAGAGGACGGCGACGTATTGCGCGAAGGGTCAAATTTAAAGGTTCAGTCCGTGCCAGTCCACACCAAAAGCGGAGTGGAATTGCAACTGTTGCGCTGTAACGGGGGGAAACTTGGCCCGGTTATGCTGGCCCCCGGATTCGCCACCAAAGCGGCGTCATTCGCGCTGCGCACTGTCAAACGAAACTTTGTCGAAATGCTGTGCGACGAGGGGTATGATGTCTGGATGTTCGATTATCGCGGCAGCCCCGCGCTGGGCGAAACATCGCTGCAAGAATTTACACTTGACGATATTGCGCACGAGGACTGGCCTGCGGCGGTTGACGTTGTTCTGAAAGAGACCGGCGCAAAAGATGTACAGATCGTCGCCCATTGCATGGGGTCGCTGACCTGTCTGATGGCGTTGCTTTGTGGTGCACTTGATAAATCCAAAGTGCGCTCGCTTATCTCGTCGCAGTTGACGACGCATCCCGTCACCAACTGGTTCAATCAGATGAAAGCCGACACGCGCACCACCAGTTTTATCCGCAACGGCGTGCCGGAATCGCTGCATGGCATAGTTGAACAACTGGCTCCAAGCCCAGCAATGGCGGAACTGTTTTTCGGGTTGGATACGATTGACGCCAATTCCTCCGCCACATTGCCTCCGATACCGGGCCACAAGGCAGTTCGGCAACAGGATCAGGCCATTGACCTGCTGGTCTGGAAGGTGCCGTTCCCCAATGAAACGCCCTGCTACAGCCCGACCTGCCATCGGATCTACGGCATTTACGGTCCGGTTTTTCTGCACAAGCAACTGAACGAAGCGACCCATGGCGCGATCAAGGATATTTTCGGCAGGATATCCACCAAGCCATTCTTGCAAATCGCCGAAATCATGCGGGTTGGACAGGTGGTTGCAGCGGACGGGTCCAACGCCTATCTGCCCAATCACCGGAACCTTGAACTGCCGATCACCTTTATCGCGGGCGCACTGAACGAAGAATTCCTACCGGATTCCTCGCTTAGAACCATGCTCTGGCTGACGGAACAAAACCCCAATCACACGGCCCTTTATGATCGTAAGGTGTTCCAGGAATATGGACACATGGATTGCTTTATCGGGCGCGACGCGGACCGGGATATCTTTCCATTCATCATCAAGCGCCTGAAGACCCCTGTTCCCGACCGATAGGTGCAGCCCTGCAAGGTCTTGAGGTATATCCAGCAAGGTAATCGTTCATGCAACTCAAAGGGCGCTGTCATGTGTGGACGGCTCCGTTTGTGCAAGGGTTGTTTTGAACTGATTTTGATCGTTGCAGGTTGCGGTCATGTGTTCGGCCTTTTGCCGCGATCATGTGGCCGCTGGCCTTCTGTGGTTGCCGCTGGTTTTGCAAGAAGTCTTTTGAGCCATTTGAGAGAGTGATCGAGCGCAGTCTTCTGTGAGGCCTTGAACCGCGGCCATTTCAGAAGCCGCAGGCCGGTATGTTGATCCGCGGATCAGGTCCAAATCTGATGAACGAGCTGAGCTTGGCTCGTGGGCCAGCACTGGTTTTCCTGCTCCAGATCTATTCGATCATTTCGCCCATGCAGGTCGTCGACTTCTCACCCTCCCTCTCACCGACTTTGGCCTGTCGTGCGTTGCATCATTGTCATGCGACGACGGCCTGTGCCGGGTCTCTGTAGTCCTCAACTGCGCGACAGAACGCATCTAAAGCCTGTTTTTAGCAGAGCGAGCCGAACGTCTGGAGTTTCCACACATGGCGTAATTCCTGGCACCGAGCCGCGTCAGACCGTTCATTCGGATGTAGTCTGGACTGGCAGGCCACTTTTGGCCTTGAACCTGCTGAGAATGGAGAAACACTATGGAATTGTATGTTGGACTGGATGTATCGCTCAAAGAAACATCGATCTGTGTGATGGATCGCGACGGGGCCGTGGTTGCAGAATGCATTGCCCTATCGGATCCGGATGCACTCGCCGATTGTATTACCTCTGAAGCTGCGGGTGCAGTGCGCATCGGGTTGGAAAGTGGCCCGACATCGACCTGGCTCTGGCACGAACTCAAGGCACGCGGCTTTCCTGTGATCTGTATTGATGCCCGTCATGCCAAAGCAGCTTTGGCGATGCAGATCAACAAGACCGACCGCAATGATGCGATTGGGATTGCCCGGATTATGCAGACCGGCTGGTATCGGGAGGTGCAAGTAAAACGGCTGTCGTGTCACGAAGTGCGTGCGGCGCTAAATAGCCGCGCACTGTTTGTGAAGATGCGGCAGGATGTTGAGAACCAGATCCGTGGCCTGCTGAAGAATTTTGGCCTGATCATCGGTAAGGTCGGACGTTCTGTTTTTCCAACCCGTGTTAGGGAGCTGTTGATGGAGCGCCCCATCCTGGAAAGAGCAGTCCTTCCTCTGCTGGGTCTTCGTGATCAATTGAGGACAGAGATCGCCGAGTTCGATCGCCAGTTTTTGAAAATCACGCGGGATAATGATGACGCGCGACGTCTGACGACCGTGCCCGGCATTGGGCCGATCACTGCGTTGACCTTTATCTCAGCAATAGATGACCCAGTCCGCTTTCGACGATCAAGAAGCGTTGGAGCTTATATTGGCCTCACGCCAAGACGGTATCCCTCGGGCGAAGTTGACCGGGCTGGCAGGATCTCCAAATGCGGCGACGCGATGTTGCGGTGTTATCTGTTCGAGGCAGCTGGCGTCTTGCTGACGCGCGTCCCGAAATGGTGCGCTATCAAGGCTTGGGGTATCAAGCTGGTGAAACGCATCGGCTTCAAGAAAGCCAAAATCGCTGTGGCAAGAAAATTGGCCACCATCATGCATCGTATGTGGTGTGATGGAACCGATTTCCAATGGGGCAATACGGAGGCTAACGCATAAGAACAACTGAATCCGCAAGCGCGGATACCATGTCCCAGCCGGGACGATGGCGAAGGTAAGACCGACCGAGGCTTTGCGATGCCAATACGGTAAACGCGGTTCACACATTGATCTACCAACGTCTTTTGAAAGCCATAATGCGGAGTAAACCCTACCGCGAAGAGAACAGTGAACCCGGCAGGTACAAAAAGGAAGCGCTTGACTAAACGCTAGGAATTAGAGAACAGCCTCGGCCGATCGCGACGTTTGGGTCAACAGCAGCGAAGGGTCACAAAGCCCGCTGTTTCCCCGCCGACAACGGATTCACAGCGCTTACAGGGCCCATGTCTGAGATGGGTTAAGGGGCAATTGGAGCTTTGAAACCATTACGGTGACGTGGCGTGGTTGGAATCATTCGTTCGGGATATCTTCTACCTAATTGATTTCATGCAGTTTCCCTAGACTGCTCTTCAAACGTTGAGGTGGCGTTGAGGTAAAACGTAAGCAGTGTGCCACCCCCACCTTCCGTATGGCTTTGTGATCTGAGATTCAGCCCCAGTAGCAGGATTAAGGGGAGTTTCTCCATGGAGTGCTCAGCGGAGATTATCCACGAGATTGATCTGATTGTCGGCCCCAAAGGGCATCGTCGATGGCCTTTGCCAAAAGGGCGGAACAGCGGCCGCACCTCGCTGCCCGGCACGCTCAACAGGCCCGCAGCGCATTTGCCATCCAGCCTGACCCGCGCAAAGCCTGCGACCAGATCGATCTCGTCCGAAATCGCATAGTTCACGACCTGCGTCAGCGAACAATTCCAACGCGCCGCAACTTCCAAAATCGAACAGAAAACCTTTGCCGGGAATGCCATGAACCACCTCAATCTGTCGCAGATATGCCGCCGACATCGTGCACCACGACGACGGCTCCCGACCATTCCGGCGGGGAGAACATTCTGCGAATCTGTTTGTTAAACTGCTCTACCCAAAGTTGTTAGGTTTCGAGTTTTGGGCAAATCGGAATCAAAGAAGCCCGCGTAGATAAGTATGGATAACGGACCGGACTAATTGCCGGTTTGTTTCTGCCGGTTTCTGCCTCATTGCCGGTCCCGCGCGCGTGATTGACGTCCCTCAGTGATCCTGTCGACCCGATCCACGGGTGCCATAAGCGGAGGAAAGACATGCAAAACATTGACTTGGACGGCGCTGCAGCGGACGACACCGGC
The DNA here is from genome assembly GCA_047639325.1 of Paracoccaceae bacterium. GTDB lineage: Bacteria > Pseudomonadota > Alphaproteobacteria > Rhodobacterales > Rhodobacteraceae > NVQY01. The sequence goes on along the minus strand of JBLINN010000016.1, from coordinate 15,234 downwards.
CTTCTGGTCGGCTGGCTCAACCGGGCAGAGCTTGCCCGGGAATTGGCGCTCTCGGTCGACACATTGCAGCGCTGGGAGACCCGCAGCATGGGGCCGCCCTGCGTGCGGGTGGGCCGCAAGGTGCTTTACCGGATGGAGGCCGTGCGCGACTGGCTGCGCGATCAGGAGGCCCGCAAGACCGGTGCAAACCGGGCTGTTGCCGGTCGGCGCTGAGGGGGCGATCATGGCACAAATTACCCCCAACGGACCGTTCCCGGTCACAGACCTGATCACCGAGGCCCAGCGCGAATTGGACCTGCGCAGGCAGTTTTATTGGTCCCGTGTGCGGGCCAGAAAAATGCGCCGGGCGGAGGCCGACAAGCGCATCGCGCTGATGCCAGCGACCAAGCTGGTGCTCTGGCATCTTTGCGACCGGCACAACCCGGACTTTGGGTGTTTTCCGTCGCAGGACCAGTTGGCGGCGATGTTGAAATCTCGCGCTCGTCGCTCAACACCCATCTCGAAAAGCTGGAAGCGGCGGGACTGATCCGCAGGCACCGGCGGGCGGATGAGGTGACCCGGAAGCAGAAATCCACCCGCTATATTCTGGGATTCGAGGACGATTTTGTGCGTGAGCCGTGTCCAGAATCTGGACACTAACCTTGTAAGAGAACCTGTAACTATTACCGCACCTTCGGCCAATACCTGATGCGCGGCGAGCATGTGGTCGGCGACGACAAGACCAACGGTGGTGTGCTGATGCCGTCGCATTCTTCCGGTGATCCGAGTTTTTATGCGAAGAAGCGCACCAAAGAGGCCGAGTTGGGTCATGAACTGACCACCGAAGCCTTCCTTGCCGATCACTATCACGCGTCAGACGCAGCGACCGCCTCCGGCACGTCGATCTTCGATCCGGTCCTTTGTGAAATCGCCTATCGCTGGTTCTGCCCGCAGGGTGGCACGGTTCTCGATCCCTTCGCGGGCGGATCGGTCCGCGGATCGTCGCGTCGCAGCTTGGTCGGGCCTATGTCGGGATCGAACTGCGCGCCGAACAGGTTGCCGCCAATCAAGGGCAGGCGGCGCTGGGCGCTGGCCCGGCCCCGCAATGGATCACCGGCGACAGCCGCGACATCGCCACACTGGCAAACGACGTCGACGCCGATCTGATCTTCAGCTGCCCGCCCTATTGGAACCTAGAGGTCTATTCTGACGATCCGGCCGACCTTTCCACCCTAGGCAAAGACGCCTTCTTTGAAGCCTACGGACGGATCATTGCCGGAGCGGTCTCCCGCTTGCGCAACGATCGTTTCGCCGTCTGGGTGATCGGCGATGTGCGCGATGCAGCCGGTTTCTTCGTCAACCTGCCGGGTAAAACGGTTGAGGCCTTCGAGGCGGCCGGAGCGCGTTTCTACAACGACGAGATCTTGGTCACTGCGGTCGGATCGCTCCCAATCCGCGCTGGGCGCCAGTTCGAGGCTTCGCGCAAACTGGGCCGCACCCACCAAAACGTGCTGGTATTCTGCAAGGGCGACCCCAAGCGCGCCACCGAGGCGATCGGGCAGGTCGAATTCGGCGAAATCGACGAAGCTGATGGCACCAGCGAAGAGGCTCCCCAAGAATGACCGCCCCGATCGTGCAAACCTATTCCGGGATCTGGGTCGTCCGCGATGATCTCCACCCCGGCGGCACCAAGGCACGGTTCATCGGGCAGGTGTTCGATGGCGTGCAAGAAGCCGTTTATGCAAGCCCGCCCGAAGGTGGCGCACAAACCGCCCTGGCACATGTTGCACGGTCGCTGGAAAAGAAGGCCACGATTTTCGTCGCCCAGCGCGCCAAGCCGCACGCCCGGACGCTGGAAGCGGCCCGGCTCGGGGCCAAGGTGGTGCCGGTGTCGCCCGGATATCTGACCGTCGTGCAGAGCCGGGCGCGCCAGTATTGCCGCGATACTGGCGCGTCGCTGATCCCGTTCGGCGCAGATATTCCCGGTGGTGTCGAGGCAATAGCCGCAGCAGCGCTGGCAACCGGGCTTGAACCAGACGAAGTTTGGTGCGCTGCCGGATCGGGTGTTCTGGCGCGCGGTCGGGCGCTCGCCTGGCCGAAAGCATGGCGGCATGTTGTGCAGATTGGGCGGGAACTGGCCGCGAAGGATGTCGCAGGGGCCCGGATTCACGTTTATCCGCGGGCTTTCGGGCAAGTGGCGACCATCGGGGCGCCGTTCCCGGCGGACCCGCATTACGATGCGAAGGCTTGGGAGTTGTGCGTGGCAATGAGTGGGCCCGGGCGGGTGCTGTTCTGGAACGTGGCGCCGCTGCCGAGAGCCTAGAATATTGCTCGCGAGTTCGGTCAGTTCTTGCGTTCTTAAGAAGCGAGGAAAAGCCACATCCAAAGTGCAGACTTCGAGCCATGGACATTGGATATTTGCGAATAAATGCTTACTTCAAAGGAGTTAGACGACAAACATTCAAACTAAGGAAAACTTGATGCCAATTGAACGCTTAAGAAATGAAGATGACGGCACCACGACAGTCTTTACGCCCGCAGATTTCCCTGGCGACGGCCCCTATCATGCAGAAATCCGAGTAAGCTCCCTTGATGAAATTCGCAGGCTGAGGGCAGCGGGGGTATTGATAGCTTTGCGTATGAGGGGCCACCCGGCGGGAAAGGTCCAACAGACCAACTTAGCACCCATTGGAGAAATCACGGGACTTTGAAGCAGACTAAAATCTGAGTTTCGCCGAGAGTGATGACGCTCGACGATGATCGGGATCAGTGCAGCATATTCACCAGTCCCAGCCCTCAAACGCTGCCTTCATCGCCGGATCAAACCCCGGATCAAACCCCGGATCAAACCCCGGATCAAACCCCGGATCAATCCGCGCCGGACCATAACCATGCGCGCGGTTCCACGCATCGATCTCCCGCAGTTTGGCGGCAAACTCCTCTGGCGACCCGGCCTCCCTCAAAGTCGTGTCGCCCTCGCAATAGCTGAAGATCATCAGGCGGACTGGATTGGCCCAAGTCCCGAAGTACGACGCATCCTGCGCTGTATCGACTTGCGCCCAGCCCTTTTCGTATCTGGCCCCCAATTTCTGCGCGACTTCCTTGTTGCCGTAGGGAATTTGAAGTGGCGTGTTCGCGGTGGAATTTTGGTGTTTGCAAGCCAGCGGTGGCGTTACATCCGCCAAAGCCGTCGTTGCTTTGGGCTTTCGTGCCCGCTTCGGTGACTCTGCGGCTTTCGCCGCTGGTGGTTTGGAACTTCTCTCGCCGGTTTTGCGGTGACCCTTGCCAGGCTTCGCACTCCGATTCGCGTCGATCCATTTGGACATAACCGTAGAACTGGCCTTTGCCTCGTCGGGTACCCGACCGTACAAATCCACGTTCTTCATCCCCGCCCTCTGAAAACAGAAAGCGTAACACTGATGGAGTTTTACTCCGGCAAACCAGATATTCTGGCCGCTTCAGTGCGGGATTATTGCACCGGCGTTCTCACCGCTTAAAAATTTGTTTGAGTGCTCAAATATTTTAACCTAGACTGCCCTGATCGACTGATGAATTCGAGTGGGAGCCGACATGACGCTGGAAAATTCCAACACTGCGATACCAAATGACTGGGACAGGCAGGGGTTGCCCGCGTGGAGCTTTATCAATCCCGAGGTTCTTGAGCTCGAGAAAGACCAACTGTTCCGCCGCCACTGGCAGGCCGTTTGCCATGTCAGCGACGTGCCCGAGGCCGGTGATTACGTCGCGGTGGATTTCATCGGCGAACGCGCTTTGGTGGTGCGTGGTGACGATGGCAATGTGCGGGCCTTTCACAACCTGTGCCGACATCGCGGCTCGCGCGTGGTGGCGGATGACAAAGGTCACTGCAAATCCGCGATCATCTGCCCGTTTCACGGCTGGGCCTATAATCTTGACGGATCATTACGCGGTGCAGCCCAGCCCAAAACCCTGCCGCCTCTGGATCCGGTAAAATTCGGCCTGAAACCGCTGGAAATGGATATCTGGAACGGCTTCGTCTTCGTGCGCTTTCTCCCCGGCCCACAGCCTGCCGTGTCAAAAGTTTTGGCGCGTTTCGAGGCTGAACTCGCGCAATACGACGCCGCCAACCATGTCCCCACCGGCAGCGGATTCTGGAGCGAAACCGTCGAGGCAAACTGGAAATGCGTGCGCGACGTTGATAACGAAGGCTATCATGTGCCGATGGCGCATCCCGGATTGCATGATCTCTTCGGCAGCAACTATTATGACGAACCGTTTCACAACGGTGCCAACCGGTCGTTTTCCACCTTTCGCGAAGGCAATCCCCGGCTTTGGAGCGTGCGAGCCTATAAAAACATCGTACCAGACGTTCCCACACTTGACGCAGCCCACAAAAAAGCATGGCTTTATGTTGGGATGTTTCCCAACTTGGTGTTTATGTTCTACCCAGATTCGATTGGTTTTTATCAGGAGTTTCCAGTGACCAACGGCACCTGTATCCAGCGCGGCGCGATGTATCGCCACCGGGACGAAGACAGACAGATGCGCGCAGCCCGGTATCTGAGCGAACGCATTGACCGGATCACCACCCAGGAAGACGAACAACTGATCAAATGGACATGGGAAGCCGCGTTTTCCAGCGGTTATGACGGCGTCATGTTATCTGATCTGGAATACGGTGTGAAAACCTATCACGACGAACTGCGCAATCATTTCCCGGTGTTAAACGGCGACGAACCTGCCGTTGGGGCGGTTGCTGAAACCAATCAGGCGCTGCTGTTGCAACAAGGGCATGTCGATTGAGCCAAGGACTGAGCCGGGAAAGCAAACAGGGGCTATCCCTGATCAGTCCAACGCTCTTTTACGCGTTGTTGATGTTGGCAGCCCCCTTGTTGATGGTGGTGACCTTCAGTTTCTGGACGCAGAATTACCTTGATATTGATCGCACCCTGACACTGGCCAATTACCACGAGGCCTGGACCCAGCCGATTTACCTGACGCTGATGTGGCGCTCGCTGAAAATCTCAGTGATCGTCACGGTTGTCACCGTTTTGCTGGCCTTTCCGGTGGCCTATTACCTGTCGTTCTATGTCACCCAACGCAAAGCGCTCTGGCTGTTTCTGATCACTGTGCCATTCTGGACCAGCTATCTGCTGCGGGTGTTTTTGTGGAAAGTCATTCTTGGCTATAACGGTGTGCTGAACAGTTTTCTGCTCAAGCTGGGTCTGATCGACGAGCCGCTGACCATCATCCTTTATAACGCCAACGCCGTGGTGCTGACACTTGCCCATGCATGGGCGCCGTTCGCCATCCTGCCGATTTTTGTCGCACTCGAGAAAATCGACCGCTCACTGCTGGAAGCCGCCGAAGATCTGGGCGACGGCCCACTGCGACGCTTCTTTCGCGTCACATTACCTTTGGCAATGCCCGGCGTGGTCGCCGCAACCCTGATTGTCCTGATCCCGACGGTGGGCGATTTCATTACCCCTAAACTGGTCGGCGGCACCGATGGGCTGATGATCGCGAACATGATCCAGATCCAGTTCGGCAAAGCCAACAATGCGCCCTTAGGTGCTGCACTGGCAGTGTCATCCATGCTGGTGGTGGCCCTGATCAGCGTGATGATCTATCTTGCCGGCAAACGCGTTGGCGGCAAGGTGCAATGATGCGGGCTCTGCGCAAACTCACCGCGATCAACTGGCTGATGATCTATGCCGTCGCCTATATGATTTTCCTTTATGCCCCAGTGATCCTGCTGCCGATGTTCGCCTTTAACGATGCCACGATCATTGCGTTTCCGCTGTCCGGTTTCACCACCAAATGGTTTTCGGCCCTGTGGAACACCGACGCACTGCACCGTGCTGTGGCCAACAGCGCGCTTGTGGCGGTCATTACGGCGGTTATCAGCACCTTGCTTGGGGCCAGCGCTGCCCGTGCTGCGGCGCAGTATAACTTTCCGCTCAAACGCGGTATCATCGGCTTTATCATGCTGCCTTTGGTGCTGCCGGAAATCATCGTCGCGGTGGCGCTTTTGGTCATGCTGATGCAGATGGGGCTGTCGCTGTCGCTGTGGACGGTGGTGGCCGGTCACGTCCTGATCTGCACGCCGTTTTCCATCGCCATCCTCAGTTCGGCATTTGCCGGAATGGACCGCTCGCTTGAAGAAGCCTCGTTTGATCTTGGCGAAAACCGCTGGGGCACGTTTCGCCGGATCACCCTGCCGCTGATCATGCCCGGCGTTATCTCAAGCCTGCTAATCACCTTCACCATCTCGCTTGACGAATTCATCATCGCGTTTTTCTTGACCGGCACCGATGTCACCCTACCGGTCTATATCTGGAGCCAGCTGCGCTTTCCAACCAAACTGCCCTCGGTCATGGCACTGGGGACAATCCTGCTGATGGTTTCGGTGGTGATGCTGATACTGGCCGAATGGTTCCGCCGCCGCGCCGCTAGGCGGCAGGGCCTGGATGTACAAGCTGGCGGAGGAATTATCTGAATATGACAGCCACCCCGCAAACCAACCCGAAAACCATCATCGATCTGACGGATGTGGTGAAAGACTTTAGCAGCTTTCATGCTCTCAAAGGCATCAACGCCACTATCCGCGAAGGCGAGTTTTTCTCGCTTCTTGGCCCCTCGGGCTGCGGAAAAACCACGTTGTTGCGGCTGATCGCGGGCTTTGATCACCCGACCACAGGCGCGATCATGATCGACGGAAAACCCATGGCGGGCATCCCGGCGAACCAGCGTCCGACCAATATGGTGTTTCAAAGCTATGCGATTTTTCCGCATCTCAGCGTTGCGGATAACATCGGTTATGGTCTGAAGAAAAAGAAATTGTCCAAGGCCGAAATCGCCGCCGAAGTCGACAAAGCCTTGTCGATGGTTGATCTTGCCGGATATGGCAGCCGCGCTGCACATGAACTGTCAGGCGGTCAACGCCAACGCGTCGCCTTGGCCCGCGCGCTGGTGATGCGCCCCAAAGTGGTGCTGCTTGATGAACCGCTTTCAGCGCTCGACAAAAAACTGCGCGAGCAGATGCAGCACGAGTTGCGCGCCTTGCAGCAATCACTTGGCATCACCTTCATCCTTGTCACCCATGATCAGGAAGAGGCGTTGATTATGTCCGACCGTATCGCCGTGATGTTTGAAGGTAAAATCGCCCAGCTTGCCAGTCCGGAAGAACTCTACCGTCGCCCCGCCACCAAACGCGTCGCCTCGTTCATTGGCGTGATGAATTTCCTGCCCGCATCTGTCACGGCACAAACCAACAAAACCCTGTCCCTCAACATCGCCGCTCTTGGGAATGTTGATGTCAGCCGCAGTGCCTTGCCCATAGGCTTTTTCGCCGATGATCTACGTGAAATCGGCATTCGCCCTGAAATGCTGACCGTGTTGTTTGACCCCTCAGACACCGCCCAAAACGAGGTCACAGCCGAGGTCACCAGCAACACCTATTACGGCGACATGACCTATTACGGCGTGCTGTTGCCCGGCCAAACCACCCCTGTCACGATATCAATGCGCAACACCGCCGGGCGTTCGATCACCAAACCCGGCAGCACGGTCCGGGTCGGCTGGGCGGCCGAGTCAGTCGTCTTGTTCAAATAGCCACACCGCCTGAACCAGTCCATACCAAAGAGGGTCCGATTGACCAAAATTACCACACCTCACATCCCGGAACTGCTGGCGCGCCACCGGGATGGCTATGCGCTGGAGCAAGCGTTTTATCTGTCCGACACGATCTTTGCCAAAGACGTCGAAAATATCTTCATGCAGGAATGGCATTTGGCGGGCCATATCAGCGAGGTGCCGGAAACCGGCGATTATTTCCTGTTCAATCTGCTGAACGAAAGCATCATCATCACGCGCGACACCACGGGCGACATTCGCGCCCATGCCAATGTTTGCCGCCATCGCGGCAGCCGTGTTTGCATAAAGCCGCGCGGCAATACCAAACGCTTTACCTGCCCCTATCACGCATGGGCCTATAATCTTGACGGATCGCTTTTCAACGCCCGCCAGTTAGACCCCGCGATTGACCGCAGCCAACTGGCGCTTAATCCAGTCGCGGTGCAGGTCTTTCACGGCCTGATCTTTGTTTCACTCGCAGGCGAACCCCACAGCTTTGCGCGGGTCAAAGCCGAGCTTGACCCTTTGTTAAAGCCCTTCGGCCTGACGCGCACCAAAATCGCCCATCGCGCCAGTTATCCGGTGCGCGCCAACTGGAAGCTGCTGGTTGAAAACTACAACGAATGCTACCACTGCACCTCGGCCCATCCGGAATTCGCCCGCTCGCATGCCACGCATATGGTGGCTGAACGTGTCGCCCCGTTCAATCAGGCGCTTGCAAGCCGCTCGCAAGCCGCTGGCATCACCCCGGCCTATGTCGATCTGATCGGCTCGGCCCGTCCTGACGGTGCGCCTGATATCGCCTATAATCGCTATTCGCTGTTTGAAAACTATGTCACCGGCAGCGAAGACGGCAAACCGCTGGCACCCTTATTGGGTGACCTCACCACCTATGACAGTGGCGCGTCAGACGTCTATATCGGCATCCTCAACCCGATGCTGATCTATTGCGACCACGCGGTGATCTATCGCTTTATCCCCGTCGACAAAGACCATTCAATGCAGGAAATCATCTGGCTGGTGAACGAAGATGCCGTTGAGGGGCGTGATTATGACCGCGAACGCCTGACTTGGCTGTGGGATGTCACCACGCATGCCGACAAACATATCATCGAAAAGAACCAGCAGGGCATAAACTCGCGCTATTACCAGCCCGGCCCGTTCGTCGAGATGGAGGCCTATGCAAAACGCTTTGTCGACGCCTATCTCTGCACGCTTAAAACCAAGGACAAAGCATGAGCGAAACCGACCTGCTTTATGACAACGCCCACATTGCTTTTCTCGAATCAATCTGGGGCGAAGGCTATCTTTCCCCCGGCGGTCCCGAAGAAGTCGCGCGGGTCTTACAACGTTTGGACCTCAGCGGTAAACGTGTCCTTGATATCGGCTGCGGGTCGGGTGCGATAACACTGTCACTGGCAGTAGATCATGGCGCTGCACTTGTCGTCGGCGTCGACGTCGAAAACGATGTCTGCACCGCCGCACAAACCCGCATCAACCGGGCAGGGGCCTCCGACCGCGTGACCATCAAACAGGTCACGCCGGGGCCGTTTCAATTTGACGATGCCAGTTTTGATCTGGTGTTTTCCAAAGACAGCATCATCCACATCCCTGACAAATCGTTCATGGCCGCCGAAGTCTTTCGGGTGCTGCGCCCCGGCGGCTGGTTCGCCGCTTCGGATTGGCTGATCAGCCATGACGCTGCGCCATCGGCTGAAATGGCCGCCTATGTCAAACTCGAAGCACTTGATTTCGCGATGGCCTCGCCCGGCACCTATACCGCCGCCCTAAAAGATGCGGGTTTCACCAACGTGCATCTGCGCAACCGCAACCCGTGGTATCACGAGGTCGCGCAGGCCGAACTGGCAATGATGTTAAACAACCGCGCAACAATGGCAGCCGCACATGGCCCTGAACTGATAGCCGACAACATCAAAACATGGACCTCGATGATTGGCGTGCTTGCCACTGGCGAACATTGCCCGCACCACATCCGCGCCCAGCGCCCGGCTTAAACCCCGCACAGCAAAAAGCCCCCGACCTTGCGACCGGGGGCTGAAATCTTATCTTACAAAATCGGCTCAGAAACCGGCTTTGATCAGTTCAAACTCGGCAATCATCTGTTCGCGCATCCCTGACGGAATTGGTGCCTGCCACAGCGTATTCGCCATCAACGCCTCGCTGCTACCCAGACCAACAGCCGCCAGATCATCGGCATTCATCACATTCATCGCCGTAAGATTGCTGTGCCCATATCCCCATGCCGACACAATGTAATCCGCGGTTTTGGCCGAAGTCCACGCATTGATGAAATCATAAAACTTGTCTGTCGACCCCGGCCCATTGGCCAGTTTGGTATAGCCGCAAACCCAGCTTGATGACCCTTCTGTCGTGTCTCGCTTCATCGCAATCGGATGGCCTTCAGCGCTCATCGTGGAATAGGTTTCGTTCCACGCCCACGACAAATAGACCTCGCCGCTTTGCACCTTGCGCAGAAAAGCCGACGCTGCCTTAAACTGTTCATCCGTCGCGGTTGTCCAGTCTTTCACCCCGGTTGCCAAAAAACCCAGCGCATAGGCATCATCCACGTTATCCCCAATCGAAACGCGCCCCGCATGTTTCGGGTCCGCAAAAGCCTGTAACGAGGTCACATCTGCTTCTGTCAGCAGGGTGGTGTTATAGGTCACCGCCGTATTGCCCCAATCGACCGGCACGAAATACGGTTTGCCGTCCTTCCAAAAGGCTTTGATGTCGCGAAACTCCGGGTTCAGATCGCCCCAGGCATCAATCCGCGACGGGTCAAGCGGCTCCAGCAATCCGGCTTCAATCCATTTCGGCACCGACTGCGAACACGGATGTGCCACATCTGCGCGAAACCCCGAGCGCAACTTCTGAAACGCTTCTTCTTCATCACCGAAAAACGCAAAAGTTGGCGCGTCGCCATACTTATCGGTATAGGATGTGAAAAATTCCGGGTCTTCATACCCAGCCCAGTCAAAAACCGTCAGTTCAGCGTCGGCGGCATATACGGCACTGCCAACCAGTGTGGCGGCAAGAAACGTCGCCACGGTTTTGGTAAATACAGACATTTATGATCTCCCTGTGTGTTTTGGCGGTCCTATTTGCGATCACTAAGTCAAGACCTTGAAAAAAAGCTAGGCGCGAAATAATCTGGGTTCAAGTTTTTATTGAGCGCTCAAATAAAATTAGTGCTGTTTCTGCAAATCGAGGCCAAAATGCGCGACCCAAAGCACGATATTTTGTTTGAACCGATCAAGATTGGTCCGGTCACCGCCAAAAACCGATTCTATCAGGTGCCGCATTGTTCCGGCATGGGCTGGCGCCGCCCGCAAACTTTGGCAGCCATGCGCGGCATCAAAGCCGAGGGTGGCTGGGGGGTTGTGAACACCGAATATTGTTCGGTTCATCCGACTTCCGACAACGACGCCTTTCCCTTTGCCGCCCTGTGGGACGACGACGATATCCGCAGCAACGCCCTGATGACCGACGCGGTCCACGCGCATAACGCTTTGGCCGGGGTCGAGTTGTGGTTGGGCGGCGGCATGATCGTAAATTTCGGCACCCGGATCCCCGCACTGGGCCTGCGCAACCGCCCGCAGACCGATGCTGGTGAATGCCATCCCGGCCAGACCCGCAAGATCGACAAACAGGATATTCGCGATCTGCGCAAATGGCACCGCGACGCCGCCAAACGCGCGATCACCGCCGGATTTGACATCGTATATGTCTATGCGACGCACGGCTATCTGCTGTCTGAATTCCTCAACCCACTGACCAATACCCGCTCGGACGAATATGGCGGTTCCTTGGAAAACCGCGTGCGACTGGTGCGCGAATTGATCGAAGAAACCCTGGAAGCCGTCGCCGGAAAAGCCGCCGTTGCCACAAGGTTCAGCGTTGATTTGGATAACAGCGAAACCTATGACGCCTTCGCCATGCTGGCCGACTTGCCGGATTTGTGGGATTTGACCGGCCCGGATTACGATATCGAAATGGGCAATTCCCGGTTTGTGAAAGAAGGCGCCTTGGTGCCAAACGTCGCCCGCGCCAAAACCATGACCAGCAAACCAGTTGTCGCCGTTGGCCGTTTCACTTCGCCGGACTCCATGGCGCAGGTTATCCGCAGTGGCGCGCAAGACATGATCGGTGCGGCGCGTCCGTCCATCGCTGATCCGTTCCTGCCGCAAAAGATCGAACAGGGCCGCGTTGAGGATATCCGCGAATGTATCGGCTGCAACATCTGTTACGCGCACGACAGTCTGGGCGTGCCAATCCGCTGCACCCAAAACCCGACGATGGGCGAGGAATGGCGCTTGGGTTGGCACCCTGAACGCATCCCCCCCGCCACAACCCGCCAATCGGTTCTGGTTGTCGGCGCAGGCCCGTCAGGCTTGGAGGCGGCGCGCGCTTTGGGCGCACGTGGCTATGACGTGATGCTGGCCGAAGAACTGCGCACGTTAGGCGGGCGTGTCAGCCGCGAAGCCGCTTTGCCCGGCTTGGCCGAATGGGCGCGCGTGCGCGATTGGCGTATTGGTCAGATTGCAAAAATGCCCAATGTTCAGGCCTTTCGCGAAAGCCGGATGGCGGCCAAAGACATCTTTGATCTGGCTGTCGATCACGTGCTTATCGCTACCGGTGCCAAATGGGCAACTGACAGCATAGGCCGCCACAGTGATACCGGGTTTTCGCGCGCGCAACCTGCCATGATCCTCAGCGCTGAAAACATTTTGGAAGGGGCCGCGATAAGCGACAACCATATCGTGATCTATGACGACGATCACTATTACATGGGCTCGGTTCTGGCACTTGCGTTGCGCAAAAAGGGCCATCGCGTCACATTGGTCACGCCGCAAGGGCGCGCCTGCGCTTGGGGCGAAAACACTAACGAGCAGTCTAAATCCAACGCCGCCCTGATCGCCGCAAATGTCCAGATCATCACCAACCAATGCGTCGATGCGGTCTATGATCGCGCCGCGCATCTGGCCTGTGTGTTTTCGGGCAATACCAGCCAAATCTCTTGTGATGCCGTCATCCCGCTGACCCGCCGTATTCCCGTCACCGGTCTTTATGACGACCTGATGTCCGACCCCGCCGCGCTGAGTGCCGCTGGCATCAAAACCGTCACCCGCATTGGCGACGCCGAAGCCCCCTCGACCATCGCCGCCGCCGTCTATTCCGGCTATCGCGCCGCGATGGATCTGGGTCAGAGTATCGACCTCGCCAAACGCTACGGCAAACGCGAACATCCGGCGTTTGACATCTAACCTACCGCGCCGTGTTAACCCGCCATTCCGCGAAAATCGTATGTACAGGTTGCGCATACGTTGTGTACAGAATGTGTCACCAAATTTTCGCACCAAACCAACCAGTTAAACCTGACTCGACCGCATTTTTGCCTAACCGCTATGCCGCCAGCTCAGCCGTCACTTTTTCCAGCGCCCGTTCCAGAATATCAAACATTTCGTCGATCTGTTTTTTCGTAATAATCAACGGCGGCGAAATCACCGCCATATTGATCATCGGGCGCACCAAAAGCCCCATCTCTTCACAGGCCTCGTCCAGCAGCGTACCCAACGCCCTCTGCGCTTCGAGATTACTGCCGTTTTCCTCGGGCCGTCCTTCGATACACCCCAGCAATCCCATACCACGAGCGTCCCCAACAATCGGGAACCGCGCCAGATCATGCAGCCGCTTTTGGAAATGCGGCGTGATGGCGCGCACGTGTTCTAAAAGGCCTTCGTTTTCAAAGATTTCGATGTTCTTGAGGGCCGCCACACAGCTTACCGGATGGGCCGAATAGGTGTAGCCATTGGTGAAGGCAACCGCCCCTTCCGGATCGGCCATTTTCGCCATAACCTGGTCTGATATGATGCAGGCCCCAAGCGGCAAATATCCCGATGTCAGCCCCTTGGCGCAGGTGATGATATCCGGCTCGATACCAAAGACATCCCAAGACGAGAACCAATGCCCCAACCGCCCGAACCCCGTGACAACTTCGTCAGAAATGTAAAGGATATCATGGGCTTTGCAGATATCGAAGGTGCGTTTGTGATAGCCTTCGGGCGGCACAATCACCCCGCCGGAACTTAAGATCGGTTCGGCAATAAACGCCCCGATTTTGTCCGGCCCAACCTCGGCAATCGCCTGTTCCAGATCCGCCACTTTGGCATCACACCACGCGGCCACACTCATCCCTTTTGGGCGGCGATAAGGGTTCACATCCGGTAGGAAATGCACCAGCCGGCTTTCGAAATCAAACTGCGATTTATCGCGCTCCTTTCCCGTCACTGAATGCGCCAGATAGGTCGATCCATGATAGCCTTTCTCACGCGCCAGAATGATCTTTTTATCGGGCCGTCCTTGCCGGTTATTCATGAACTGCATCACCCGCAGTGCTGAATCCACGGCCGTTGATCCGCCGGTGGTAAACAGCACAGTGTTCAGGTCACCGGGCGCCATTTCCGCCAGCTTTTTCGCCAGCACCGCCGAAGGTTCCGTCGCATATGAAAACGGCGATGAATAAGGCAGTTTCATCACTTGGGTCGCAATCGCATCCGCCATTTCCCGGCGGCCATATCCGATCTGAACACACCACATTCCGCCCGGACCGTCGATGTACCGTTTGCCAGTGCTGTCCCACAAATAAATCCCGTCAGCACTGTCCATCATCATGTTGTCATAGCCGCGCCAATCGCCGATCGCAGCCCAGGGATGCAACTGATGTTGACGGTCCCATTCAACCAGAGTTTCAACGCCGGGCTCGTTTGACAAAACCGGGGCCTTTGTGGCGAGGGCTGTGGTTGATTTCAACATAGTGGTTCCTTTCAGTCGCAGTAATCAGAATGCGCGCGGCGGGGTTACGCGCGCACGGGTATTTTCAAAAAACGGTTTTGTTTCAATAACTACCGGCACCATTTTGTGCCGCCAGACGCCTTCTTCGTGGACATAAACATCTGCCCAAAGGTTGGTGGTGACGCTAATGCCCAAAGGCGCCTTTAACTCGGCCAAAGCGATGTTGCGCTTGGCTGTTGGCGACCAAATTCCCGAGGTGACATGCCCGACTTCTGTGCGCTTGCGGTGATAAATCAACGCGCCATCCGCTGGTTTGAAACCGCCAATATCAATCTTTACCAGGGCAAAACGCTGCCCCGCATCCCGTTGCGCCAACAGGGCGCGACGACCGTTGAAATGGCCCTTATCAAAGGCAACCATCCGGTCGAAACCCAGCTCCATCGGGGTGCGTCCACGGTGCAATCGCATCACCGCATGCACGGGCTGAAAATCAACGCCAGCCGCGATATATCCGGCCTCGATGCGCGCCATATTGAGCGCCTGCCCGCCAATTGCGCGCAGTCCCCAATCGGCTCCTGCGGCCCATAAACGGTCCCAAATCGCCAGCGCATGGTCGCGCGGAACCCAAATCTCATAGCCCAGATCGCCGGTAAAACCAGTGCGCGAAATCCACAGATCAGGTTCCACTTCGATCCAGTCAAACGGCTTCATTTCGGCGACGTCCAGATCGGCATCTTTCAGCACCGAATAAGATGTCGGCCCTTGCAAAGACAGCGCCGCAATACTGTCGCTTTCATCCTCAACAACAACGTCAAAACCCCAGGCCAC
>JBLINN010000015.1:0-25783 GCA_047639325.1 Paracoccaceae bacterium | reverse complement strand
GCAATTGCCAGACCCGTTGCAGCGCAGCCCGATCCAGACTGGCGCCCCAAGTCCCCCCCAATACATGCGCCAAAACGCTGGCTAAAACGCTGGCCAGAACGCTGGCCAGAACGCAAATGGGCCGCTACAGCTTGATGCGGCGCTATGTTCAGGCAGGCGCAGCCCTTTTTCAGTGCGAGTATTCCTATGAAGATCAAAGTATTTGACGCGGCCACCGCAGGTCTGGACACCAGATCCTTTTCCCCCAACACCCTCTTTTCCGGTTCCGTTCGTGTCGACAACGAAATGTCAGTGTTTTTTTTCACCCTTAACCTGCGTCAAAGCGGAGCGACCGACGCCGAGATCCTCCAATATGTGCAGCTTCTGGCCGCGGATAGTTTCGCCGTCAAGGGCAGCGTTCCGTTCACCCTGATGGTTCTCCTTGCGACTGGCCCGGTCACGGCGCGCTCGATCAACCAGATCGTCTATGTCGACGGATCGAATCCCATCGCCAAGGTTACCGGCTTCGATCTTGTTCAGAACGCAATGGAAACCTCCTCGGCGCCTCTGATCAACCGTGTCGATCTCTCGGGCGACGACATTATCGACGGGCACCAGAACTTGATGGATCGGGTGTTTTCCGGCAATGGCGACGATTTTGTCCGGGTCTTCGGCGGCGATGACCAGGTAAATGGTGGCGCCGGAGCCGATACCATCCTGGGCGGCGCGGGCAATGACCTTCTGGCGGGCGGGACCGGCATCGACACGCTTGAGGGTGGCGCGGGCAATGACACAATCCATGGCCAGGACGGCAACGATCAGCTGCAGGGCGAAAGTGGCGCCGACAAGCTGTTCGGCGAGAACGGCAATGACTGGCTGCAGGGCGGAAACGGCAAGGACAGGTTGAACGGCGGCAACGGCGACGACCGGCTGTATGGCGACGCCGAAGACGACATTCTGTCCGGCGGGTCCGGCAACGACAAGCTGAACGGCGGCAGCGGTGCGGACCGCCTGCGCGGCAATGACGGCGCGGATACGCTTTGGGGCGATGACGGCGATGACGAGCTCTTTGGTGGCGGCGATGATGACGCGCTGGTTGGTGATGACGGCGACGACCTTCTGGACGGTGGCGCCGGCGACGATGTGCTCTGGGGGCGCGACGGCGACGACACTCTGATCGGCGGAACCGGGCATGACGTTCTGCGCGGCGGAGGTGGTTCTGACATGTTTCGCGGAAATAAGGGGCGCGACGCCCTGTTCGGCGGCGAAGGCAAGGATACCCTAATCGGAGACTGGGGCAACGACACGGTGAATGGCGGCAAGGGCAACGATATCCTGAGCGGCGGCCCCGGTGGCGACACCTTCATATTCGGAAACGCAGACGGAACCGACAGGATCGAGGACTACGTACCCGGCGAAGACGGGCTCCAGTTCAACGTCACCGCCTCCCCCGGAACCACGGTCGTCTTCGGCGCGGATCACATCAGCTTCGGCACCACCTTGATCTATTTCACCGAACTCAACATCAGCTCACTCAGCCTGGACGATATCTTCTATGTCTGAAACCTGAAGCCAGGACCGCGCTCAACCAACCTCCGCCAGCCGCGCCACATATCGCGCCAGCGTGTCGATCTCCAGATTGATGCGGTCGCCCACCGCCACGTCGCCCCAGGTGGTCACCTCTTTGGTGTAGGGAATGAAATTGATGCCAAAATCGCGCCCCTTAACATCGTTCACCGTCAGAGAAGTGCCGTTCAGCGTCACCGACCCCTTGGTCGCAATGAACCGCGCCAGTTCTTCGGGTGCACGCAGTGTTACGCGGGTGCTCTCGCCCTCATCCACCACGGCAATCACCTCGGCCACGCCATCCACATGCCCCGACACGATATGCCCGCCAAGTTCGTCCCCAACTCGCAACGCGCGTTCCAGATTAATCCGGGTGCCAATATCCCAATCATCCAGATTGGTCTTGGACACGGTCTCGGCGCTGATCTGGGCATCATACCAATCCGCCCCCAGCGCGATCACCGTCAGACAGACACCGTTACTGGCAATGGACGCGCCCATATCGATCCCGTTGGTGTCATACCCCGTGGTGATGCGGGCGCGCAAATCGCCATCCCGCCGCAAAGCACTCACGGTGCCTATATCGGTAATGATGCCTGTGAACATCGCTTTTCCCTCTGATACCTTTCCTGTTGACGTACCGCCCCCACGCCCACCGGGCAAGCCCCTTTGCCTTGCAGTGCCTGCGTCCAAAGGCCATAGTTTCGCCAAACTTCCTTGCTAGGAAACGGACCATGCCATTGTGGCGCAAAGGGGAACCCATGCCCAAGAACGCACAATCTTCGCGGGTCTTTCTGTTCCTGCAAGGACCGCACGGGCCGTTCTTCCACGGCTTGGGACGGATGTTGCGCGCCGCCGGGGCACAAGTCTGGCGGGTTGGGTTCAACGCGGGCGACCGTGCGTTCTGGTTCCACCAATCCAGTTATATCCCCTATCGCGGCACGCCCCAGGACTGGCCCGATACCATCGCGCAGATGCTGGAAACCCGGCATGTCACCGATATCGTGCTCTATGGCGATACCCGCCCGATCCACGCGCAGGCGATCATCGCGGCCAACGCGCGCGGCATCCGGGTGCATGTGTTCGAAGAAGGCTATATGCGCCCCTATTGGGCGACGTATGAGCGCGGCGGATCAAACGGCAATTCGCGGCTGATGGATATGTCGATCAAGGACATGCAATCCGCCCTGGCCCTGTCGGATATGGAGGCCCCCCTGCCCCCGGCCCATTGGGGCGATATGCGCCAGCACGTGTTTTACGGCGCTCTGTACCATTGGTTTGTGTTGTTCCGGAACCGCGAGTACCGCAATTTCCGCCCACATCGCGACCTGACTGTGACCAAGGAATTTCAGCTCTATCTGCAACGACTGCTGCTGATGCCGCTGCACGCGATTGACCGCCGCATGGCCACATGGCGGATCCGCCGGGGCGGCTTTCCCTATCATCTGGCGCTGTTGCAGCTGGAACATGACAGCAGCTTTCAGAAACACTCGCCCTTTACCACCATGTCGGAATTCCTGACCGAGATCATCGAAGGCTTTGCCAGCGGCGCGCCGCGCCACCATCATTTGGTGGTCAAGGCGCATCCGTTGGAAGACGGTCGCGTCCCGGTGCGCCGCGATGTGCGCCGCCTGGCGCGCCAGCACGGCATATCGGACCGGGTGCATTTTGTGCGCGGCGGCAAGCTCGCTGGCCTGCTGAACGATGCCCGCAGTGCGGTCACGGTGAATTCCACCGCCGGACAACAGGTGCTGTGGCGGGGCATGCCGTTAAAGGTGTTTGGCCGCGCCGTCTATGCCAAACCGGAATTTGTCTCGGGGCAACCGCTGCACGAATTCTTTGCCGGGGCCAGCCGCCCCGACAACCGCGCCTATAAGGATTATCGCCGCTATCTGCTGGAAACCAGCCAGGTGCCAGGTGGCTTTTACGCCACCCGCGGACGCCGCCAATTGCTGCGCCACGTGGTCGATATGATGCTCTCCTCCGAAGACCCATACGATGCCCTAAAAAGCGGAACAGCGGCTCCACGGCAACAGTTACGACTCGTGACATAAGTAAGGCACGCCTCGGCACTGGATTTTCACTGCGGATTTCGGTAGCTTAAAGAAAAAAGTACCCGAGGCAGAACAAGAACAGGTCGAGGAGACCGAGCAGTGAAATCCGTTTCATACCGATGGGCGCAGCCCGTCGCTATGCTGGCAGTGATCAGCATTCTATCCGCATGTACGTTGCCACGGGTCGGCCCGAACAAGCGTGAAATTTTCGCCGGGTCGGTGCAAAAAGACGGCGACGCCTTTATCGTCTCGGTCAATGACCGCGTCACCCGTGCCACCGCCGTGGTGCCTGCGCTGGGCTTTTCCAGCTCTTTCCAGAACGCCGCAACCCTGACATCCGACACCATCCGCCCCGGCGACGTGCTGGGCCTGACGGTCTGGGAAAACGTCGATGACGGGCTGTTGGCAGGCGAAGCCGCCAATTCGACCGTCCTCGAAGAGGTACAGGTTGACAGCGCGGGCTTTATTTTTGTGCCCTACGCCGGGCGCATCCGGGCCTCGGGCAACACACCAAACCAACTGCGCGAGACGATAACGGCGCGGCTCGAAGAACAAACACCCGATCCACAGGTGCAGGTGCGCCGATTGGCCGGGGATGGATCAACCGTCAGCCTTGTGGGCGCGGTCGGAGGTCAGGGTGTGTATCCAATCGAACGCCCCACCCGTACGCTGGCCACCATGCTGGCCAAGGCGGGCGGCATCACCATCAAACCCGATATCGCCCAGGTGACTGTAACCCGGGGCAACCAACAGGGTAAAATCTGGTTCCAGGACCTTTATGACGACCCCCGCCTTGATATCGCCCTGCGTGGCGGCGACCGCATCCTCGTCGAAGAAGACACGCGGTCTTTCACTGCCATCGGCGCCACCAGCCAACAGGCCCGCGTGCCGTTTGAATCTCAGGATCTGTCGGCACTTGAGGCAATCGCCCAGGTCGGTGGCCTGATCTCAGTATCCTCTGACCCGACCGGCGTGTTCATCTTCCGCAACGAACCGGCCGAGATTGCCGGGCAAGTTTTGGGCCGCGACGACCTGCAAGGGGCGCAGCGGATGGTCTATGTGCTGAACCTGACGGAACCCAACGGGCTGTTTGTGGCACGTGACTTTGTGATCCGCGACAGCGACACGCTGTATGTCACCGAAGCGCCATATGCCCAGTGGACCAAAACGATCTCGTTGATTTCCGGTGGCCTGACGCCATTCGCGAATATCGCAACGCTTACCAACTAGACCATGCGAGAGGCCATGCAAGAGGCCATGCAACACGGGCCGACAGACCCGGCAGCCGGGGGCAACAGCCCCCGGCTTTTTGTTTACAACGGCGGCTTTATCACCAAACGCCGCCTGCGTCGCATCCTGCAATTATCCGGCTATGCTCTGCGCCTTGGCCTGCCCGGCCCCGACGATCTGGTGGGCATCTGGGGCAACAGCCCTACTGCGCATCGCGGGCGGGCGGTGGCAGCCAAACGCAACACCCCCCTGCTGCGGGTCGAGGATGCGTTTCTGCGCTCGCTACACCCGGGCCGCGCAGGTGAACCCCCGGTGGGCCTGCATCTGGACCGCGCAGGCGTGCATTTTGATGCCTCGACCCCGTCAGACCTTGAACAACTGCTGACCACAGCCCCGCTGGACGATAGCGCCCTGCTGAACCGGGCCCGCGATGCCATGGCCCGCCTACGCAGCAGTCACCTTAGCAAATACAGCGGCTTTGACCCCACCACGCCCGCGCCTGATCCCGGCTATGTGTTGGTGGTTGATCAAACCCGTGGCGATGCCTCGGTCGCAGCCTCCGGCGCCAACACCGCGAGTTTCCGCGAAATGCTGGTCTTCGCCCAAGAAGAACACCCAGGCGCGCGGGTGATCATCAAAACCCACCCCGAAACCAACGCCGGCATGCGCCCGGGCTACTATTCCGCCACCGACGCCAGCGCCCGGGTCAGCCTGCTGTCCGATCCGGTCAGCCCCTGGACCCTGCTGGAAGGCGCGATTGGCGTCTATACCATATCCTCGCAACTGGGGTTCGAGGCGATCATCGCAGGCCACAAACCCCGGGTCTTTGGTCAGCCATTTTATGCCGGATGGGGCCTGACCCAGGATGAAAACCCAGTGCCGCGCCGCGAACGCATCCTGACCCGCGCGCAGCTGTTTGCCGCCGCAATGATCCTGTATCCCGTCTGGTACGACCCGTTCACCGACCAATTGTGCCCGCTGGAAACCGTGCTGGATAACCTCGAGGCCGAAACCCGCGCCTGGCGGCAAGATCACCTTGGCTGGGTCGCCAGCGGCATGCGCCTGTGGAAACGACGCCCCTTGCAAAAGATATTCGGCCAGCATCGCCGGATGATCTTTACCGACGATGCCGACCGCGCCCGCGCCACCCACCGCCCCTGGATGGTCTGGGCCAGCCGGGCCGGACCAGACCACTCCGACGCCACCCGCGTCGAAGACGGCTTTTTGCGCTCGCGCGGGCTGGGCGCTGAATTGGTGCCGCCGCTGTCCTTGGTAACGGATGATCTCGGCATTTATTACGACCCCTCCGCGCCCAGCCAACTGGAACAGATGATTGCACAACGCGAGCGGCTGACCGAAACCCAACGCCTGCGCGCCGAACGGCTGGTGGCCTCGCTGATCAGCGGTGGCCTGAGCAAATATAACCTTGGCGGCGATGCCCCCGCCCTGCCCCCGGGCCACCGCATTCTAGTGCCGGGCCAAGTCGAAGACGACGCGTCAATCCGCACTGGTGCCGGGGCGATCCGCACCAATCTGGACCTGCTGCGCGCTGCCCGCGCGACGCATCCCGATGCGGTGATCATCTACAAACCCCACCCGGATGTTGAGGCCGGGCTGCGCAGCGGTGCCGCAGATGTGCAAGACTTGGCCGATATCGTCGCGCCGCATGCCAACCCCGCAGCGCTGCTGGAACAGGTAGATGAGGTCTGGACCATGACATCCCTGCTGGGGTTCGAGGCGCTGTTGCGCGGCATTCCCGTGACCACGCTGGGCACGCCATTTTACGCCGGTTGGGGCCTGACCACGAATCGCGGTGATATCCCCACCCGCCGCCGCGCCCGGCCCGATCTGTTGGGGTTGGTACACGCGGCCCTGATTGACTATCCGCGCTATTTTGATCCGGTCACCGGCCTGCCCTGCCCGGTCGAAATCGCGGTAAAACGACTGTCCCAAGGCACCATTCCGCATCCCGGGCTGGCCAATCGGACCCTGTCAAAACTGCAAGGGCTGGCATCAACCTACGCCCATCTGTGGCGCTGAACCGCCCTTCAAACCCTAGCAGGCTTTCTTCGCGTTGGTGGGCGTGGACCGTCAGGGGATCTGCACACCCTGCCGGTTAAACTTGGCCCCATCCGTGCTTAGATCGTCATAAGTAATCTCGATCTCGACCATCGCAATGGATCCCAACCCAAACGCCTTATATGGCAACCCGTCGCTATCCAGCATCACCGATGGCATCGCCTGATCCATATGACACACCGGCAGCGGCCAGGGTTCAGGCGTGTTGCCATTGATGCCCACCCGCATCTCCAGCAATCCACAGCGCCATGACCACAGATGCGTCACATACAGCAAATCCTTGCCGTCATATTCGCGCACATTGATCCAGTTGCCCCGCGTGGCGTTCAGGATCGGCTTGACCTCCATGGCGGTGGTAAACTTGCCCGTCGGCACCTGCGGTTCCGCCACCAGCGCATTCACTGCCGGGGCCAGAAAGATCGGCGGCGCGACTGCCACCACATCTGGCACCGCTTTGGGCGCCAGGAACATCGGCGGTGCCACAATCGCGGCAGTTTCGCTGATACTTCCGCCTTGCGGCACTGCCGGGGTGGGCGTGGCCATCACCACACTGGTCGACCCCGTCGATGTCGCCGCCGCCGAAACCGTATCCGATACCGGCGCTTGCGCCGCCGTCGCCAGCATTATCAAAAACATTTCCAACATATAAAAACCTCCACCGGGCCAAACCCATAAAGACACAGCCCAAAATTCGATTCTGCACATTTGCGGGGTGTCGGGATGGAAAAAGCCCCCTATACTGCCCGCAAAGCAATTGCTGCAGCAAATTTCGAGCAAAACCCGCAGCTGGAACCAGTATGGCAAAGAAACAGGCATCCCGCCAACCGTTCAATATAATGATTGTCGGCCAATCCGGTCGCCTGCAATACGAGGCGTTGATTTTCGCGGCCTCGTTACGCCATAGCTCACCTGATTTTGATGGGAAATTATTTGTCGCCGTGCCACAGCGCGGCCCCCATTGGGTCGGCGATCCATCAATCCGCAATCCTGATGTTCTGGCCGCGTTAGAGCGCCTGAACGTGCAGATAATCCCGTTCGAAAACCAACATTTTGGCCAGAAATATCCTTATGGTAACAAGGTCGAGGCGCTGTTTTCCCTGCCTAAGGGCGAGCCTTTTGTGTTCTTTGACACCGACACACTGATCACCGGTGATCTGATGCAGGTGCCGTTTGACTTTAACCGCCCCGGCGCGTCCCTGCGCCGTGAAGGCACCTGGCCAATCCCCACCCTGTATGGCCCTGGCTTTGCAGGCATCTGGAAATCGCTTTACGACCGGTTCGGGCTGGATTTCGACAGCAGTATCGACCAGTCAGAACCCGATGAATACTGGCGTCGCTATCTCTATTTCAACGCCGGGTATTTCTTTTATTCCTGCCCGCACCGGTTTGGTCAGCGGCTGCTGGATTACATGCTATCCATTCGTGACGACCCGCCGATTGAACTGGTGTGTCAGTCGCTTGATCCCTGGCTAGACCAAATCGCTCTGCCCCTGGTGATCCATTCCTTTGGCGGCGGGCGCGATGCCCTGCCCCCGGGGCTGCTGGATGGTGCGGTCAGTTGCCACTATCGCTATTTTCCGCTGCTTTATGCGCGCGAGTCCGACCATGTCGTGTCCGTCCTGGAACAGGTAGCGGCCCCGAATTGGATCAAGAAAGTGCTAAAGGGCTACGAGCCGATCAAACGCACGGTAATTCAGGGTCGCGGGCACAAGGTGCGGGCGCTGTTTGACCAAGATCACTTGCCCCGGCGCGAACAGGCGATCCGTAACCGAATCAAATCCGAAGGCTTTTGGATGCGATAAGGGCCACCCCGTCGGGGCAGCCCTAATGCGTGTCTCACAATCGGTTTTTGGGGGCGCTTCAGGCCGCCATATCCAACAATGTGTACGAGGTCAGAATCTGCCCCTGAACCTGAGCTCGCATGATTTTTCCATTTTCGTCACGCTTGCTTTTCGCTCCGGCTGCCCGTTTGATCAAACGCCCCAGTTGCTGGTTCAATGACACCCTGTCGCGACGGGTGGCCTTGTCGTCATCCGCGCCAACAGCTTGATCATAAAGTGATTTAAATTCAGCTTCTTGATACGCATTCTTCATCACGTTCAGGATGAAATGTTCATCAAATCCACCTTCGGCCTGAGTTTTACTGGCCAATGCAACAGCTTGATCCAAAACCGCGCGTTTGGCTTTCAAACGCTCTGCCAGGGGGTCACCCTCGGGGGCGCTGGCCATCACATGGTTTTCAACAATTTTCTGCATGAAAGGCGCGATATCCATGCCGGCCTCCTTGGCCTGGCGCATAACAAATCGGCGAACTTTCGTATCCAAAATAAAGTTAATCTTGTTGGCCGCAGCCTCTTGCTGCCGCCGCAGCTTGCGCTTGTCGGCCATGGCTTTCTTGGGGGTTTCGTCATTCATAACAGCAACTCCATTTATACATAGTGCGTACCTATGTTGGAACATGTCTGAAGTCAACATAGTTTGTCACTATGTGCGTCGGTATGAACTTCTGTTCCCGACCCAACAGTTGTCAGCCCTGCGCGAATGGCCTACTTCTTGGCAAAACAGATATCAGGGAGATGATACCATGACCGACGGATCCACCTACGGCTTTGATACATTGCAAGTCCACGCTGGCGCCCGGCCCGATCCGGCCACTGGCGCGCGGCAAACGCCGATCTACCAGACCACGGCCTATGTGTTCCGCGATGCCGATCACGCCGCTGCCCTGTTCAACCTGCAAGAGGTTGGGTTCATCTATTCGCGCCTGACCAACCCAACCGTCGCGGTGTTGCAGGAACGTATCGCCACACTGGAAGGCGGGGTTGGCGCGGTGTGTTGCTCTTCCGGCCATGCGGCCCAAATCATGGCGCTGTTTCCGCTGATGCACCCAGGGTGCAACGTGGTTGCGTCAACCCGGCTTTATGGCGGCACCGTCACCCAGTTCGCCCAGACGATCAAACGCTTTGGCTGGTCCGCCAAGTTTGTCGATTTCGACGATACCGACGCGGTTGCGGCGGCGATTGATGAAAACACCCGCGCAGTGTTCTGCGAATCCATCGCCAACCCGGGCGGCTATGTCACCGATATCCGCTCGATCGCCGATGTGACGGATGCCGCAGGCGTGCCGCTGATCGTCGACAACACCAGCGCCACCCCCTATCTGTGCCGCCCGTTTGATCACGGCGCGTCGCTGGTGGTGCATTCCACCACCAAATACCTGACCGGCAACGGCACTGTCACCGGCGGGGCTGTGGTGGATTCTGGCAATTTCGACTGGTCGGCCTCGGATAAATTCCCGTCGCTCAGCGCTCCGGAACCCGCCTATCACGGGCTGAAATTCCACGAAACATTCGGGCCTCTGGCCTATACGTTCCACGGCATCGCCATCGGCCTGCGTGATCTGGGCATGACGATGAACCCCCAAGGCGCGCATTATACCCTGATGGGCATCGAAACCTTGTCCTTGCGGATGCAGCGCCATGTCGAGAACGCGCTAAAGGTCTCGGCCTGGCTCGAATCCGACCCGCGTGTTGACTATGTCACCTACGCCGGTCTGCCCTCGTCGCCCTATTACGACCGCGCTCAGGCGCTGTACCCCAAGGGCGCTGGTGGCTTGTTCACCTTTGCGGTCAAAGGCGGATACGAGGCCTGCGTCAAGCTGGTCAACAGTCTAGAGATTTTCAGCCATGTGGCCAATCTCGGCGACGCGCGCTCCCTGGTCATCCACTCAGCCTCGACCACGCATCGCCAGCTGACAGTGGAACAACAAGAAGCCGCAGGCGCCGGGCCAAACATGGTACGCGTGTCAATCGGGATCGAAGATGCCAACGACCTGATCGCCGATCTGGATCAGGCGCTGACAGTGGCCTCTGCCTAAACAAACCTAGATGGGCCCGGGATTGTCTGACGGCAGACCCGGGCCTGACAGAAAACGGAAAATTTCGAATTTTCCGGCCCGATTTCTTTCAAAGAAATCGAATACCCCCTGAAGGGGAACGCTTTGTGATCAGCCGCTGGGGATTTTCAGCGTCAGGTTGCGCCCGCTTTTCTGATAGCGCAACTCACTGTCGCCAATCGCCACAACCCGACCCCCATCTACCGTATCGCCCACCTTGACCTTCTTATAGCGCCCGCTAGGCAGACGCACCAACGCGCGGCGGTTCGACGGCGTGCCATAGACCCCGATCAGGTTGACCCGCCGCAGGTTGATCGCGTTGTTCAGCGTAGCCTGACGCGCGACCGACGCCGAAGACGGAATTTTGGGGCTCACCGTGCGCGGTGCAACCGTGGCTACCTGCTGGTCAGCCCTGCCCGTGCCCCCCGTATCCCCGGTGCCAGCAGAACCGCGATCCGGGTCCGGCGTGGCTTTGCGCACGATTGCCGCGAAATCGCTTGGTCGAGGTTTGGGCAAACGCGACGCCGCAACCGCCTGGGCCGTCGGGGTCTCGTCCAGTTCTTCCGCTTGCTTGACCGTGCGCGGGCGCAGCTTGGGACGCAGACCGCTCAGTTCATCGCGGGTCAATCCACCCAGCTGAGTCCGCTCAAACTGTTCGCCCAGATCACCGGGGCGCCCCCGGGGCCGAAGACCCGCCAGCCGATCCTGCAGGGCGTCCGTCTCGGGTTCCGTTTCGAACCGGGTTGGCACGACGGGCGGCACCACCGGTGGCCGCCCAAGAAAGACCATCACCCCGTCCGGGCTAAGCGTGCCAGCCGCCGTCGCCACCACCAGCCCGCGCGCATCCAGATCAAACGCCGTGCCCGCCGCCGCCGGTGTGCTGATGGCGTTTGGCACCAGATCGGTCGCATAGCCCGCAGCCGGCGGCAATGCCACCGCATCCTGCCCTATATCCGTCCGGTCAATCGACGCGACATAAAGATCGTTCAACCCGATAATCGTCGGCGTATCAGGCTCTTGCGGCGCGATTTGCCAGATGCCCGTCGCCGCATAACGCGCCACATCCTCGGGCGAGCCTTGCGGCGCCACCAATACAGTCGTCGGGTCTTCGGATCCGGGCGGGATTTGGTCGGGGTCTGGCGTCCGCAACGCATCCAGAACCGCACTGTCGGTGTCGGTCAACGCGGGCGCATCAGGCGGCTGCGGCCCAACCGGCGGCACAGATTGCGCAACGCTCGGCACATCCGGCACAGTTTCTGTCCCCGGCACCGTGCCCGGTGGCAAGGCCGCGAACGTGCTTGTCTCGGCCTGCGGCTGTGCCGGCGCGGACGGCGTGACCGAGGCCGGGGCCGGACCTGTGGCCAGTGCTGTATCCGGTACTGTAACCGGTGCGGGCTCTGTCCCCGGCGACAGAATCGTCGGTGTCCCGGGAACTGCCATCAATTGCGGCTCGTCCTTGCCGGATTCGAACAGGCCAGCAACCCCCTCGTCAAGGAAAATCGCCGCCCAAGCTGCGACCAGCGCCAGAAACAGCAGCAGGCCAAACATCAGCGTCAAACCCAGATATCGCGGTTTGCCACCCACCTGGGCCGTCTGACGCGCGCCGAACACCGTCATCCGCGCAGCTTCGTCTTCCGGGGTATCAATCGTGCCAGCGCCAAAAGCCGTCACAGCCGCAGGCCTGGAGACCGCAACAGGCGCGGGTGCGGAAACGCGAACCGGTTCTGGGGCGTGCACGGGCGCAGGTCGTGCAATCTCGACCGGCTGTGCGCGATCTGCCGTCGAGCGGCGGCTGAAGAACCGGCCAAATGCCGATGATGGCTCGGGGGCAGCTGGCGGGTCAGATTCGGCAAAATCCGGAACATCCAGCGTCGGGGCCGTCACCGATGCCGCGTCTGGTTCGAACTCTGGCTCGGGATCCGCCTCAAATACCGGCTCTGGTGCAGATTCAGACACAAGAATCGGATCGGGTTCCAGGGCAGGCCGGTACACCGGCGGCTCGATATCCCGGGCCCTTGGCGGCATGTCCAGCGTAGCCGGGGAATTTGCCGCGTCCAAATCGCCCTCGTCAGCGGGGAAATCCGCCGCGCCAACTGGGGCAACTGGGGCAACTGGGCCAACTGGCACCGAAGGTGGTGGAACGTCCCGCTGGGCGCCACCCAACGAAGGCGCCGGGCTGGCGGGTTTTGAACGGCGGCGGCTGGTAAACCCGGTGACCGCCGGTTCCGGCGCGATCTCGGGCACCGGGTCGGCGGCACTCTCCACCTCTGGCACAGCTTCCAGCTCGGGCACCGGTTCCGGTTCCGGCTCTGGCACCACATCCACCACCGACTCAACTGGCCCAATCACCACAACCGCGATACCGTCCGGCTCTACCCTGCTGTCCCCGGGCAGACTGGCGGCGTGATCTGCGGTGCCAAAAAACGGCTCGCCCAGAAACGGATTATCGTCCGGAATGCCCACAAAGCAGACCGGGTTGAAATCATACTCTATCGCAAAGGCTTCGGCCTCGGCCAAGGTTTCGCGCGCCACGGCGGCCACATGCGTCCGGGGGCCATCCTCGGCAATGTCATAGGCCAGATCATCCACCGCATAGGGCGTCGCCCCATCCAGCGCGCTGCGCACCATCACATCGCGCGCCTCGCCGCTGAACGACCCGGTCTCGACAGTCAGATAGCGAATCTGGTCATTTGGCAGGATCACCTTGCAGCGCAAATCACCCGGTGCCAGCGCCAACGCCTTGTCGCGCAGCCCCGCCAGATCGCCCGCCATGTCGGTGCTGTCCAGCGCCACGTCGCCCACAAGCCGCCAGCCGCCCGCCGCGCGGTGCAGCAGGGACAAACCCTCATACGATAAAGAGAGCGCGAAACCCGGTTTCATCTTGCGGCTATTTCCATCCAACGCATTCTGTTTGACGCCATGCGCCTTCGCCCGGACTTTAAAGCAGGAGATTGCCGAGATAAAGAAAAACACGACAGACATCTTGTCCGGGGTGGCATGTGTCCGCCATCATGGCCGCGAATGAACGGGAGAAGACCATTGAAACACCGCCCCCTTATCGCCGCCCTCTGCGCCGCCTGCCTGGCAAGCGCGCCCATGGCCGCCCCCCTGACCGAACCCCTGTCCGTCCCTGTGCAACGCCAGATCAGCGTCACCGGCGAAGGCCAGGTTGACGTGGCCCCCGACATGGCCACCATCACCCTGGGCGTCACCAACCAGGCGAAAGAGGCAGGTGACGCGATGGCCGCAACCTCGGCCGCCGTGGCGCAGATGCTGACCCGGCTGGACGATCTGGGAATCGCGGCGCGCGACAGACAAACCCGCAGCCTGTCGCTGAACCCGATCTGGTCCAACCGCGCGTCATCTGTGTCAGGCCCGGCCAAGATCACCGGCTTTGTCGCCAGCAACGCCGTGCTGGTGCGGGTGCGCGACCTGGATAATCTGGGACGCATTATGGACGCCGTGATCGCCGGGGGTGCAAATGATTTCAACGGCTTGCAGTTCTCTGTTCAGAAACCCGATCCATTGATGGACGACGCGCGCAAACTGGCTGTGACCGACGCCATCGCCAAAGCACGATTGTTGGCCACTGCCGCTGGCGTCACGTTGGGGCCGGTGCTGACGATGTCCGAACAGGGCGGCGGACGCCCGGTGCAAATGGACATGGCCGCCGCCCGATCCGGCGGCACCCCCATTGCCGCAGGCGAGGTTTCGGTGCACGCCTCAGTGTCGATGGTGTTTGGCATTGCTGATTAGAACTTGCCGCCTGCCATCGCTGTAATTGGCAATAAACGGCAAGCCATGCCCCCAGCCCCGCTCGGCATTTCTTTGAACGCAGCCCGCCAAAACGACGTGACGGGCTGCGTCTGCCTATTTATCACTATACCAGATCGGTGGGGCATTGGCGCGATCCCACCTGATTAACGGCACATTGGCATCGGGTGTGACGCTAGATTGCGCCCCGTCATATTCGGTCCAGCGCGGGGTTGTGGCTTAGATAACCTTTCCCCGGCAACTATCAGAATTCAAAAGTAAACCTTGCCCAAACCGAATCACTTTCGAACCGGCGTTTCGCCCCAAATTCATGGTAACACTTAAACTCTACATTGATCTTTTTGCCAAAAAAGTCGGCACCGCTATAGGTCAGGATCGGTCCAATTCCAAACACCTGGGCCTGCAGGCTGCTGGCACCCAGGGCCGCCCGTGTGCCATCCGCGCCCGAGCCCGTTTCGTCTTTTATCTGTTTATACGCATACCCCGTCAGCCCCACCGCAAGCCCCGATTTCAGGTGCTGCAACGCCGCAAATTCAAGCTGCAATGCCGGGGCCGACTGGTAATCCGTGGCCTTGTTCCTTTGGCTCGCCAACAAGCTGACAGAGCCGGAAAATAAACCCGCCCTCGACCGCATCGGCGCGATCCGGGGTGGTGAACAACGCGGCCAAACCGACGGCCAACAGATACCTGAATTTTGTCACGTTTACACAATCCCTGCAATTGAGCTGCCCCATCTGGGGTTCACCCTCCGCGCCGAAATCTCCGCAAGCATGCAAAACGCTGCCCGTGATGTCCAGAACGGGACACAAAATGCAAAAACACACCGGGCGTTACCGGATTTCCGCACGATCCGGCAGCGGGTGAAAGACCAAAACCCAGCCGCGGATTGATCCGGTTTTCGGGCACCAACGGGTCGAAAAACCAGACTGAAGAAGGCCGCGCATTGCAACCTTGGTTGCATCGTCGCGACATCGGGACAAGTATGGACCAAACAACGGAGAAATCACATGTCAGAACAATCCGCACGCACGGTCATCATCCAAGAACACGGCGGCGCCGACAATATGAAGCTGGTGGATATGGCGGTGGGCGACCCGGGACCGGGCGAAATACGGATCCGCCACAAGGCCTGTGGCCTGAACTTTATCGACGTCTACCAGCGCTCCGGCCTATACAAGCTGGAAATGCCGCATGCCCTGGGCATGGAAGCCGCCGGTGTGGTCGAGGCGGTTGGCGACGGTGTCACCCATCTGAAAGCCGGTGATCGCGCCGCCTATGCCGCGATGCCGCCGGGGTCTTATTGCGACGCGCGGGTGATGCCCGCGGCGCAGGTCTGTCCCCTGCCCGACGACGTTTCGTTTGAAATCGGCGCCGCCGTGATGCTGCAGGGGATGACGGTGGAATACCTGTTTCACCGCACAACGCCGCTGAAACGCGGCGACACAGTGCTGTTTCACGCCGCTGCTGGCGGGGTTGGCCTGATCGCCTGCCAATGGGCGCGCTCCGAAGGGATCACCCTGATCGGCACGGCGGGCACGGATGAAAAATGCGCCATGGCCAAGGAAAATGGCGCGACGCATGTGATCAACTATCGCACCGAGGATTTTGTCGCCAAGGTACAAGAGATCACTGACGGCAAGGGCGTGGATGTGGTGATGGACGGGGTTGGCAAAGACACGTTCGACCGCTCGCTGGATTGCCTGAAACCCCTGGGCATGATGATCTCTTTTGGCAATGCGTCGGGCCCGGTGGAACCGGTCAACCTGTTGACATTGGCGGCAAAGGGGTCGCTAAAAGTCACGCGCACCACGCTGTTCACCTATATTGCCGACCCGGTTGCCTGTCAGGAAATGGCAGCCCATGTGTTTGAAAAGATCGACGCGGGTGATGTCAACGTAACCATCGGTCAGCGCTACCCGCTCGCGGATGTGGCCCAAGCCCACAAAGATCTCGAGGCAAGGGCCACAACCGGGTCAACCATTCTGACGCTTTAGGCGGCTCAGCCCGGTTCAGCGCGCACAATCGCCGCGCCATCTGCCATCGCTTTGATTTTGCCAAAGGCAACGTCACGCGGCAGGTATTTCAGCCTGCAATCCGGCGCCACAATCACTTTGCTGGCGTCGAAATGCGGCAAGGCGCGGCGGATGCGGTCGGCCACCACTTCGGGGGGGTCGATGTTTGAATCCGACAGATCCAGCACGCCAAGGATGATCGACTTGCCGCGCAGCTCTTCCAGAACCGAGGTGTCCAGATTTGACTGCGCGGTTTTGATGCTGATCTGCTTTCAGCTGCAATCCTTCATCTGCGGCAGAAACGAATGGCCTTCCGGACGGGCGTGGATGATGGCGGCATAGCCAAACAGATATGCACCGCCTTGGTCCCGGCAGCCCCTTCCAACGCGGTGTTCAACGCCTCCAGCCCATATTCTTCGGCCGCTTCTGGGCGGGCCTGCATATAGGGCTCGTCCAACTGCACAACGTCGGCCCCGGCGGCAAACAGGTCGGCAATCTCTTCCTTGACCGCCAGCGCATAATCCATCGCCGCATCGCGCAGCCTGAGATAGAAATCATTCTGCGCCTGTTGGCTCATCGTGAAGGGGCCCCTGCAGGGTGATTTTGACCATGCGATTGGTATGCGCCTTCAGGAATTTCAGATCCTCCACCTCGACCGCATGTTTGCGGCGGATCTTGCCAACAATGCGTGGCACCGGGTTCGGCTCGCCCGAGCGGTCCAGCGCGATTCCGGGGTTGTCGATATCAATGCCTTCCAGCGCTGTGGCAAAGCGGTTGGAACAGCTTTCGCGGCGAATTTCGCCATCGGTGATGATATCCAACCCGGCCTCTTACTGTTGCCGGATCGCCAGAAGGGTGGCGTCATTCATCGCCTCTTCCAAATGCTCGGACGGGATGCGCCACAGCTCAGCCGAACGGGTGCGCGGCGGCAGGCGACAGGCCCACGCGGCGGGCCAGTTCGCTTAGGGTCATTTCCGAGTGGGCAGCATCAAAGCTTTCGAGAATGCCCAGCCCTTTGGCCAGTGCCTCGACAAATTCCGCAGGACGCTCCGGCGCGTCGCCCCCCTCGTCAGCGTCCCTCATCAGCCCTAGCCTTCGGGTGCCAGAACAAAGTCAAACTCGAACATCGCGCCGGGCAGCGGTTTGTGCAGCGAATCGGTGATCTTGCCACGCACCAGAACCGTGACCCCGTCGCGATCATCGCTCAGATCGCCGCCCAGGGCTTTAACGGGCGCATTGTCCAGATAAAACGGCCCCAGATTTGACCCCTCGGTGGCCCCGCCCCGCGAGTTGATCATGTCCACCAGCGCCGAAAAGCCCAGCACATCCGACAACAGGATAAATTCATGGCGTTCCGGCGTCGAAATCTGACCGCAATCATAGAGAAAATTCAGGACCGTCATCCACTCTTCGTGGTTCACATTCATCTCGCGGGTGTAATCATGCAAATGCTCGATCAGGCCCTGCAGCAGAATTTCCAACCGGCTGCCAGGTTCCGTCTTGAACGTATCCTTCACCGCCTGTGTGATTGTGAACTGATTGATATCTTTCATAGTTTCCTCCACAGGCACGTCCCTGCCGATAGATTTTACCGCAAGCAAGGCTGCGGCGCGAACATTATGACTGACGGAATGTTAGTTCGGGGAATACTTTTCGGTAACGGTATTTTTTTCGGTATGCGAAAACTTGGGGATGTAATGAGAATAGGAAAACAGGATCAGGCGCAGACGGCGATTGCCATGTCGGACGCAGACAGCATCACAGTCCGTGGGCTTGATCTGTGTAATGAGTTGATCGGCAAGATCGGCTTTACCGATTATTTTTGGCTGTTGGTGCCGGGCGAAAAATCCAGTGACGCACAGCGCCAGATGATGGATGCCTGTCTGGTGGCGATTGCCGAACACGGGCTGGTGCCCAGTGTGCAGGCCGCCCGGATGACACTGGCCGCTGGCCCGGACGCCAAGCAAGGCGCCATGGCCGCCGGGCTTTTGGGCATGGGCAGCGTAGTTGCAGGCAGTTCGGAAACCGCCGGGCTGTATCTGGCCGAAGTGATCGCCAAAGCGGCGACACAGGACACCGATCTGGACGCCGCTGCCATCGCCAGCCTGCAAGACCTGAAAGCCAAACGCAAAAAAGTGCCGGGGTTGGGCCACCCCCAACATAACGCTGGCGACCCGCGCCGACCGTCCGTTGGGAATTGCCGACGATCTTGGCCTGTCTGGCCCATATGTTCAGGCCCGGCCCACCCTTGCCGAACACGCGCCGGGCATTATCAACCGCCCCCTGCCGATCAATGTCTCGGGCGCCATTCCGGCGGTGATCCTGGATGCGGGCTGGCCGCTAGAGGCGATCAAGGCCGTGCCCCTGCTGGCCAGCGCCGATGTGTTTATCCAGAACTTTCGCCCCGGTGTGGCCGAGAAACTGGGCGCGGGCGAAGAGACACTGCGCGCCATCAACCCATCGCTGATTTACTGCGCGATTTCCGGATTTGGCCCGTCCCGCCGTCGCGCGACTGCCCTACCTATGACACGGTGGCCCAAGCCGCCAGCGGCTATCTGCGCCTGCTAACGCCACCCACCAACCCACGGGTGATCGGCCCGGCGATTGCCGGTTCCGTCACCGGGCAATACGCCGCCATGGGCATCATGGCCGCCCTGCTGGAACGCGCCAAAACCGGCCAAGGCCGCCGCCTGGACATTTCGATGCTGGAAGCGATGTGCCATTTCAACCTCGACAGTGTCACCCATTATTACTCGGTCGGGGAAATCATGGGGCCACTTTCGCGCCGGTTGTGTCACAAAGCTATACGTTCGAATGCAGCGATGGAAAATGGATCGCGATCCACCTGTCCTCGCCCGCCAACCGATGGTCATGGCGCAGTGTTTTCCCATCTTGAAGAACATCTGAAGTTTCAGGTCCAGATCGAACAGGAAGGCATCATGTTCGCCGCCGGTCCCTTGTGGACCGATGACGAGCAGCCCTGGGAAATCGACGGCATGGTTGTGGTACGTGCCGGATCACGCGCGAGGTGATTACCATCGCCGAACGCGATCCCATGCATCAATGCGGGGCGCGCAATTTCACGGTTCGGCCCTGGCTGATCAACGAAGGGTCGATGTCAGTCCGTTTGGACTTTTCGAGCCAGAAATTCACAATTTCATAACTTGTCGAAGAGAGGAAACACTATGAAGACCTTTTTTGGGGTACTCACAGCGGCGGCGATTGCGATCCCCGCAGCGCGGACTGCACAAGAATCCATCAACCTGACGGTGGCTTCCAGCCACCCGACCGTCGTGCCATGGGTTGGCATGATCAAAACCCATTTCATGGCCCGCTCAGATGAAATTCTGGCCGGATCCGGGACCTATAAAATCGAATGGAACGAGGCCTTTGGCGGCCAGCTTTACAAGGCAAACGCCACCCTATCGTCGGTCTAGGAAGGCATCACCGATATCGGGTGGGTGTTCTCGTTCCTCGAGGCGGCCAAGCTGCCGCTGAGCCAGGGGTCATCAAACGCGCCGTTCTCAACCGCCAATCCGGCGGCTTTGCTCAGCGTGATGGAAGACCTGCTGGAAACCAACGAGGCGTTTCTGAACGAGTGGGAAAGCCATGACCTGAAGGTTCCGGGCCTTACCGCCACCGACCTTTACGACACCTACACCAAGGAACCGCTGACCGGCATTGCCGACATCAACGGCATGAAGCTGTCGGCGCCGGGCGTGCTGGGCAACTGGCTGCGCGGCACCGGCGCAAATGCCGTCGATGGGGCGCTGACCACGTTCTACACCGATGTGCAGACCGGCGTGTCCGATGGCGCGCTGACCCTGACGCTGGGGGCCATGCCGATCAAGCTGTACGAGGTGGCACCCTATATCACCCGCTTCGATGCAGGGGCTGCGTTTTCAGGCTCTGTCGACCATCCGCATCATCGGCAAGGATTTCGCATCGGGCGAATTCATCGGCGTGCCGGGAATTGCCACCATTCCCACATGGCCCTTCCGGTTCTGATCTTTTTGGGCGTGACCGTCGCCGCGATAGAATTTGTCGTCCACGTCTTGAACGCGCTGCAAAAACCGCAAAAATCCGAGGCCGCGCAATGACCCCCTTTGAAATCGGCGGATATGCAATTGCAGCGCTTTTGCTGTTGATTTTGATCGGCATGCCGATCGGGATTTGCATGCTCACAGTCTCGTTCATCGGTGTGGCCTTGATCCGCGGCGATATGGTCGCCATCCGGATGATCGGCGCTGCCGCCAATGATTCCATGCGCGAATACCTGTTTACCGTGATGCCGCTGTTTGTCCTGATGGGCCTGCTGGTCACAGTGTCTGGCGTCGGCAAAGACACGTTCGACGTGTTTGAGCGATTATTGAAACGGGTCACAGCCGGGCTTGGCATCGCCACGGTGTTTGCCAATACGGTGGTTGCCGGATCATCAGTGCTGGGCATGCTGATCCCGCCATCATTGTTGATGATTGTTGATGATTGTCCATGCCGTGCTGGCCGAAGAATCCGTTGGCCGGATGTTTCTGGCCGGTGTCGGCCCCGGGCTGCTGTTGGCCGTGCTGTTTTGCGCCACCATCATCCTGCTGGCCCGCACCCGTAAGGATTTTGTGTTTGAATCCACAAATGACACCGCCACCTATCACGACATTGGCGCGGCCGAGATAATGCGCAAATCCGTGCCCATCGTCTCGCTGATGCTGGTGGTTCCGGGCGGGCTTTATGGCGGGTTTTTCAACCCAGCCGAGGCAGGTGCTGCCGGGGCCTTTGGCGCGCCGGTCATCGCCCTGCTGCGCCGGTCACTGGACAGGCGTACGTTTTGGAAACTGCTGGTCGAGACTGGGCAGATCACCGTTTCCGTGTTGCTGCTGATCATGGCGGCGACATTCTTCAACCGGATGCCGGCGCTGTCCGGCGTGCCGCGTGAACTGGCCGAGTTCCTGCTGTCCGGGCCGCTGGGGCCTTACGGGTTTCCGCTGGTGTTCCTGCTGCTGATCATCGCCCTTGGCATGCTGATCGATTCAATCTCGATCATGCTGATCTTGCTGCCTATCGCCTTGCCGGTCGCAAACGCCGCCGGGTTTGACCTGATCTGGTTTGGCGTGCTGACGGTTGTGTCGGTCGAAATCGGGCTGCTGACTCCGCCCTTTGGCCTGTCGGTCTATACCATCAAGATGGCGATGGACGACCCCGACCTAAAAGTCGGCGAGTTCTTTCGCGGTGCCCTGCCCTTTGTTCTCGCGATGATCGTCTCTTTGGTTATCATCATCCTTTTCCCGCCAATCGCGACCTGACTCGCGCAGTTATGACATCTGGACATTCCCAATGAAAAACCTGCTTTTTGCAAACGCTGTCAGGCCCCGGTCCCGATTCAGGCCTTGTTCCCGGGCAAGGTCAACACCAGTGCAAACCCGATAATCGCCAGCGCCCCAAGGCTGAAAAACGCGATCTGGTAGCTGCCGGTCATATCAAACGCCAGCCCCGACAGGGTTGGGCCGATCGAGCCGCCAATTGTGCCAAAAAACAGCACGGTGCCAAAAATGGCGCCATGCGCCCGCATCCCAAAAACTTCGGCAACCGTGGGCGACACCACGGTAAAGAATCCCCCATGCCCAAAGCCGTAAACGGCAATCACGATAAACAGCGATACATGCTGGGTGGTGTTCATCAGGGCGGCCAAACTGCCGATCAGCGCCAGAAAACAGATCACAAACGCCTTCTTGCCACCAATCCGGTCCACCAGACTGCCGACGCTCAACCGCCCGGCAATACTGGCCGCCCCAATCACCGACAGCAACGTTGCCGCCTTGGCCGCGGTCATGCCCAAATCCATGCCATGCACCGCAAGATGCAGCGGGATCGTTGTCAGCGCCGGGAAAAACAGGAACTGAATGGCGCAGAGCGTCCAGAACACCCGCGTCCGGCGCGCCGCGCCAAACGACATCCCCATCGCCTCGCCCTGGGGCGCTTGCGCATCCACCGGCGGGGTCTTCATCGCAAGGGCGGCAATCACCAGCAACACAGCCGCAGACACCCCCAACGTCACCACCGCCGACCGCCAGCCAAAGGCGACAATCAGCACCGCCACCAGCGGCGGCACCGCCATTTGCCCCAGCGCGGTGCCAACTTTGACCACGCCGGACATGATGCCACGACGCCGCTCAAACCAGCGCCCGATGGTCGACAAGGTCACCACGTCATGCGTGCTTAACCCGATGCCAATAAACGTGCCAAAGATCAAAAACAGATGCCACGGTTTGGAGACTTGCGAAATCAGCACAAACCCGATGCCAAACAATATGCCCGACACCATCAACACCCGCCGCGGCCCAAACCTGTCGCTTAGCCGACCGCCCACCATCGCCAGCGTTCCCATCACCAGAAAGGCCAGCGCCGAGCAGCCCGATAGCAGGGTGCGGGACCAACCAAACTCTGTCTCGAACACTTTGAAAAACAGCCCGTAGGAAAACAAAAGGCCAATGATAGTGAATTGCGTCAGGGCGGCGCCAAACACCACGACATAGCGAGAGTTCATATAATGTGTTCCGATCCAGACAGGGGCCTGCCGTCTATTGCGTCACTCAAGCTCGTCAAACCCTTGATAAAACCGGTTCCATGTCGGCGAGATCAGGATCTCGTTCAAACAGACATGCGGCGGCATTTCAGCGACAAACCGCACGGTTTCGGCCAGATCATCAATTTGCAACATCCGCGTCATGTCTTGTTCAGATGGCGGCGTGGGGCGGGTTTTTAGAATGTCCGTGGCCACCTCGCCCGGCATGATCACGGTAGAGCGGATGCCATGCGCCCCCTCTTCGCCATTGATCGATTCGTTCAGGGCAATCACCGCGCGTTTGGTAACATTATACGCCGCCCCCGTCAGTCGCCCGGCATAGCGCCCGGCCCAGCTGGAAATCAGGATCGTCAATCCGCCACCTTTCGCCCGCATACCGGGCAAAACCGCCTGTACCGGGTAAAACATGCCGTTCAGATTGACATCAACAACCAGATCCCAGTCCTCGACCCCCAAATCACTTAACCCGCGCTTGGGCACGTTCAGCCCGGCATTGGCCAGCAGGATATCAACCACCCCGATATCGGCGGCAGCGGCGGCAACCTCGGCAGAATTGCGCACATCCAAAGGCACCGCGTGGGCGATACCGCCAACCTCAGCCACCGCGCGAACCACCGCATCCAGCGGCTCCTGGCGGCGACCCGACACAAAAACCTCGGCCCCGGATTTCGCCAGCGCCACAGCCGCGCCCGCCCCAATGCCGGTGCCGCCGCCGGTGATCCAGGCCTTTTGATTGCTCAGTTTCTGCAAGTCTTCCCCCTGCCCCAAATGGCTGCCGCTGGCGCGACGCTAACGGGGGCGCAACGCAGCCGCAAGATATTCAACCAAACGTGGGCCTTGCCCATCCGGCAAAAGGATCAGATCGGATCAGCCACCGTCACCCCCGGCCCCGCCGCCTCGATCACCGCCCCTGCGGCCAACAGGATATCCTCGCGGAAGCGCCCGCTGATCAGCTGCACGCCAACCGGAATGGTCCCGACCTGACCAGTGGCCACCGTCAGCGCAGGCAGTCCCAATGTGGGCAAGGCCCGCTGGGTCAGTTGCGCCTGAAACACCCGTTCAAACGCCGCTTCGGATGACACATCCAGTTGCTGGGCAAACGGCAATTCGCCAGAAACCGGGCAGATATGCACCGGATAGGTTGCCAGAAACTGCTGCCAGTCGCGCACCAGACCAGCGCGGGTTTGCAGCGCGATCATCAGATCATCAATGCCAACCGGTCCGGCATCCTTGACCATTTGCTGAAAGATAAATTGCGAATCCGCCTCGCCCTCTTGCGCCACCTTGTCAGTGCCCGCGTGGATCATTTCAGCCATCCACAATTGCGCGTTGATCCGCGCCGCGGCCTGCATCGACGGACACTCCACCTCGTCCACCTGCCAGCCGCCCGCCCTTAGCGCCTCGGCGGCGTCCAGCAAAGCGGCGCGCACCTCGTCCGCCACCTCCATGCCATCCGGGGCCAGTGTCAGCGCCGCGCGTTTTTCGAACCCGCCCTGATCCACCGGACCGGGCGTATACCACGGGTCTTGCCAGGACGGGGCGATAAGCGCCTCTAGCGACAGCCGGATATCGGCAATCGTGCGGGCAATTGGCCCCGACACTGCCATGATCTGCCCGCCGATAAACCGGTCCGCACCAGTGGCGTTATAGGCCGGCACCCGGCCCAGACTGGGGCGCAACCCGTGCAGGCCGCAGGCATAGGCCGGATAGCGCACCGATCCGGCAATATCCGTGCCGTGACCAATGGCACAAATCCCCGCCGCCACCGCCGAAGCGGCCCCACCAGACGACCCGCCCGGCGTGATTGAGGCATCGCGCGGATTTAACGTCTGGCCGTGCAGGTCATTGTTGGTGAACCAACGCAGGGAAAATGCCGGCGTATTGGTGCGCCCGACAATGATTCCACCCGCCTTCCTGATGCTGCTAACAACCGGGCTATCGTGGTCTGCAATCAGGTCCCGCTGCAACTTCAACCCGTTGGTGGTTGCCTGACCTTTCTGGTCGACATTCACCTTGATCGTCACTGGCACCCCCGCCAGCGGGCCGGGATCCGCGCCTTGGGCGATCTGCGCGTCGATTGCACGCGCACTTGCCAATGCCTCGTCCGGGAACTCCTGCACAACCGCGTTGATCGCCGGGTTCACTTGATCCAGCCGGGCCAGATGCGCCTGCGTGATTTCGGTGGCCGAAAAGCGTTTGCTGCGCACCCCATCGGCGATCTGCGCGGCGGATAATTTCCACAAGTTCGACATACCTGTCCCCTAACCTTTTGCTATCGCGCAAGGTGATCCGTTTTTGCCGGGGGGATCAATGCTTTTCTAAGACAGCTGCCCCCTTGAGCCAGCGCCATCGACATCGCCACGACATCGGCGGCCCATCATTCTGTGACCCGCAAGATTTAATCGTCAGGCGCAACCATCTGGTTTGCCTAACTAAATTAAACCTTAAACGGCGTCAGTGTATTCGC
Organism: Paracoccaceae bacterium; assembly: GCA_047639325.1. GTDB lineage: Bacteria > Pseudomonadota > Alphaproteobacteria > Rhodobacterales > Rhodobacteraceae > NVQY01. The sequence goes on along the minus strand of JBLINN010000015.1, from coordinate 150 downwards.
CTCGTGCCGGATAATCGTTCTTGATTGCAAAATCCAGCGCCCCGACCAGCTCTGAAAAATGCGGCCGCACAAACGGCATGGTTTGAACCGACCCATAGTACAGCGTTTGCTCCGGCGTCACCATAAACAGGCCAGGTTCGGCAAACAGCG
>JBLINN010000014.1:0-26524 GCA_047639325.1 Paracoccaceae bacterium | reverse complement strand
TAAAGGCTTTGCGCAGTCTGCTACCGCGCGAAGATCGCTTGATTGCGGCCCGGGTCGGATGAGCTTTCAGCCGGTCATATCCGGGAGCGGCATTGCAGGGTGGCAATTCCTGCAACGCACCTATGATGCGCAGCTTCAGGCGTTCAGTCAGGCGCCGGTGCTGGAGCGGGACACCGATTATTTCAACGAAAAGATCGGTAGCATTCAATCGGCCGAAGATCTGGTGTCAGACCGGCGGTTACTAAGCGTGGCGCTGGGGGCGTTCGGGTTGTCCGATGATCTGGGCAACCGGTATTTCATCCGGAAAATTTTGGAGGATGGCACAGGCAGCAACGATGCGTTAGCCAACAAACTAACGGACAATCGCTATCGCCGCCTCAGCGACGCTTTTGGATTTGGCCCCGGTGAAACGGTGAAAACCGGTGATGTCCAGGCGATGGTAGAGATCACAGAGCAGCATAAAGTTCAGTCTTTTGAAGTGTCAATTGGTGAACAGGACGATTCCATGCGGATTGCACTTTATGCCCAAAGAGAGCTAGAAACTTTGGCCAACGGGTCAAGCAGCGAAGAAACCAAATGGTTCACAGTGATGGGGTTGCCGCCTTTGCGGTCGATGTTTGAAACCGCGTTGGGTCTGCCTGTGTCTTTTGGGCAGATTGACCTTGATCAGCAATTGGTGACATTCCGCGACCAAACAAGCCGGGCCCTGGGGGACGAGAGTGTCGCCCAGTTTGCTGATCCGGAGGCGCGTAAGCGGCTGACAGATATGTATCTGGCCCGATCCCAGATTGCGGCGGCAGGTTCGGCTTTGTCGTCGGGCTCAACGGCCTTGGCGCTTTTGCAGGCCATTCAAGGCTAATCGCGTCCGCTGGAAAATACCCCCAAGAGTCCTTTCCAAGGATACGGTTGGCGTCATGGCCAAGGCCCCGGCACGAAGCAGTTGGCCTGCTTTCCAAGGGGCGATGACCGGGATCTGGGGATCACCGATGGGACAGATTCCCCGAAGTTACCGCGCGTCTTAGGATCAATCCCAGCCGGTCGAAGCTGTCGCGAATACCATCGCTGCCGGTTTTTGCAAAAAACCCATCCAATTCAGGCCATAAACGCACCGCCTGATCCAAAATAGGATCGGCGCCCTCGGCGTATAGTCCGGCCTTGATCATCACCTCAGATTGTTCATAAGCGCCCAGGTATTTCCGCACATCGCCGATCATTGCATTTTCAGCGTCGCTAGCAGCATCCGGCAGGCAGCGCGAAACGGATTTGCCCACATCGATGGCCGGAAACCGCCCTCGCTCGGCGATTCCCCGGTTCAGCACAATGTGTCCGTCCAGAACGCCGCGCAAAATGTCGGCAATTGGTTCATCCATATCCGAACCCGCAACCAGAACGCTAAACACAGCCGTGATGTTGCCCTGTTTCCATGCGCCGGGCCCGGCGCGTTCGCATAACGCGGTGATCAGCGGAGTAACGGATGGGGGAAACCCGCGCAACGCAGGCATTTCACCCGCCGCCACAGCGATTTCGCGATGCGCCTCGGCAAAGCGCGTGACCGAATCGGCCAGCAAAAGAACGTTTTTCCCGGCATCTCGAAAATGTTCGGCAACCGACATCGCGGCCCAGGCGCATCGTCGCCGGGTCAAGGCTGACTGATCGGATGTCGCCGCAACAACAACGGCACGTTTCATGCCTTCGGGGCCAAGGACGTTGGTCACAAATTCATTCACCTCGCGCCCCCGTTCGCCGATCAACCCGACGACCACAACGTCGGCATGCATGTGCCCAGCAAGCTGTGCCAACAGGCGCGATTTGCCGACACCCGATCCGGCAAAAAGCCCAACCCTCTGACCTTCGGCGATTGGCAGCATGGTGTTCAAAACCGCCAGTCCGGTTGCAATACGCCCCCCCAAAGCGCGGCGGGCCGTCACATCGGGCGGCGCCCCCACCAAATCATGCGTGGAAACGCCGCGAAACAAGGGTTTACCATCCATCGGCACCCCATATGGGTCAATCACTCGGCCGATCCATTGCGCGCAGGGTGCAAAGTCAGGGGTGCCGCGCAGAACAACCGAATCGCCGATCGCCACGCCGTCGGGCGCGGTGTCAGGCAGCATATTAACCAGATCATCCGCCATTTGTAAAACCTCACCGACAAGCGGATTGCCGGGGTTACGGCGCAGCGTCAGACGGTCGCCGATGCGCACGTCGTTCGTCAGGCCAGAAATCTGGATGACCCCACCGCGCACCCCGGCAACCCGGCCAATCGGACGTGCCAGCTTGTGTCTGTCGATCTCATGTTTCAGCGCTTTTAGTTCGAGGGGCATGATTGGTGTCTCCATCAGAGTCCTGAAAACTCTTTCTAAAGGAATCACAGTTAAGCCTTAGTTGAAATTGATCGAGGGAGAAGCCCCGATGTTCACAGACCTGAATGTCTTTCACATGGCTCACGCCATGGCAGTCCACGCTGGCCAACGTCAGAGTGTCATTGCGCAAAACCTGGCAAATGCCGACACTCCGGGATACCGGATGCGCGACATTGAACCCTTTGCGCAGCTGGTGGCCAAGCATGGCAGCAGTGCTGGCATGCGCGCCAATCGCGCCGGGCATCTGAATGCCCCGGCGGGTGGGTCTGCGGCGTGGCCGGTGCACACGCCAGAATCACCCGCTGATCCAAACAAGAACACGGTTTCCCTGGAACAGGAGATGCTGAAAAGCGTCGAGGTCAAGCGTCAGCATGATCAGGCGCTGGCGATCTATAAATCTTCCCTGAACATTCTGCGCTCCAGTATTGGGCGCGGGTAACAAAGGACGGGTGAGATGAGCGAATTTTCCAAATCCCTTTCGGTTTCCGCAAGTGCCATGCGGGCCCAGGCAACGCGATTGCGGCATGTGTCCGAAAACATTTCGAATGCGGACACGCCGGGGTATCGCCGAAAAACGGTTTCGTTCGAATCCGTGCGCGACGGAGCCAAGGGCGCCGAACAGGTAACGGCGGGGCGGGTGCAGCTGGATAAAAGCGACCTGGCCCGCATGTTCGACCCTGCGCATCCTTTGGCGGATGACAGCGGGCATTATGACGGATCGAATGTTGATCTGATGATCGAAATCGCTGACGCCAGAGAAGCGCAGCGTAGTTACGAAGCCAACCTGAAAATGTTTGATCAGGCACGCCAAATGTCGGCGTCCCTGTTGGACTTGCTAAGAAAATAAAGGAGATCCAGAATGGATGTTCGCAGTATATCTGCCGTTCAGAACTATGCCTCAGCGCGATCCGCGACCAAGGCAGAACCGCAACCCGGCTCTGCCGCTGAGGGGATCAAATCGGCCTTCACCGATTTTACAGCCACCTTGCAACAGGGTGAAAATGCCGCCTTGGCGGCGATGACCGGTGACGCCGACCCGCATGCATTGGTGCAGGCCTTGGCGCAGACGGAACTGGCGGTCGAAACCGCAATCACCGTGCGCAACAAGGTGGTCGAGGCCTATCAGGAAATCCTGAGGATGCCGGTCTGATATGATGACCGAGGGGATGTTCTTTGACACGTTGCGCCAGGGTTTATGGACGGCTGTGATTGTCTCAACGCCGATTCTGACCGTGGCGCTGGTGACAGGGCTGGCCGTAGGGCTGTTTCAGGCCCTGACATCCATTCAGGAAATGACCCTGACGTTTGTGCCCAAACTGGCCGCAATTGTCGTCGTGTTCTGGGTGTCCATGGGGTTCATGACCCAGTCGCTGGTGGCCTTTTTCACCGGTCAAATCCTACCAATGATCGCTGGAGGTTCGTAATGGAAGTCACCGGATACGTCACATTGTCCCGTCAGTCGGGACTGATGAACGAAATGCAGATTATCGCCAATAACATCGCCAACGCGGCAACCACTGGGTTCCGGCAAGAAGGGTTGGTGTTTTCAGAATATGTGGATGCCGCACAAGGTCGGTCATCGTTGTCGATGTCACGCGCACAAGTGCGCAACACCTCGATGACGCAGGGGGCCCTTACACAGACCAACGGTGCCTTTGATTTCGCGATTGAAGGCGACGGGTTCTTTATGATCGAAACGCCGGATGGCGAACGGCTGACCCGCGCGGGCAGTTTTTCCCCAAATGCCGATGGCGATCTGGTCACGATGAACGGCCACCGGGTGCTGGATGCAGGTGGCGCCCCGGTTTTTGTGCCCAGCTCTTCCGGAAAGGTCAGTGTGGCCGCCGATGGAACGATCAGCGCCGAGGGTCAGGCCCTTGGGCAGATCGGACTATACGTACCGACTGATCGGAACGACATGATCCGTGAGGATGGGGTGATGTTCCGGACTGATGCCGGTGTTGAACCCGCCGACAAGGCGAGGATTTTGCAGGGGTTTCTGGAAGGTTCCAACGTGAACCCAGTTTTGCAACTGGCGCGGATGATCGACGTCCAGAGAGCCTATGAGATGGGTCAAAGCTTTCTCGAAACTGAGGATGAACGCATCCGAAACGCGGTCAAAACACTGATCCGTTGAACCTGACTTAACAAAGGAGACGCCCATGCGCGCCCTAAAGATTGCCGCAACAGGAATGCTTGCACAGCAGATGCGGGTCGAGACCATCGCCAACAACCTCGCGAACATGAACACCACCGGATACAACGCCCGACGGGCCGAATTTTCTGATTTGCATTACCAGCAGGTATCGCGCGCCGGGACCATCAACGCGTCGGACGGAACGGTGCTGCCCACGGGTGTGCAACTGGGTTTGGGCGTGCGCCCCGCGGCGGTCACGGTTCATCTGGCCCAAGGCGCTTTAGAGGCGACGGGCAGTGATTTGGATATGGCCATCGAGGGCGGTGGCTATCTGGAGGTGACGCTGCCATCGGGGCAAGCGGCCTATACACGCGACGGCAGCCTAAAACGGTCCGCCGAGGGGATGATTGTGACGTCCGATGGGCACGCTGTGGCCCCTGAAATTGTTATTCCGTCGGATGCACGCAGCATTTCGATCAATTCAGCAGGCGAGGTTTACGCCTATTTTGATGATGCGGTCGAAGCCCTGTTGTTGGGGCAATTCTCTCTGGCCGGGTTCACCAATGCCAAAGGCCTAGAGGCGCTGGGCAGTAATCTTTTTGCCGAAACCGAGGCTTCTGGCCCCGCGCTGTTGTCCACGCCGGGCGAAGACGGGCTTGGCGTTTTGCGGCAGGGATACCTCGAGGCGAGCTCGGTTGACGCGGTTCGCGAAGTGACTGAGTTGATCGAAGCTCAGCGTGGGTACGAGATGAACGCCAAGGTAATTTCGGCTGCCGATCAGATGATGGCCGCGACTACGCAGGTGCGGTGATGAAACGCGTCGTATTTGCCATCGCTGTTTTGGGCGCCTCTGCCGTCAATGCAGACATCGTGGTGCCAGCCCGGACCATTCGGGCAAAAGAAATCATAACCGCCCAAGACCTGATCCTAAAACACGTCGATGTGGCCGGCGCGCTGTCGGACCCTGCCGATTTGGTGGGGCAAGAGGCCCGGATCACCCTTTATCCCGGACGACCCGTCCGAATGGGTGACGTGGGCCCTGCCGCAATTGTCGGACGAAACGACGTTGTCACGTTGATCTTTACGCAAGGCGGATTGCGCATCGCCACCGAAGGCCGGTCTCTGGGGCGCGGCGCGGTGGGCGAGACGGTGCGCGCCATGAACATGGCATCGCGCACGACAGTGAGTGGAAGAATTTTGACCGATGGTTCAATTGAGGTTCAGTAATGCATCATAATACGCCAACCGGCATCCTTGCCCTGACCATGATGGTCACCCTGTCCGCCTGCGGGCGCGTCGATCACCTTGGCAAACCGCCCAGTTTCACGTCGAACACGGAATCCCCCGAACATGTCGCGATGTTGTGGCCCGGGTTGCCGTTGCACACACAGCCACAACGTCGCGTGGACCAGTCATCTTTGTGGAGCGCTGGCAAACAATCGCTTCTTGGGGATCGTCGGGCGATCAAGAAGGGCGATATTCTGACCGTCGTCATCGAGGTCGATGACGAGGCTGAATTTTCGAACGACACTGCCCGGTCGCGGACTGGATCGGAAAGTCTGGGAATTCCGCAGCTGTTTGGTCTGCCGCAACGCGCCGCAGATCACCTTCCGCCCGGGGCATCGCTTGCCGAAGCCGTTGCGTTGGATTCTTCAAGCAAAAGCAAAGGCACGGGATCGGTCAAGCGCAAGGAAAAGCTTACCCTACGGGTTGCCGTGACTATTGTCGATGTTCTGCCTAACGGGGTTCTGTCGATCTCTGGATCGCAGGAATTGCGGGTGAATTTCGAAATGCGAGAGCTGTTGGTTTCGGGTTTCGTGAGGCCCGAGGATATCTCGCGCCAGAACGAAATTACCTATGACAAGATCGCCAGCGCCAGGGTGTCTTATGGGGGTCGTGGGCAACTTACGGATGTTCAACAGCCGCGCTATGGCCAGCAGATCCTGGATATGGTTTTGCCGTTTTAAGGGGCTGATATGCTTTCCAAATTGTTACCGATCGTTTTCCTGACACTGGGGCTCGGCGCTGGAATCGGCGCCGGGATGTTTCTGGCACCCGCCCCGCAATCGCAGTCCCACGGGGATGATACCGATGCCGGCGAAGATCAGCATGGCGAAAAAGAGGCCTCGCATTCTGACAACAAGGACAGTCACGACAGTGGCGGCGACGATCATGGCGATGATACGGCGCATTCAGACACTGAATACGTCAAGCTGAACAATCAATTTGTTGTGCCGGTGGTGCAGGATGACAGGGTTACCGCGATGATTGTGGTCTCTTTAAGTCTGGAAACCACCTACGGGTTTCGGGAAGAGGTTTATGCCCGCGAACCCAAGCTGCGCGATGCGTTTTTGCAGGTCATGTTTGACCACTCAAACATGGGCGGCTTCCAAGGCGCATTTACAAAATCCGAAATGCTGGAATTGTTGCGGGACGCGTTGCGTGACGCCGCCCGCAAAGAGCTGGGCCAGGATGTTTTGAATGTCCTGATTGTCGATATCGCGCGTCAGGATACATAGCCGCGTTGGCGTAAGCGGCAGGTGGTATTCGGAATTCCGCCCGTATCAGCGCATTTGAAGCATGGACTCACTGAACCGTCTGGTGATGCGCTTTTTGCGTTCCGACAGGTCTGCGCTGCGCAGACATTCAACCGCTTGTTGGCGCCCAAAGGCAACCCGGACCCGGTCCATCACCGCTGATTTACGCGCCAGAATTTGTGCAAGCTCAATATTCAGCTGACGTCGGGTGCGCGTTGTCCATCCTTGCCACAACAGATCTGCCCCAACGGCGCGCATCAGGTGATTGTCGGTTGCGGCGCCCTTGTTTTGCGCAATCCGGGCATCAAGCCGGGCGAGCTTTGCCCGCAATTCAGCCTCTTCGATAAGAATGGTTCCGACTTTGCGATATTCCTTCAGGTATAATGCCTGCGTTGCAGCAGCCATCTGATTGATTTTGTTGTGTCTCACCGGATTTGTCCTTTGGCGCGCAGGCGCATTTGTTCAGCAAACCGGATGGCCGCCGCAACGACGCGGTAATGCTCTTCGGCCACTTCCTGTCCGATTTCGGTTGTGGCGTGCAGGGCGCGCGCCGTCGGCGGATCGCGATGGATCGGAATTCCGGCCAGCGAGGCGGATTCGCGGATTGACGCGGCTATTTCGTCCACACCCTTGGCGACACAGACCGGCGCCGTGCCTGGAGTGCGCTCCCATTTCAGGGCCACCGCGTAGTGGGTTGGATTAACGATGATCACATCCGCCGACGGCACATCCGCTAACATCTGTGACATTGCGATCTGTTGCCCAAACTGCCGTCTTTGCTGTTTAATATGCGGGTCACCCTCGGATTCCTTGGATTCATCGGTGATTTCCTTGCGTGACATTCGGTTTTTGCGCAGGTGTTCATTGTGCTGCCAAACGGCATCCAGAGTGCCGATGCTTGCCGCAATCAGAACGGCCAGAAACAGAAATTCCAGACACAGCTGGGCCAACAGCGAAACCACCATGCCTGGGCCCGATCCGACGGATGCAACAATATCCGCCAGATTTGCCTGCAAAAACAGGCCCAGACAGATGGAATACAGCAGCAGTTTGGAAAAGCTTTTGAAGAACTCAAAAAGACCGGAGCGCCCGAATTTGTTCTTGGCATTGGAAATAACCGAGATCCGGGACAGTTTGGGTTGGAGCTTACTTGGGGCAAACACCAGCGCGCGCTGGGCCAAAATTGACAAAAGGACCGCTGCGGACGGGACAATGAACCAAGGGGCCAACCCTTGCATTGTTCCCAGCAGAATGCGGCCAAAGGGTGCCTGTAGCTGGCCGCCATCGAAAATCAACCACGCCAGCCGGTCCGGTTGATCCAGCAGCGACATTAACCCGGTTCCGATTGTCCGGATTGTTTCGGCCCCCACCGCTATAGCGGCCAGCAGCAAGCCCGCATAAGAGGCGGCAACCGACAGGTCGGTAGATTTGGCAACTTCCCCCTTATCACGCGCCTTTTTCAACTTTTGCGGCGTTGGTTCGTGGGTCTTTTCTGTGTCGTCGTCACCGGCACCGCTCATTGGGGGGGGGCGACCGGGTTGTAAAAAAACGCGGTCAGGGCATCAGACCAAACAGTCAACATCAGCGGCGCCCCGACAAACAGCAGGAACAAGCCACCAAAGGTAATCACCGGTGCCCCGACAAAAGCCACCATCAATTGCGGCATCGCCCGGTTGATGACCCCAAGGGTCAGATTATAGATTACCGAGGCGATGACAAAAGGGGCGGCTAGCATGAAGGCCAGTGTAAAGGCCTGCGATACTCGTCCCAGCCCCCAGCTCGACAGCGCGCGCGGGTTGGGGGCGAATCCGGCCGGAAACACGTCGTAAGAGGTGATCAGGAATTCTGCTGCGCGCACGTGCAAACCGGCCATAACTGCTAACGCCAACCCGGCGACAACCAACACATATCCCATCGCGGGAACCGGCTCGGCGGCGGCCCCGCCAAGGATTTGCGACAAGGATGTTGACTGCGCTGCCATCGACCCGGCGGTTTGCAGCGCCATGACAAACAGCCGGATCGCAATCCCCAGCGCCAGACCTATCCCGACTTCTGCGGCGGCAAACCCTGCCAAGGCCAAAGGGTCGGAAGGTGCGGCAATGGGCGCAACCGCCGGAGAGATCACAGCCGTAAAGGCGATGGCCACCGCCAGCTTGATCCGCACCGGCACAGATCGTTCCCCGAAGGCTGGCAGCAATGACACCAGCGCCCCAACCCGGAAAAAAACCCCAATCGCGTGCCAAAGCCCCAGCGACAGCAGGTGTTGCAACTCTGCTGGAACGGAAATCACGCCGCGACCATGCCAACCAGGGCTGGTCGCGCCTCGAATCCGATTTCCTCGAACGACAGAACAGGGTTTGAAATGCCCCGGGTGCGCAGGATTGTCCGCAGGAACCTGCGGCGGCGGGTCGATGTGACAACCGCCGGGAACAGCCCTTGTTGCGCGGTTTGATCCAATCGTTCTGAAACCCCGTCGGCCAGCCGGTTGAACAGATCCGGCGGCAGGGCAATATCCAGCCCCCCGGCGGCGGTTTCAATCTGATAGGTGGCGAATGTTTCTTCCCATTCCGGCGCCAGTTGCACCAGCGGGATTGACCCATCCGGTCGTTTCATCTCGGCCACCAACTGAAAGCCTAACCGTTGGCGGACATGTTCGCAGATGCTTTCGGGTTGGGTTGTTGCCAGCCGGGCTTCGGCAACGGCCTCGAGGATAAGCGGCATGTTGCGGATGGACACCCGTTCGTCCAGCAGCAGACGCAGGACTGCATGAAGCGTATCCATTGGCACCTTGTCGGGCACCAGTTCGTCCAGCAATTTGCGGTTGGCTTCGGCCCGGTCTGGGTCAGACAGCTGAGTCATTTCCGACAACAACCGCCGCAGGGATTTCAGCGTCAGAAGCCGGGCGAAATTGTGTTTGATAGTCTCCAGAAGGTGAGTCGCCAAAATTTCCGGCGGTGTCACAATCGTGGCCCCCAACAGCGCGGCAGAATCCTGGTCTTTGGGGGCGATCCACCGGGCGGGCGCACCGTAAACCGGCTCTGTCACGTCGGTGCCGGCTGGCAGGGCCTCGGGTGTGTCGGGCAGCAGGGCCAAAACCAGATCCGGGTGCAGCGTGCCGCGCACCTGTTCGACCCCCTGGATGCGAATGATGTAGGTGCCCAGTTGCAACTCCGGCTGATCGGTCAGCCGGATTTCCGGCAGGATCAGGCCGAAAACTGTGGCAACATGGGTGCGCATATTTGCGATTCTGGCGTCCAGACCGGTGCCCGGATCCAGCACCATATTGACCAGGTCAGGCGCAAATTCCAGGTGAAGATCATCCAGATCCAGAATATCGCCCAAGGATTTTTTCGGTAAAACCTGCGCCTGTTCTTCTTGGTCCGAAGCCTCCATCGCCCGTTGTACAACACGTTTTTGCATGGCATATGCCGCCAATCCCAAAACGCCGCCGCCCAGGATAAACGGTACAAACGGCAACCCGGGCACAAGGGCAAACATCGACATCAAGACAGCAACCGTTGCCAGCGCGGCCGGGTGCTTTCCCAGTTGTTCGAACAAGGCCAGATCAGTTGCGCCATGGGTGCCACCGCGGGCCAGTAACAGCGCCGAGGCGATGGAAATGATGACGGCAGGGATTTGTGAAACCAGGCCATCCCCAACCGTCAGAATTGCATAGGTTTCAAAGGCGTCGCCGATCGGCATCTTGTGCACGACAACGCCCATCACCAGCCCCATAATCAGGTTCAACAGGGTGATCAGCAACCCGGCAACAGCATCGCCTTTGACAAATTTCGACGCCCCGTCAAGCGAGCCGAAAAACGTGGTTTCCAGCTGCTCCAGCTCGCGCCGCTCTTTGGCTTGCTTGTGGTCGATTGCCCCGGCGGACATGTCGCTGTCGATTGCCAGCTGTTTGCCGGGCATTGCGTCAAGTGCGAACCGCGCGCTGACTTCGGCCATGCGCGTCGCGCCTTTGGTGATGACCATGAAATTGACGATCAGCAAGACACCAAAAACCACCAACCCCAGAAACACGCTGCCGCCCATCACGAATTGGGCAAAACCTTGGATCACATTCCCGGCGGCGCCTGGCCCGGTATGGCCCTGCCCGATAATCAGCTTGGTCGAGGAGATGTTCAGCGACAGGCGCAACATCAAAGAGGCCAGCAAAATCGTGGGAAACGCCGAGAAATCCAATGGGCGCTCGATGAACAGGGTGACAGTGAAAATCAGGATGGCCAACCCAAAGGACGCGGCGAGTCCGACGTCCAGTACCCAGGCGGGCATCGGCAGAATCATCATGACGATGATCGCCATCAGTGCGAACGCCAAAAGAACGGTTGGACTGAACGGGTTTTTTATACTCTGAGATAGCACGGTTGTTCTGACCCTATTTGAGGATGACAAACGGTCGCGGACCAGCGGCCGCGTGCCGGGTGATCGGAACCAGAGATCCCATTGTCAGCGATCCACCATGCAACAACGGTTGTGGCACCAGCGCTATTGGTGGGTCTCGCCGCGCACCGGTCTGCAATCGGGCAAGGCCAGTATCCGGGCTCAGCCGGGCACGAATGGCTTCGAAACGGGCGGCATAGCTGCGCGCATATTCTGGGGTGCGCGAATGAAAGGCCCCGGCAGCGTCGGACCAGTTGCCGAACTCCTGATACAGGTCATTCAGAAATTCAGCCGCATATTGGGCGTTCAGGTCTGGGTCGAACATGTCTTCAATCGACCGAAACGCCGCGCCATGCCATTTGTAATTGATCTGAAAACACCCGACGTCAAAACTGCGCGCGCCGCGTTTGAAATGTTTGAAAACATACGCGCGTGCTTCGTCTTCGGTGGCGAACCACCGACCGGTCCCCTCCATGTTCACCGTCCAGGGCCAGGGTTGCAGACCGGATTTACCGGTACGCCCGGTTTCTGTGCGCGAGATTGCACGCAAGACGTCCAGGGGCACTTCTTTTGCCTGGGCGGCTGTGATCGCAGCACGATCACACAGGCGCGAGATTGCCGGTTCTGACGTGTTGGCGGCAACCGACCGAGGGTCAATGGCCAATAATTGCCCCATTGACAACGCTAGTATCAACGCAAGCCGGCGAGGCGCTGGTTTTTGAAAAAACTGTATTCCCGCGTCGCAAGGCATTCTGCCACATCCACCCGATTTTCGGTTACCTCGACGCTAAGGTCGTTGGGTTTAGAATTGGTTAGCGGATCACAACTCGCGTCCAATTTTTCAGTGTCTTGTGGTCGGAAACCGCCATTCCGGGATTTACCGCGACACAGTGTCCGCTTCGACAAATTGCAGAAGATTCGCGATATCCGCACGGACAGAGTAGCTGTTTTGCATAAGGTCGCGGGCTTGTGCCAATGGCGGCAGATCCGCTGTTGTGCCATCAGTCAGTTTCAGTTTCAGCGTGGTCTCAACGACCTGACCATACCCTTTGCCCTGATGTTCGGGAACGGCCTCCCAGTCTTCCGCCAGCCAGAAACCCCGTGTCGCAGCGTCAAAATCTTCGGCCGCTACAAGCATCTGACCGGCCAATTGATAGTCCCCATTCTGCATCATTGCCGAGGCACGCAATCTGGCGGCCTCTGGGCCGTTCAGTCCAAGCAATTCAACTATTGCACGATGCGGCAATTGCGCGGCCAGAGATACTTCGGCGCGCAGCAACCGACGCTCTCGCGATGTGTGGCGGTCGTCCTGGCCGGTCAACCAGTTTGCGGCCTGCCCCGAAAACCCCAGATCAAGCAACCGGCGTGCAACACTGTTCCGCGAGCTTTCCGGCAGCAAAGGCCCCTGCTCCGAGGTCACTGCTAGCGAGAACTGAAGAAATGTCAGGTCATCCGCCCGTTCCGACAGCAATTCGATCAAAGGCTTCAGTGCCTCGGTCCGCGCGGTCTGTCCGTCTCGGTTCGTCAAGTCTTCAAGTGTCTCAAATGCGTCGGGGAATCGCCCGGTCAGGGCCAGCGCAACAACGTGCGTTTGGCGCATTTCGGACCCGGCTTCACCGTTGCGGTATTCCATAGCATACGCGGCAGCCAAATCCGGTAAATCCGGCGCGATTGCCCCGCGCGATTGCAGCTGTGCCGCAACCAGCTTTGCTAGGGCTTTTGGCGAATGTTCCGTCCCAGCCGCAACCGAATTCTCCAATTCCTGATTGGCAGTTTCGCTGTCCCCGTGCAGTTGTGCAACCGCGGCCTTGGCCAGTTCAATGCCTGATCCGGTTTCGACACCGGAACGTGTTACCGCCCGCAAAATTGATGCGGCCAACTCGCTGTCGCCGGCCTGCGAAAACTTTTCGCTGACCTGCGGCCCCAAATGAAGGCGTAAATGCTCGGGCAGACGCGCAATCGCTCTTTGAATGGCCTCAGCATTGACGTTGTCGGGTAGGTTGTCAGCGGCAATCACGGCCCACAACGACACATCACCATTACATCTCTGTTGACCTTCAAAAGGGTTTGCCCCGGTCAATTCGCCGCGATCAATTAGCTGGGCCAACGCAGTCAGCGTTGCATACTGTGGCTTTGGTTCTGGCATCACTGACAATGCCTGCAAAGCCTCTGCGCCAAATCCATAATGCAGGTAGGCGCGCGCCAAGCCGAGCACGTTATCAACGTTGACCCGGTCAAACTCCTCAAAAAGCCGTGACCGCCACCGCCCGATTTCCGCGTCAAAAGCCTGGTCGCCCCCCCATTCGTGCAAAGCAAAAAGGTCAGACTTCAGACATTTATCGGCCGAATCACCAGAGTGCAGCCTCTGGGCAATCGCCGCCAGATCACGATCGATAACTGTCGTGGCAGACAAGGCAACCTGATGAGTTACTCCGTCGGGCGTATCCGCCTCGGGATGTCCTGAAATGGGGCTGGGCGTGGCATGCCCCTCTGGCTGGCGCAAAAGGTCCAATAACCCTTGATCCGTTGCCCGGTTGATCTGTGCCAGCAACCGTTCTTCCGATGCATTTACCATTTTGCGTAACCCGGCATTTCCGACGCTTTCTGGCGGGCTGAGTGCAATCGGCCTAAGTGGCTCCGGATGATTCTCTACAATTGGCAGCGGTGACGGGGCCGGGGCTTCAGCCGGGATTGATGCGACAGCAGTTTCAGTAAATGGCAAGCGATAGGGTGACTGGTTTGTCGGCAATATCAGGGCCTGACGATAGGGTGCCGGAGGCTCCTTCGGGTCCTTTATGTCAATCACCAGAAATCCCGGATTCTGCACAAAATCCGAGATGTCACAGTCGCACCCCAGCTCAAAAATGAGGTCGGTTCCAGGGCCGCCCTGTTTCAATCCAGTCAGGCGGGTGCGCGGAATCCGATCAAACACTCCGCCGGTATCAAACTGAATGTCCGGCGCGTCGACCGTCAGCATCATTCGTTTCCCATCCTGTTTGAAAGACCAATCCACCTTTTCCGGGATCTGCAGAACAAGTCGGGTAAACCCGTCATGTTCGCCAGAGCGGACAACAACGGTTCGGGCAACCACAGAGTTGGCCGCGACCAGTAGGAACAGGAGTATTGCCAGTCTCCGGATCATGCCGCATCCTGCTTCACAGCTTTTAGGGCTTCTTCCAGGTCAGCAAACCCTGGCCGGATATGCGAGGGAGTGTTTTGGCGACCAACTTCGATACATATTGCGGCAGCGTGATTGTGCAGGTTCGCGACCAACACCTCGCGAATTAATTGATAGAAATGGCCATCCTCTTCGGTCACAACCTGAACTTTGGACGCAAATGGGCCCACCAGTCCATAGGACAGAAAAACACCCAAAAACGTACCAACCAAGGCCCCACCAATCAGTTTTCCCAAAATTTCCGGTGGCTGGTCGATGGACCCCATCGTTTTGATCACCCCAAGAACAGCAGCGACGATACCTAGCGCTGGCAAGCCGTCTGCAACCGTCTGTAGGGCATGGCTGGAGTGCATCGCATGATGCAAATTCGCCTCGATCCGTTTTTCCAGAACCTCCTCGACCTGGTGTGGGTCGTCATAGTTCATCGAGGCCGATCGCATGGTGTCGCAAATCAGATCCACCGCCTCGTGGTCGGCGCAGATCTTGGGGTATTTGGAAAATATCGGCGAATTTTGCGGATCCTCGATATGCTTTTCAACCTCAACAGGGTTTTGTTTGGCAATTCGGATCAAGGCAAATAATAGGCACAGCAAATCCCGGTAATCTTCGGCCTTCCACTTTGGTCCTTTGAATACCTTCCCGACGTCCTTGATCGTATGTTTGATCCCCGACAAATCGTTGCTGATCAGGAACGCGCCAGTGGCGGCACCGCCAATCATTGCCATTTCATATGGTAACGTCTTCATGATGATCGCCATCTTGCCGCCAGCGGCCAGATAGCCGCCAAACACCATTACAAAGATAACCACGATGCCGATTATGCCGATCATGCCGTTTCTCCAATTTGCTTGGCTTTTTTGCAGTCTCGCGCGTTCGCCTTAAGAAAGACTGAGCCGCGGCAGTTATTCCTTGGGAACGGTGGCATTTCGTCCAGCTAGGATAACACTGATGGTATAAGCAGCCTTGGGGCTAAGCCCGGCCATGACGTTTGCCGCTGACGTCGGTCGCATTCGCCCCAGAAAGCCGGCCGCAAACTCAGGCGCCATTTCTTCGAACAGGGCCGCTGCGTCTTTTGCTTTCATTTTTTCGTAAACATCCGTCAAGCGGGTCAAATCCTCTTCGGATGCGCCGTCGGCCAGGGCCAATGTTGCCCCTAGCCGCGCCTCGGCCTCAACCAGCGCCTGTAATTTGCGTTCAATTGCCCCATCGGCGATTTCCAGCGCTTTCATCCGGTCTTCGATCTGCGTTTCGCGCCGGTTCAGTTGCTGTTCACGCTCTTGCAGCGTTGTCAGCAAAAGCTGCATATCATCCGAGGTCGCGGTAACCCTATGTGGTTCTTCCGTTGGCATCGCCGGTTTTGGCGAGGTGTGCGACATTTCCCGGGTGATTGCCGGGCCAGCCTGTACACCCAGACGCAACGTTGCCGACCCGATCATCAGAATCGATGTCAGCAACAAGGCGCCGCCGCGTACTCGACGGCTGCGCTTTCGGGGTGGTTTCTGGCTCATTGCGTCACCCCGTTTGCACTGCGTTCATGACGCACAAACATTGGTCCGCCTGACGGGCGAGGCGGTTCTACTGTAAACGGTTCAGAGGCGGTTGGCGCCGCAGAAGATTGCATTTTTTCCATGCTACGTGCCTGGATGTCCTGGCCGGGAATATCGTGCAACGACGCCATCAACAGCTCTAACCGTTGGGCGGCAGCTTCGGCGCGACCGGTCAGGCCGCTTAGCACGACGTTGGACGCTTCGGATGATGCACGGGCCGACGCAAGCGTTTTGGTAAGATCGTCTACCTGCGCCGACAGAACGGCAACCGCCCCACCAACGCCCTTTTCCAGATCATTAAACCGGTTCAACCGCCGCGCCAGAACGAAACAATAAAACCCGGCACCCAAGGCGCCTGCAACCAAAAGAAAATCTGCGATCAATTCCACGTTCGCCTCCTAGTTTAATACAAATTCCATGATCAAAAGATCCCGGACCCGTTCTTTGCCAACAACCACTTGTATCCGCCGCAGCATCTGCGCCCGCAGGCGGGTCAGGGCCAGTGGATCCCGTAAATCGTCAAGTTCCAGCGCCCGAAGATAGCTGTTCAGCACGTCGGTCACGCGTGGCAGCACAGATTCAACCTCATGCTGATAATCTGATGCCACTTCCAGCTGGGCCCGGAACCTTAAATGCTGAGAATGCTGATCCGTGTGCAGCGAAATCATGATCGGGTCGACTTCGACAAAAGCGATATCGTCCAATGATTTGGGCGTACCGTGATCTTCCCTATGCCCCCCGTCGCCCTCGGACATTTCTGAATCGTGGCTTCCCGTGGGAATCAGCCCGGACTGCACAAGATAAAACCCGCCCCCTGCACCCGCCAGGGCCAGAACAATAAGCAGCATCAGCTTCATTTTCCCACCCTTGGCGGGCTCTTCGATAGAATCGGCAACGGCGTCAGACATGGAACTTCCTGATGGCTCGGACGCTGTCTTCATAACCTCTCAGGAACTAACCGATTGTTAAGGCCAATCGAAGAAACATGGAATCACGTCAGACAGAAAGTCGGCGCGACGGAGGATCACGTGCAGCAAATAATAAATTTCTGGGTTGGTTTGGAAAGACGCAAGCAAATTGCGATTGTGGTGGCCAGCCTCGCGATGTTTGTCAGTGTTTTGGCGATGTCCAGAATGGCAACGAATCCCAGTATGGCGCTTTTGTTCGCCGGTCTGGAAAATGATACGGCTGGCGACACGGTACGCGCTTTGGAACAGCGTAAAGTCCTTTACGAGGTGCGTGGTGGGTCAATTTACGTACCGTCCACACTGCGTGATGAATTGCGTATGACCCTGGCCAGCGAAGGGCTGCCCGCAAACGGCGGACGTGGGTACGAGCTGCTTGATTCTCTCAGCGGGTTTGGCACCACGTCGCAGATGTTTGATGCCGCCTATTGGCGGGCCAAGGAAGGTGAACTGGCGCGTACGATCGTCACCAGCCCCTATGTCAGCCAGGCGCGGGTACACATCGCCAATAGTGGCTCTAACCCGTTCCGCCAAAGTGTCGATGTGACGGCGTCTGTGTCGGTTATGCCCGCAGGTGCACCAATTACCGCGGCACAAGCCAATGCCATGCGATACTTGATAGCCTCGGCGGTTTCTGGGCTGACCGTAGAAAATGTGGCCGTGATTGACGCAAATGGCGCTTTGATCGGCTCGGCTGAAACCGGGAATTCCGCCAGCACATCCGAGGATCGAGCCAAAAATTTGCGGGACCGGGTTCAGCGCCTTGTCGAGGCGCGGGTCGGCGCGGGAAATGCCGTGGTGGAGGTAAGTGTTGAGACGGTGACCGAAACCGAATCGATCCGCGAACGGCGGTTTGATCCCGAAAGTCGGGTGGCCATCAGTACAGATGTCGAAGAGCGGGCTGATTCGTCCTCGGATCAGGCGGGCGACGTTACGGTCGCCTCAAACCTGCCCGACGGTGATGGCGCTGCTGGCGAGGGAAACAGCGCAAATAACAGCTCGACCCGGGAACGCATCAACTACGAAGTATCCCAGACCGACCTTGAAATTGTGCGCGCGCCTGGGGCGATTAAGCGGCTGAGCGTGGCGGTTCTGGTGAACGGGGTTACCTCAACTGATCCGGCAGCGGCTACAGGGTTTACACCACGCCCGGACGAAGAGTTGGCCGCGTTGAAACAGCTGGTGGAATCAGCGGTTGGGTTTAACGCCGAAAGGGGGGATGTGATTACCCTGAAATCTATGGAACTTCCGGCAGTGGAACCATTAGGAACTGCCGCCTCTGCGTCCTTTTTTCAGCGATTTCAACTGGATGTAATGTCTCTCATTCAGATTGGAATACTGGCCCTTGTGACGCTTGGTCTGGGCCTGTTTGTGGTACGCCCGATCCTGACAAACACCGCAAATCTGTCCCTGCCACCACCGGCTGCCTTGCCCGTGCCCGCGTCCAGTGCCAATGCAGAACCTGTGCATACTGGCGAGATCGACGATGGGCAGGCGGGGTCGTTTTCCCCGGCGCCAGCCCTGGTGCATCAAAGCCTGGGCGCCCCCGGAACAGACATCGCAGCGCTTACCGATGGGGCAGAGAATACGGTGGATCGCCTGCGGGCCTTGATTGGTGAGCGTCAAGAAGAAACCGTGGAAATCCTGCGCAGTTGGCTTGAAGAAAGCGAGGAAAGTGCGTGATGGCGATTTCACATCTTCTGGAAGATTTTAGCGTGGCCGACCCCTCGGATGGGGCTTCGAAATTGATGAGTGAAGGCGCGTTAGAGGATCAGCGTCTTGCTTCATTCGAGCAGGGTTATAGCGCGGGGTGGGAAGACGCAGTTAACGCACAGGTCGAGGATCACTCGCGGGTCACCGGCGTTTTGGGTCGCAAGCTTGAGGATTTATCTTTTACCTATCACGAGGCGATGGCCCAGATGATGGGGTCAGTCGAACCGGTGTTTCGCAGTCTGGTTGAGTCGGTTTTGCCGGACATCCTAGCGCAGACTTTCAGCCAGCATATTGTTGAACAATTATGCGAAATGGCCCGCGACCGCGCCGCGCAACCGGTGACGCTGGTTGTTCCAGCCGGGGCCAGTGCCGCGCTGAAACCAGCTTTGGCCCGAAATTTTTCAATGCCGGTTGAAATTGTCGAAGACACGACACTGGACCCGGGCCAGGCCAGCATGCGGATCGGATCGGCCGAGCGCGAGCTGGATAGCGCCCATTTTGTCGACTCACTTCGCAAGACAGTCGACAGCTTTTTGTACCAATTAACCGAGGATACGCATTATGGATGACGTAACTGGTTCACACCAAAAATCACCGGATTCCGCCAATCCCTTTGTTGCCGTTCCAATCGAGATCATGGTTGTTGTCGGCAAGGCCCGCCCGCTGATCCGCGATCTGGTTGGCTTGGGCGAGAATGCCATTCTGACCCTGGATAAACGTGTCGAAGACCCGGTGGAGCTGTATGTCGGCGACCGGCTGGTGGCGCGCGGGCAGCTTGAAGAACTGGACGGAGAAAAATCAGGCCAGCTTTCGGTCAGGCTGACTGAAATCGCCGATCTGCAGCACGGGCTGGGATGAAGCGCAGGACAAAAATTGGCGTCTTTGCGCTGGCGGCAGGGCTATGCCTGATGGGCCCCACTGCGGGGTTTGCACAAGAGATTTCGCTTTCATTAGATGGGGATGGGTCAATCTCGGCCCGCTCGATCCAGTTGATCCTGCTGATCACGGTTCTTAGCCTTGCGCCGGGACTGGCCATCATGATTACCTGTTTTCCCTTTCTGGTCACAGTTTTAGGCATCCTGCGGCAGGCAATTGGGTTGCAACAATCCCCACCCAATATGATGATCGTCAGCCTGGCTTTGTTTCTGACGTATTTTGTGATGGAGCCGGTTTTCACCGCAGCTTGGCAAAACGGCATCAGCCCGTTGATTGAGGAAACCATAGACGTTGAAACTGCGATGATCCGCAGCCTGGAACCGTTCCGGGGGTTCATGGCGGGGCGGGTGGATGAGGATACATTTCGGGCTATGGCGGAGTTGCGGCCTGACCCGGCGGGGCTGAAACCTACGCCGGATGCGCCGTTGTCGGTGTTGATCCCCAGCTTTCTGCTGTCCGAGATTTCGCGGGCGTTTCAGATTGGGTTTCTGGTGTTCCTGCCCTTCTTGATCATAGATTTGGTGGTTGCGGCGATCTTGATGTCTATGGGTATGATGATGGTGCCACCGGCCATTGTGTCACTGCCGTTCAAGCTAGCCTTTTTTGTGGTGGCGGATGGGTGGAGTCTGGTCGCGAGCGCGCTTGTCCGCAGCTATTATCCGTAGCTTGATCCGTTAAGACGACGTGAACGTGATCTGTGACGCGATGCGCCCTGAGATCAGAACGCAGGTGTTTTGGCCGAAATGTACAGCGTCCATGTCGCGGTTTGTCCGTTTTGTACAAAAGTTTTTCTGCGCTTTGGTGCGATTTTTGGGGCCGATCCGCCCAAACGGCGTTGGGGATCGGCCCGGGTCAACCATTTCCGAAGGCCCGGAAAGGATGGCCGATAGATTTCGCGGTATGTCCGGGTATCGCAGGTTGCTAGACTGTCTACGGGTCAGCGGGTGGCCGATATCCGGGCATGATTGATCTGGTGCAAAAGGGGGCGCGCGTTTTTTGGGCGCTAACGTAAACTTCTTGCGTCTTTGTCGAATGCCGATACTGTTATTGGACAAAAAAGACCTGGGAGGGAAACATGAAATTACTGACAACAGCCGCATCCGTATCCGCCTTTGTGCTGGGACTGGCGATTGCCGGATCCGCCAGCGCGCAGGATTGCGAGCGGGGTACATTGGACAAGCGGTATTGTGACACGGATGGCGATCTGGTGGCGGATATTCCATCCGATGCCAGCCAGTTGGTCGATCCCGATACGCTGATCTTTACCTATACACCGGTCGAAGATCCGGCAGTTTACAAAGAAGTTTGGGCCGGATTCCTGGACCATATGTCGGAAGTGACCGGCAAAAAGGTGGTGTTTTTCGGGGTTCAGTCGAATGCTGCCCAGATCGAGGCGATGCGGTCAGGCCGGTTGCATATTGCCGGGTTCAACACCGGGTCCAACCCGTTGGCCGTCAATTGCGCGGGGTTCCGCCCCTTTACCATCATGGCGTCGCTGGACGGGCATTTTGGCTATGAAATGGAAATCCTGACATTCCCGGGCTCTGGCATAGAGAAGGTCGAAGATATCCGTGGCGGCAAACTGGCGTTCACCTCGCCGACGTCCAATTCGGGGTTCAAGGCGCCGTCGGCGATCCTGAAATCGGATTATGACATGATCCCGGATCGAGATTTTGAGCCGGTGTTTTCCGGCAAGCATGACAATTCGATTCTGGGCGTGGCCAACAAGGATTATCCGGCGGCGTCGATTGCCAATTCGGTTCTGGCACGGATGATCCGGCGTGATGTGATCAAGGCGGATCAGGTGATCTCGATTTACAAATCGCAGACCTTCCCTACCACAGGCTTTGGCACGGCCCATAACCTGACGCCCGAGTTGCAGGCCAAGATCAAAGAGGCGTTCTTTAGCTTTGCGTGGGACGGCAGCAGACTGCAGGAAGAGTTTGAGCGGTCGAATGAAGGCCAGTTTATCGACATGAACTATCAAGAGTTCTGGGACGTGATCCGTAAGATCGATACGGCCAATGGCGTCAGCTACTCTTGTAGCTAAATCACCCAATATACTGGACGGCCCGGGTGGAAATCCGGGCCGTCGGCAATTTGAATTGGGGGCAGGCATGCTGAAGCTGGATAAGCTGGTCAAGACCTATAATACTGGCGACCAGGCGCTGAAATCGGTCGATCTTGAGATACCGCAAGGGCAGGTTCTGGCGCTGATTGGGCCAAGCGGGGCGGGTAAATCGACCCTGATTCGCTGTATCAACCGGTTGGTGGAGCCAACCAGCGGCCAGGTTACGCTGGACGGGGTTGAGCTGACCGGGTTGGGGGCGGGCGCATTGCGGCGGGAACGTCGGCGCATGGGCATGATCTTTCAGGAATATGCGCTGGTCGAACGGCTGACGGTGATGGAAAACGTGTTGTCGGGGCGGTTGGGCTATGTCGGGTTTTGGCGGTCATTGCTGCGGAAATTCCCACAGACGGATGTGGACAATGCCTATCGGTTGCTGGACCGGGTGGGGCTGTTGCACATGGCCGACAAACGCGCCGATGAATTGTCGGGCGGGCAACGCCAGAGGGTCGGGATTTGCCGCGCGCTGATCCAGGATCCGGCGCTTTTGCTGGTGGATGAACCCACCGCGTCGTTGGACCCCAAGACCAGCCGCCAGATTATGCGGTTGATTGTCGAGCTGTGCAGCGAACGCGGGCTGGCGGCGATTATCAATATTCACGACGTGGCGCTGGCCAAAATGTTTGTGCAGCGGGTGGTCGGGCTTGAATCCGGGGCAATCGTGTTTGACGGCGCGCCAGAGGATCTGACGTCGGACAAGCTGACGGATATTTACGGCGAAGAAGACTGGGAAGCGACCATCGACAAGGTCGATGATGACGAAGAGGCCCCGGAATGAGCGGGCCAACAGTTTCAGAACTGGACGTGCTGATTGGCACAAAGTGGAAAAAGGCATCGCTGGTCAAAAGCGACTGGCTGCGGTGGGGCATGACCATCGCCGCGGTCATATATCTGATCGCCGCGATCAGTTCGGTCGAGGTGAACTGGGCGCGGGTTTACCTGGGGCTGGATCGCGGCGCGGCCTTTGTTGTTGCCTTTGCCCATCCCGATTTTGGCTCGCGCGCGACGGATATCTGGGACGGGATGCTGGAAAGCATTGTCATGACGGTCACGTCGTCTGTTGTGGGTATCCTTGTTTCGATCCCGATCGGGCTGGGTGCTGCGCGCAACATCGCGCCACTGCCGGTTTATTTCGTGTGCCGGGGGATTATCGCAGTCAGCCGCGCCTTGCAGGAAATCATTGTGGCGATTCTGCTGGTGGCGATCTTTGGCTTTGGCCCGCTGGCCGGGTTTCTGACACTGAGTTTTGCGACCATCGGTTTCTTGTCGAAACTGCTGGCCGAAGAGATTGAATCGATGGACCGGGTGCAGGCCGAGGCGGTGAAAGCCACCGGATCGCGGTGGAGCCAGTGGATCAATTACGGGGTGCAGCCACAGGTGATGCCACGGCTGATTGGGTTGTCAATCTATCGCATCGACATCAATTTCCGCGAAAGCGCCATTTTGGGGTTGGTTGGGGCAGGGGGCATTGGTGCCACGCTGAACACCGCGTTTGACCGTTATGAATATGATACGGCAGCGGCGATCCTGCTGATCATCATCGTGATCGTCATGGCGCTGGAATATCTGTCGGGCGTTATCCGGGCGAGGGTGCAGTAATGGTGACGCAAACGCATCCCGACGGCAGCCGCACCTGGTCGCGCAGGACCACGGGTGAACGCCTGATCCGCTGGTTTGGCTGGCTGATCGGTGTGGCGGTATTTGTCTGGTGCTGGAACCAGATTTCGCAAGTGACCACATGGTTTTTTGTCTGGGATGCGCCGCGCATTGCCGGGGACATATTTGGTCGGGCAACGCCGCCGCGCTGGTCTTATATCGACCAGCTGTGGGGGCCAATCTGGGACACGCTGAACATGGCCACGCTGGGGACGATCATTGCGCTGTTTCTCGCGGTGCCGGTGGCGTTTCTGGCGGCGCGCAACACCACGCCGTCGCGGTTGTTTATCCGGCCGATTGCGTTGCTGATCATCGTGTCCACCCGGTCGATCAATTCGTTGATCTGGGCGCTGTTGCTGATCGCCATCATCGGCCCGGGCGTGTTTGCCGGGATTGTTGCCATTGCCATCCGGTCGGTGGGGTTTTGCGCCAAGCTTTTGTACGAGGCGATCGAGGAAATCAACGAAGTTCAAGTCGAGGCGATTTCGGCCACCGGGGCTAGCCGCTTGCAGGTCATGGTTTACGGTATCGTGCCGCAGATCCTGCCGGCTTTTGCGGGTATCGCGGTGTTCCGCTGGGACATCAACATCCGTGAATCCACGGTGTTGGGGCTGGTTGGGGCCGGGGGGATTGGGTTGCAATTATCGGCATCGCTGAATGTGTTGGCGTGGCCGCAGGTGACATTGATCTTGTTGGTGATCCTGCTGGCCGTGGTGATTGGTGAATGGGTTTCGGCCAAGGTACGGGGCGCGATTATCTGATGAGCCATGCCGGGACAGAGAACGCCGAATGGGCGTTTGCGGCTTACGAGGCCACGCGTCACCGGTTGCCGGTTGCAAGTTTCCCGACGCACAGCCGCAAGGTGGGGGATTTGTCGGAATTGGCCGATGACATTGACCTGTTCCTGCTGGATGCCTTTGGCGTTC
The DNA here is from genome assembly GCA_047639325.1 of Paracoccaceae bacterium. Lineage (GTDB taxonomy): Bacteria > Pseudomonadota > Alphaproteobacteria > Rhodobacterales > Rhodobacteraceae > NVQY01. The sequence goes on along the minus strand of JBLINN010000014.1, from coordinate 2,046 downwards.
TGAACACCGGCGATCAGGTGATTCCCGGCGCACCGCAGCGGGTTGCCCAGCTGCGGGACATGGGCAAAAAGGTGTTGGTTGTGTCCAACGCCGCTGGCTATCCCAAACGCAACCTGTTGGCGCATTACCACAAGCTTGGGTTTGATTTTGCACCCGAGGATGTGCTGAGCAGTCGTGAGGTTCTGTTGGCGGCGCTGTCAGATCTAAAGCCGCTGCATTTCGGGCTTATGGCGTCCGAGGAATGGGGCCGGGACGAGCTGGATCACCTTGGTTTTGAGTTTCTGGGCGACGATCCTGCGGTCTATGACCGGGCCGAGCGGATTGTGATGCTGGGCAGTGGGGCGTGGAGTGACCATCGGCAAGGGGTGTTAGAGGCGTCGCTGATTGCCCGTCCAAGGCCGGTTCTGGTCGGCAACCCGGATATTGTCGCGCCGCGTGTTTCTGGGTTGTCGCGCGAACCGGGGTATTATGCGCACCGGATCGCCGATCTGACCGGGATCGTGCCGCAGTTTTTTGGAAAACCGTTTGGCCCGGTGTTTGAGCGGGCATTGGCGCGGGCGGGGCAAGGGATTGACCCGGCAAGGATCGTGATGGTGGGCGATACGCTGCAAACGGACATATTGGGTGGTCGGGCGGCGGGGTTGAAAACCGCGCTGATCACCGGGTTTGGCGCGTTGCGCGGCATGGATGCGGATGGGGCGATTGCCCGGTCGGGGATTGTGCCGGATTACGTGATGGCGGGGCCCTGACGGGTCACGCAAACAGGAAGTTGAACACGGATAATTCTTCGAAGGTGAACCCTTCGATGATCATCACGACACCGCCTTGTTCGATCCGCAAGTTGCCGCTGGTCAGGCCGGTTACGGCGGCGGCAACCTCTTGGAGATTGGCAAAACTCAGCTCGGAGTTGCCGCCGCGAACATCCAGTTTGTCGTTCGCCACGTCAAAGTTTTTCACAGTGGCGATGCCCTGCGAAAACTGGAAGACATCGCTGCCGCTGCCGCCGTTCAGGATGTCATTACCACTGCCGCCATTCAGGATGTCTTTGCCATCGCCGCCGAACAGCCTGTCCTTGCCTTCGTTGCCGTAAAACGTGTTATCGTCGGCATTCCCGGTCATGTTGTCGTTATAGTCAGTGCCCCGATCGTCTCAAAACCAGAAATTGCATCGGTTTTCCCCAAGCCGTTGGTCACGGATTGGGAATTCAGATTCACCGCGATACCGGATGTGCCCACATAGAAAATGCTGTCGTCGCCACCCTTGCCGCGCAAGGTGTTATTGGCGACTTCGGTTTCGACGATTTCATCCTTGGACGACCCGTTGAAAACCGTGCCAAAACTGGTCGGGAAATATAGCTCTGTGTTTCTGATCGTGTTGTGATCGCCAAAGTGGTCTTTGATCGTACCGGCATCCGTGTTGGTCAGCGCAACAGAGTTTTTTGCACCTACAAAATCGCGTTCCATGATGATCGCGTCCACACCGCCGCGGCCGTCGATGAAATCGTCGCCATGGCCGACATAGAAGTTTTCACGGTACACACGGCCGTTATCCAATATCGGTGTGGTATCGCGGCCTAGCAGCCGATCCATCACCAATCGAGCCGTGGATAAGCGCGATACTGCAGAGCGTGCCCGTGGATGTGAACACTGTTTCATGATAGGTATCCACGCGTAGGTGCGCACCGCAACCCCAAGGTCATAGGTTGATTGCGCAAAGATGGCGCGCAACAATTGGCTGGGCGCGGGTCAAAACGCGCTGGACAGGTCGTTTGCCAAAGACGATTACCCTTTCTGACTGGTGACCGTCTTACCGAGGCTGACCTGCGCCTGTTCCTGACGCATTATCGGCATGACCCAGTGTATTATGTTCGGATGAAGCTGAACGGTGCGATGATCCTGGACCAGGCACAAGATATAAATGTAACAGGGGCAAAACCCCGGGCGCAGCTTTGGTTGTCTTTTCGGACATGGTCTGGTGCATCGGGCCTGAGCGCGCGCATTTATTTTCCCCGCCCGGCTTGAGTGGGGGCGGGTCAGCGGAAGCGGA
>JBLINN010000013.1:0-26753 GCA_047639325.1 Paracoccaceae bacterium | reverse complement strand
AATTGCCTTCGCGCTTTCAGCAGTCTTGGCGGCGATTTCGGCGTCTGCCTTGGCAATGGCGTCGTTCAGGCCAGCCTGAATTTCCGTCCGGGCCTCGGCGGCGATAGCATGCGCCGCAGTGCGGGCATCGGCCAGCGCCTGATTATAGATCGCTTCGGCTTCAAGCGCCTTGGCCTTCAGATCTTCTGCCGCTGCGATATCATTGGTAATCGTACCCTGACGTTCCGCCAGAATACCACCAATCCGGGGCAATGCGACGCGCGACAGGATAAGGTAGATCGCGACAAGCGTCACAGCGAGCCAGAATATCTGGTTCGGGAAGCTTGAGAAATCAAGCTGTGGCATACCCGGAGCAGCATCGGCAGCGGCGTGGGTATCCACACCTACCGCGTCGGCCAAACCGTCGCCGGTAGCGTTTTGCGTTTCAGTTGCCATGTCGTCCTCCTCGGGGAACTTAGCCTACATCGGGTGACCCGCGCCTTGCGTGCCACCCGACTGTAAGAATGAAGATCCGAAGAGTCTTAGACGGCAAACATCAGCAGAAGGGCAACGAGGAACGAGAAGATCCCCAGCGCTTCTGAGAACGCGATACCGATGAACATGGTCGCAGTCTGACCACCTGCGGCGGACGGGTTGCGCAGGGCACCAGACAGGTAGTTGCCTACCACGTGGCCCACACCAACAGCAGCTCCGCCCATACCAGTACAGGCCAGACCAGCGCCGATATATGCGCCCATTTGTACGACGTCACCTTCCATGAGAATTCTCCTTACATTGGAATTAGTGTGATTAGGTTGTTCAGTTCGTAGGGTGTGCTTTCAGCGCACCTTTCTTGATCGTATTATTAGTGATGCGGGTGCAGTGCGTCTTTCAGATACACGCAGGTCAGAATGGCAAAGACATAGGCCTGGATGAAGGACACCAGCACCTCAAGTGCGTAGATCGCCGAGATCGCCGCAATGGATACAGGCGCAATGGCCGCAACCGCTGCAAAGCCCGCAAAAACCTTGATCACGGCGTGTCCGGCCATCATGTTGCCTGCCAGACGAATGGAATGGCTGACCGGGCGCACGAAATACGAGATGATCTCGATCAGGGCCAAAATTGGCCGCAGCACCAGCGGCGCCTGCTTGATCCAGAAGATGTTCAGAAAGCCAAAGCCGTTCAGGTAAAACCCAAGGACCGTCACAGTCAGGAACACCGCCATCGCCATTACGGCCGTGACCGCGATATGGCTGGTTGTGGTGAACGACATCGGCAACATGCCCAGAAAGTTGGCCACGACAATGAACATGAACAATGTCATGATATAGGGAAAGTATTTCACCCCATCCTTGCCGGCCACGTCCTCGACCATTTTGTAGATAAAGCCATACGCCAGTTCAGCAATCGACTGACCGCGCGATGGCACAATGGCGCGTTTCGAGGTGGACAGCACCAGCAGGACGACGATCGCCAGAACCGCAAGGCCCATCCACAGGGTAACGTTTGTTGGGGTATACCAAGCAATCGCGCCGTCGCCAAACAGCGGTTTGACGATGAACTGATCCATCGGGTGAAATACCAGGCCGCCGCCTTCTGCGGCGTGTTCTGCACCAGTCGCTTCGCTTGACACGTCTAGTCCCCTTCTGCGTCTTTTTTGGCCTGATCGGCCAGTTGTGTGTTCTGGATTTCCTGGGCGCTACGCATCATGGTTTTGATGCCCGCCGCCAGACCCAGCAATGTAAACAGCAACAGAAAGATCGGGAGTGTCCCAAACAGGCGATCAAGCCCCATTCCGATGCCAAAGCCGATCCCAAGACCGACCACTAATTCTATCACCATCCGCCAGGCAAGATGCGCCTGAGAATAGTGTTCGTCGTTATGGGATTTTACGGCTTTCGCCGGTTTTGCCGCTTTGATCCGCGCCTCAAGCTGCGCCATGCGCTGCTTTTGGTCGTCATCGCTCACCGGCATTATCCCTTTCACGTCGTTGGGGTGTTGCTAAGGGGCGCGAGGGTCAGAGTCAATCGCCTGATCTTGGGGTGCGTCACTTGGGTAAGCTGTTGTTTTATTGAGTATTTACAACAAGAAAAACCCAGGGGTAGTTTGATTTTGGGCAACGGAGCGTCGTAAATTGCGAGTTTGGTAAATTCAACCATCTGGTTGACTATCAGGCGGTGGGATCGGCGTCGCGAAAAATCTTGGTTTCATCCAGCAGCCATGCGCGGAAGTGTTTGACCGCTGTGCGACGCACGCCGCGGCTGCCGTAGACCAGATAAAACGCGCCATCTTTTATGCCGATATCAAAGCATCGGATCAACCGACCGATACTATAATCGTAAGACACGCATTCGGACGATCCCAGGTAGACGCCCAGCCCGTTCAGCGCGGCCTCGTATGCCAGGGGAGATTTCAGCCGCCAGCCTTGGTCCGTAATCGCATCTGCCTGCACACCGGCGGCAGAAAACCATTGCCGCCAGATATTGTTGCCCCGGTCGCGCAGCCGCGGCAGGTTCAGCAGGTCTTTTGGCTCGCGAATGCTGTGCATCAGCGCGGGCGACGCGTGCGGGTAGATCAAGGCGGCGCTTAGCAGGTCGGACGGCACATCAAGCGCGCCGGTATGGGCGAAGCGAATGGCAATGTCCGCCTCGTACCTTTCCACATCCGCGATGTTTGCCGAAGCGTCCAGCCTGACTTCAATGTCCGGATAGGCCTGCTGGAACGCAGCCAGTCGGGGGATAATGAACCTTTCGGCAAACAGCGGCTCGCTGTTCACAGTGACCCGCCCGGTTGGCACTGCGGCAAGGTCATCCGTTGCTTCGGCGATCATATCCAGCGCTGGCAACACCCGTTCGAGATAGGTTTGCCCCATCAGGGTCAGCTCCAGCCCCCGGGGCAAATCGCGAAACAATTTGACCCCCAGACGGCTTTCCAACCCACGCACGTGGCGACTGATCGCTGAATGGCTGACATTCAGTTCCTCGGCGGCACGGCTAAAGCTTTGGTGGCGGCCAGCTGCATCAAAGGCGCGCAGAGCATTCAGGGGAGGCAGGTTTCTGGGCATGGAGTTTATGTGACTTTTTCGCACATATGATGTCAAGCAATTGTCTTTGTGTGCCGCAATACGCCACAATACAAGGGCGCATACAGGGCGACATATCATATTATTGAAAGTGAACCCATGACAGAGTGTTCTTTTGACACGCCTCGGCGTGGCCTGAAATCTTATGCCAATCTTCCGGCGCGCCCGGTAATCCTGCGCCAAATTCTACATCTATGGCGCCGCCTGTTTCCGGGCAGAACCCGCGACCATGTCCGGCATCTAAGCGACCATTTGGCGCGCGACATCGGGCTTGGCCGCAATGATATGGCGCGCCATCGCCATGTGTGGCCGTCCGAGTCCACCAACCGCCCCAGTGTTTGAGGTTCTTCCCCTTGGTACATTTCGGCGTTATGACGCTGAACCATGCTGCAGTCTCTGGATAATGTCTTTGCCGCCCTGGCCGACCCGACCCGCCGGGCGATCTTGTCGATGTTGCTAGAGGATGACATGGCCGTCACCGACGTGGCCGAGCCGTTCGAGATGTCGCTGGCGGCGATTTCCAAACATCTGATCATTCTGACCCGCGCCGGGCTGATCGCACAGGAAAAGCGCGGGCGGGTTAAGTGGTGCAAGCTGCAGCCGGGCGCGATGCGCGAGGTCAGCGTGTGGATGCAGGGGTTTGGCCAGTTCGAACCGGTCAATCTGGATGCGTTCGAGCGGTTTCTGGCGTCGGAGTTGCCGCAGCAGGACAAACTGTAAGGGATCTCAATCAGGTACCCTCCTTCAGGATTGCACCAAAGCCAGCACCCCAACCAAAAGGCTAAAGAAAGGAAACCACCAATTTTTGCTCCAGAATTTTCCACCAAGAGGATCCCTGAATGTCATCCATTCAAAATAGGAATCGCGAAAGTTTTTGAAGCACATGCCAAGAAGAAAAACTGCAACATAAGAGATGAATAAGAAAACCATGAATTGGTTTTCTTGGAAAAATCGACCCTCATCCATTTTTCATCCCCCTAACACCAAGTCTTTTTTACCAAGGCTTTGAAATGCGCCTTAAGTGCAGTTCGGCCCCAAACCGGGACATAATGCGAGGCGCATGGCCCCGCTCAGGCCTCGTCCCGCAACAACATCACCAACGCCACCACGGTCATCAGTATCCCGACAAGAACCAGCCCAGGCGGCACCCCATGCCCCAGCCCTATCTCCCACAGAATCACCCATGAGGGGGTGAGATAGGTATAGGCCATCACCTTGGCCGACGGCAGTCGCAGCGAGGCGAATTGTAACAACACAAACGTCGCCGAACTGGCGAATATCGCCAGATACAACAGCGTCAGCCAGACGATCCCCGGCAATGCACCCCAGTCCGTCGCCCGGATATCGCCCCAGCCATAGATCAGCAGCACCACAAAACCCGCCAGCAGCATGCCAAAGGTAAATACCACCGCAGACTCGCCCCGGTTCAGGCGGCGCACCATCGGTGTATAGATGGCATGCGCCACGCAGCCCCAGAAATAAATCACCTCGCCCGGACCGACCTGAAACGCCCGCAACGCCGCCCAGTCACCGCGAAAGATCACCCACATCGCCCCGCCCGCGCCTATTGCCAGCGCCGCCGCCATACGCGCCGTGGTGATCTGGCGCAGCAACAGCCAGCCGAACCCGGCACTCATCACCGGGACCAGCGTGAACACAGCTGCGGTGCTGATCGGTGCCGCAGTTTTCAACCCCTCGAACATCAGCACAAAGTACACGGCAAACAGCCCGCCCAGCACCAGATAACGCCACGGTGAACGCAGGGCATCGCGAGGCACCCCACCTGTCGCCACCACCGCAACACCAATCACCAGCGACGCAATCGCAAAGCGCAGGGCATTCAGCGCTGCCGGGGCGATGTCGTTGGCCACGATGGACCCCAACGAGAACGACCCGGCCACAAGCGCCGAGAACAGCAGCATTGCCAGATGGCCGCGTGCGGCAGAGCTCATAAAACCCAATCCTTGGCGCGGTCTTTCAGGAAGGTCAGAAAACTTTGCACCTTGTTGGTGCGATGCAGATCCACATGGGTGACCAGCCAGCACGCCGCCGTCCAGTCTGGCTGCGGCTCCATCACCTGCACCAGTTCGGGGCGGCTTAGCGCCTTGCCCTCGGACAAAAACCCGATACCGGCCCCGGCCTGCACTGCCGCATCCATGGCGTGTGCGTCCGTGCCGCGAAACACAATGGCTTCGGGCCGGACATTGGCGTTCAGCCACAGGCTGTAGGGGGCGCGGGCTTTTTCATCGTCATGGCCGATAAACCGGTGACCGGCAAAATCCTGCGGCCCGTCGGGCATGCCAAAGCGGTCAATATAGGTCTGGCTGGCGTAAAGCGCAGAGCGTTGTTTGATAAAGGGTTGCACTACATTGTCCGGCTGATCTGGCACCGATCCGGCCCGGATCGCCACATGCGCCTCGCCATATTCCAGTCGGAACAGGCGTTCGCCGGTCAGGTAGCGCACAATCAGGCCCGGGTGCATTTGCTGGAATTCGGTCAGCACCGGCACGATATGTGGCCCCAGCGAGGCCAGCGAGGTGACCACCAATTCACCCGTCACATCATCGCCCTGCCCCTTTAGCCGCCCAACCAGCTGATTGAACTGATCATCCGTGGCTTGGGCAACCCGCAGCAGGTCAGTTCCGGCCTCGGTCGGGGTATAGCCGCGCGCGTGGCGTTGGAACAGTTTGACCGCCAGCCGGGCCTCAATCGCGTCGATATGGCGGATGACGGTGGCATGATGCACGCCCAGCACCTCGGCGGCACCACTAACGGTGCCCATGCGGGCAACCTGAAAAGCGGTGCGGACTTCGTCCCAGTTATCCATGCCAGTTATCCATGCCAGTAATCCATGTTTGTGCGGCCTTGTGCGGATGGCTATTCAAGCGGGCAGATATGTGCAATTTTCAACAATATCCGCAAACTTCCCGCGTTACGTTCAGAAATGCAATACGATACTTGTTAAATAGATGTTTTGGCGGGCACGGTTAATCGCGGCAGCTATCTGTCTGGCGGATGCCAATCTGGCGGCGGTATCTGCCTGCGCGACAGGCGCAGGGCCAGACCAACCCCAACGCCCAACCCAATGGCCACGGTCAGATCGCTGACAACCGTCAGCACCATCGTCAACAGCAACAAAAAGACATCCGGCAACGGAGCCGACAGATAGCTGCGCCATTTCTGCGGCTCGCTCATATTCCAGGCGGTCAGGATCAACAGCGCGGCAAGGGCAGGCATTGCCAGATATCCGGCCAGCGGGGCGGCCAGCAACATCACCAGCAAGATCACCGCCGCATGCACCAGCCCGGCCACCGGGGTCCGGCCCCCGGCGTGCACATTGGTGGCAGTCCGGGCAATTGCACCGGTGGCAGGCAGGCCGCCAAACAACGCCGACCCGATATTTGCCACCCCTTGCGCCAACAACTCGGCACTGGGGCGGTGGCGCCCGGTGATCATCCGGTCGGCGACCATCGCCGACAACAGCGATTCCACCCCGGCCAGAAAGGCAATCACCAATGCCGACGGCAACAGCTCGACAATCCGGTCCATCGTCAGCACCGGCAGGCTGGGCATCGGCAACCGATTGGGCAAGGCGCCAAAGCGCGACGCAATTGTGTCGACAGGCAGCAACACCACAGCCACCACACCCGAGGTCACGGCAACGGCGGCGACCAGCCCCGGCAGTCGCGGCGCGGCCCGGCGCAACACAACAATCAACGCCATCGTCACCAGACCAATACCCAGCGCCGACAGGTTGAAAGACCCCCTGGCCGCCCAAAGCGCCGGCAGTGTTTCCAGAAAATCCGCCGGGGCAGCGGCCAGACTTAGCCCCATGAAATCCTTTAGCTGACTTGTGGCAATGATAATGGCGATCCCGATGGTAAAGCCATTGACCACCGCCTCGGGGACATGGCGCACAAGACTGCCTGCCTTCAGGAAACCGGCCACCAGCAGGATCACCCCAGCCATAAAGGTCGCAATCACCAACCCGTCATAGCCGTGATTGGCAATCACCCCAAAGACCACAACGATAAACGCCCCGGTTGGCCCACCGATCTGCACCCGGCTGCCCCCCAGCAGCGAGATCAGGAACCCCGCCACAATCGCCGTGACCAGCCCTTTTTCCGGCGCAGCCCCCGACGCAATCGCAATGGCCAAGCTTAACGGCAAGGCCACCATAGCCACCGTTATTCCCGCCAGCAGATCAGCCAAGAACTGACGGCGGTCATAGGTTTGCAGCGTGGTCAACAGTTTCGGGTGCATCTTGCCGCGTGTACTTTCGCCGGTCGGGTTACCTGGACTCATACGCCGGGAATGCCGCGATAGCGAGGTTGCGGGCGCACAGGATCGCCGAAACACTGGCATTCCTGCCCACAATGGTCATCGCCCCGGCATTTCAGCTTGTCGGCGCGCCCCCTGCCCCCCTATCCTGACCGGCATGAAAGTCACCCGGAACACCCCTGACCAGTTGATTGTCGCCGATACCCCGTGGCTGATCGGCCTGATGATGATCTTTTTCATCATGGTTTTTGTCGGTGCCGGGATGGCGATGGTATTGAGCGGCGATATGTTGGGGCTGCTCTTTATAATTGTTGGCGGCGGCCTGGGGATTGGTGCCTTTGCCGCCTTTGTGCGCCGGGTGCAGGTTATTCTGGACCGGCCCACGGACAGCATTACCATCCGGGCGCGCACGCTGTTTGGCTATTCTGAAGTGCGCCACAAACTGTCCAGCCTGTCGCGGGCCGTCCTGCAAAGCACCACATCGTCCAAAGGCAACACGCTGCATCGCCCCGCGCTGGTGCTGGACCAAGGAATGAGCGCGGGCGACCATCCCATCGTCAAAACCTATGCCAACACCGGCGGTGCTGCGCATATCGTCAAGGCGGTCAACACCTGGCTGGACGCTAAAACGCCCAACAGCTAACCGCCGCGCAACTTGACATCCTCCGCCAGACGCCCTAAATGCGCGACCAGACATCCGGAAGTATAAACCTTCCGGTCCCCGGATCATTCGGGGATCGCCCCCCACCAGCGTGTTACGCCCGTGGGGGCATTTGCGTATTCACCCGCCTCTTCCTATCTGAAGCGGCATAGATCAACCGGTACCGGAGACCGCGACAATGTTTGAAAATCTGTCCGAACGCCTGTCCGGTGTCTTTGACCGGCTGACCAAACAAGGCGCCTTGTCCGAGGACGACGTCAAAACCGCCCTGCGCGAAGTGCGGGTTGCGTTGCTTGAGGCGGACGTGTCTCTGCCGGTGGCACGCGACTTTGTCAAAAAGGTGCAAGACCGCGCCACCGGCCAATCGGTCACCAAATCAGTCACCCCCGGCCAGCAGGTCGTCAAGATCGTCCACGACACGCTGATCGACGTGCTGCGCGGCGATGACGACCCGGGTGCCTTGAAAATTGATAACCCGCCCGCGCCGATCCTGATGGTCGGCCTGCAAGGCTCGGGCAAAACCACCACCACCGCCAAACTCGCCAAACGCCTGAAAGACCGCGACGGCAAACGCGTTCTGATGGCCTCGCTGGACACCAACCGCCCGGCGGCAATGGAACAGCTGGCAATCCTTGGCGTGCAGATCGGCGTCGACACCCTGCCAATCGTCAAAGGCGAAGACCCGGTTGCCATCGCGCGGCGCGCCAAAACCCAAGCCGCGCTTGGCGGCTATGACGTCTATATTCTGGATACCGCTGGTAGGTTGCATATCGACGCCGAGTTGATCGCCCAAGCCGCTGCCGTGCGTGACGTGGCGCAACCCCGCGAAACCCTGCTGGTGGTCGATGGCCTGACAGGTCAGGACGCCGTCAACGTCGCCACCGAATTCGACGACAAGATCGGCGTCACCGGCGTGGTCCTCACCCGGATGGACGGCGACGGACGCGGCGGCGCGGCGCTGTCGATGCGCGCCGTCACCGGTAAACCTATCCGCTTTGTCGGCCTCGGCGAAAAACTGGACGCCATCGAAACGTTTGAGCCCGAACGCGTCGCAGGCCGCATCCTCGGGATGGGCGACATCGTGGCCCTGGTCGAAAAGGCCCAGGAAACCATCGAGGCCGAGCAGGCCGAAAAGATGATGCGCCGCATGGCCAAAGGTCAGTTCAACATGAACGACCTGAAAATGCAGCTCGAACAGATGCAAAAGATGGGCGGCATGGAAGGCATGATGGGCCTGATGCCCGGCATGGGCAAAATGGCCAAACAAGTCGAACAGGCAGGCTTTGACGACAAAGTCCTGATCCGTCAGATCGCCCTGATCCAGTCGATGACCAAAAAGGAACGCGCCAACCCGAAACTGCTGCAAGCCAGCCGCAAAAAGCGCATCGCGCGCGGCGCTGGCCTTGAGGTATCCGAACTGAACAAGCTTCTGAAAATGCACCGCCAGATGGGCGACATGATGAAGAAGATGGGCAAAATGGGCAAAGGTGGCATGCTGAAACAGGCTATGAAAGGCATGTTGGGCAAAGGCGGGATGCCCGCCGATATGGGTGCCGGCATGGACCCACAAGCACTGGAAGCAGCCGCTAAACAGTTGGGCGGCAAACTGCCCGGCAGTTTGGGTGGTCTGGGCGGCGGCGGCCTGTCCCTGCCCTCCGGCCTCAGCGGATTTGGCAAAAAGAAATGACACATTCCACCATAGGCCGGGCACACTCCCCCGCTTTTTCTTGTTCCAAATACTCAAATACCGCCGCAACCACACACGCGGCGCCCGCATCAGCACGCCGCCTATCCGCTTGGGTGAATAAAGCCGCGCGGCAGCGCGTCCTTTGGAACCCGCCCCAATGACCCAAATCCCCACCCTTGAAACCCAGCGCCTGACGCTGCGCCCGCCACAGATGTCAGATTTCGACGCCTACGCAGACTTCCGTGCCTCGCCGCGCTCCGTCGGTGTTGGCGGGCCTTACACCAGCGGCCAGTCCTTTGGCCAACTGGGTGAATTGATCGGCCACTGGTCCTTGCGTGGCTTTGGCCGCTGGATGGTCGCCGACCGCAGCACCGATGCCCCTCTTGGGGTCGTCGGGCTGATGTACCCCACAGACTGGCCCGAACCCGAAATCGCCTGGTCGGTGTTTGCCGCCGCCGAAGGCAAAGGCATCGCACAAGAGGCCGCGCAGGCGACGCGCAGCTATGCCTATGACGTTCTGGGCTGGACCACCGTGATCAGCTGCATCGTCCCCGACAATACCCGCTCTATCACGCTGGCACAGCGCATGGGCGCCATACAGGAACCCGGCTTTCGACACCCGGAACATGGCGAAATGCAAGTCTGGCGCCACCTGTCCCCCGATCAAATCGCCACCCAGATCCCCGGTGGCGGGATCAAGGCCTATTCATGATCACTCTTATCGCTACACAGACCAAGGCCAACTGATATGCCCGTCACAAACATCCCGGCGATCGAAACCAAACGCCTGATCCTGCGCGGCCCCGAGCCACAGGATTACCCGGATTTCAAAGCCACCTTTACCAGCTATCGCGCCCGCTTCATGGGCGGCCCGCTGAACGCCTACGAATCGTGGATGCTTTATGCCGCTGAAATCGGCCACTGGAACATTCGCGGCTATGGCATGTGGATGATCCACGACAAACAAACGGACGAAACCTATGGCATGGCCGGTGGCTGGAAACCCGCCATGTGGCCCGAAGCCGAAATCGCTTGGGTGATCTGGCCTGACGCCGCCGGTCACGGCTATGCCCTCGAAGCCGCCGATGCGGCGCGGCGCTATATGTATTCGGAAGGCGGCTGGGACGGTGCTGTCAGCTATATCGACCCGAAAAACCTAGACTCGATCCGCCTCGCCGAACGCCTTGGTGCGTTCAAGGACAAGTCTGCCACCACCATTGACGGCAATGACGCGGTCTATCGCCACCCGACCCCCGATCAGCTGAACGGCACCCAGCTGGCACATGGGATCGAGATGGAGATCAGCCACTACGCCGATCCGATGTTCAAACCGAAAGGCTGGGCCATTGACTGATACTCCCACTGACACAACCACCCGCGCAGCGGAGCTGCTGAAAGAACACCGCCAAAGCATCGACCGGCTGGATGCCATCCTGGTCTATACCCTGGGCGAGCGGTTCAAACACACGCAAGCGGTCGGCAAGCTCAAAGCCGAACACGACCTTCCCCCGTCCGATCCCAGCCGCGAAGCGGAACAGATCGCGCGATTAGAAGACCTGGCAACCCAGGCCAACCTTGACCCGGAATTTGCCAAGAACTTCCTGAACTTCATCATTCAGGAAGTGATCCAGCACCACAGGAAACACCAAGAGTGAACCTTTGGTTCAACAAACACCAAGAATAACCCACGTAGGGTGTGCTTTCAGCGCACCATTCCAACGCCATTCAAAGGAGAAACTCTCAATGGCCATGAAAATCCGTCTTGCCCGTGGCGGCAGCAAAAAACGCCCCTTCTATCGCATCGTAGCGGCCGACAGCCGCATGCCGCGCGATGGTCGCTTTATCGAAAAGCTGGGCACCTATAACCCCTTGCTGCCCAAAGACAGCGAAGAGCGCGTCAAAATGAACATGGAGCGTATCAACTACTGGCTCAGCGAAGGCGCTCAGCCCACCGACCGGATCGCGCGCATGTTAGAGGCCGCAGGCGTTCGCCCCAAGGCCGAACGTAACAACCCCAAAAAGGGCACACCCGGCGAAAAAGCCAAGGCCCGCGCCGAAGAAAAAGCCGCCAAGGCAGCTGCCCCCGCCGAAGAAGCCCCGGCAGAGGCCCCAGCCGAAGACGCCGCCGCGGAATAAGCGGTGCTTTAATATCGGTAACAAAACTTCTCGCGGCCCCGCTTCACCCCGGGGCCGCATCAACATTTACCAGCCAAAGCAGCCATGCTTCGAATTTTCCGCACCTTCGTCTTGATAGTCATCGCGTTCATCGCCGGGCTGCTGTATCAGCGCGGCATTCATACGGATAAATGTCTGGATCGTGGCGGACGCATGGATAACGGGGTTTGCTTTGGCGATGGAGGATCGTGATGTCGGATGATCTGGTCTGTGTCGGGGCGATTGCCGGGGCCTTTGGGGTGCGCGGCGAAGTGCGGCTGAAAAGCTTTTGCGCCCAACCCGATGATATTGGAACCTATTCGCCGCTGCTGTCCGAGGATGGCACCAAAAGCTATACCGTCAACCTCAGCAGTCCGATCAAAAATGGCTTTGCCGCGCGTCTTGGCGGGGTTGCCACCAAGGAACAGGCCGACGCCCTAAGCGGCACACGCCTTTACGCCCCCCGCGCCCGGCTGCCATCGCTGCCGGATGACGAATATTACTACGCCGACCTGATCGGCTTGCAGGTTCTGGACACCGGTGGCACCGTTCTGGGGCAGGTCAAATCGGTGATGAACCACGGCGCGGGCGACCTGCTGGAAATCTATGGCGAGGGGCTAAAGGACACCGTCCTGCTGCCCTTCACCCACGACCTTGTGCCGACAGTTGACCTTGAGGCCCAGCGCATTATCGCAGATCCCCCTGACGGACTGTTCTGATGGTCGCCAAATACAACCGCTCTGGACTGGCCCTGATGGGGGCACCGCTTTACGCGGGTCCGGGTTTGGCTGTTTTGGGGGACCCAGACGCCGACAAAGCGTGGCAGGATCAATGCATGTGATCGTACATGCCGGGTTTCACAAGACCGGCACAACCACCATACAAAAGGCGCTGCGTCAGAACCACGCCGCGCTGGAACCCTATGTCAAAATCATCCTGCGATCCGACATGGTGGCGGTTTGCGAAACCGCACGCGCCTATTCGGCCAGCGCCGATGTACTGGACCTATCCCTATTTCAGTATGAGCTGTCACAACTGGCCGAGGGCTGGGACGCTTCAGACACCCGCCCGGTATTACTGGACTCTGAGGATCTGGGCGGCCACATGCCCGGGCGGCGCGGCCTGACCAGCTATGCCGCCACCCCGTTGCTGATGCGGACACTTGTGGAAACCCTGTGCAAAATCCGCCCCGATGCCCGGGCGCAATTTTTCTTTTCCACCCGCAGCGCTGACCCGTGGCTGGCCAGTTGCTACGCTCAGCATCTGCGCGCGACTCGGATCACCCAATCGGTTGAGGAATATACCCACGCCTATCGCGACTCGGCCCGGCTAGCGGAGATCATCGGCCAGATCGCCACGGCTGTCGCGCCGCATCCGGTACATCATTGCGCGTTGGAAAGCAGTCAGACCCGCCCGCTGGGGCCTCTGGACCCGGTGCTGGACCTGATTGGGCTGCCCGACGCGGTGCGGGCCCGGCTTGTTGCGCACCCGCGCGTCAATACCGCGCCTTCACCCGCAAAATGCGATCGGTTGCTGGCCCTGAACCGCAGTGACCTGGGGGCCAAGGTCTGGCGCGCGGCCAAACGGGCGCTGCTGTCCCCCAAAACCTGAACCGGGCACATCCCTTGCGGTCTCTCCCCGGAATTTTTCAAAAATTCCGACCCGATTTCTTTGAAAGAAATCGTCCGCCACCGCCAATGGCGTGCCGTGTTTCTCTTGCACTTGGCGCCGCAACCCGTGATTACCAAGACCTGATGACCGACATACCCAAACCTCCTCCGTCCCGTTCACTTGGACGCAAAACCATCCAGGCCACCGCCGTGCCGCGCCCGTTGATCACCCTCACGCCTGACCTGAAAGGTGTGTGGAAGGCCAAGGTGATCACCCTGTTCCCCACCGCCTTTCCCGGTGTGCTGGGCGAAAGCCTGACCGGCAAGGCGTTGCAGGAGGGGCTGTGGCAGCTGGAAACCATCGAACTGCGGGGCTTTGGTGTCGGCAAGCACCGCAATGTTGATGACACCCCCGCCGGTGGCGGCGCCGGTATGGTGCTGCGCGCCGATGTGCTGGGTGCGGCGATCGAATCCGCAATGACCGGCGTTCAGGGAAATTGGCCGCTGATCTACCTGTCGCCACGCGGCGCGCCGATGACCCAGTCGTTGATGCAAAACCTGGCGCAGGCCGATGGGGTGACGCTGATCTGTGGCCGCTTTGAGGGGGTCGATGAACGGGTGTTGGCCCATTACGGTGTGCAAGAGGTCTCGTTGGGTGATTTTGTGATGACCGGCGGCGAGATTGCCGCGCAAGCGCTGATCGACGCCACCGTGCGGCTGATCCCCGAGGTGCTGGGCAACGCCGAATCCGCTGTCGAGGAAAGCTTTTCCTCGGGATTGCTGGAGCATCCGCAATATACCCGACCTGCCGAGTGGAAGGGCCACGCCATCCCCGATGTGCTGATGTCCGGTCATCACGGCAAGGTGGCGACCTGGCGGCAAGACCAATCCGAAGCGATTACCAAAGCCCGCCGCCCGGATTTGTGGGCGCAATATCTGGCCGACAAAGACCGGGACTAGCGGCATGATCGGACCTGATGACAGTTTAGAGACCGCCGCCCGCGCGCAAGGCTATCTGCGGATCGCCGGTGTTGACGAGGTTGGGCGCGGACCATTGGCCGGGCCGGTGACGGCAGCGGCGGTTATTCTGGACCCCGCAGCAATCCCTACGGGGCTGAACGATTCAAAAAAGCTAAGCGCCAAACAGCGCGAGGGGCTGGATGTGGTGCTGCACCAACAGGCGCAAGTGTCCATCGCGCACGCATCCGTGGCCGAGATTGACGACATCAACATCCTGCGCGCCAGCCATCTGGCGATGGAACGCGCCGTGGCGGCGCTGGACCCGCCCCCCGATTACCTGCTGATCGACGGCAATTTGATCCCGCGTGGATTGCACCTGCCAGCGCTGGCGGTGGTCAAGGGAGACGGGCGTTCCGTGTCGATTGCGGCGGCCTCAATTGTGGCCAAAACATGTCGAGATCGGATCATGGTGGATTTGGCGCAACAGCATCCCGGCTATGGGTGGGAGACCAACGCAGGCTATCCGTCACCTGCGCATAAAAAAGCACTGCAAAATCTGGGGGTGACCCCACACCATAGGCGTTCGTTCAAACCGGTCCACAACATGTTGTATCAAGAAAAAATTGTAACCCCCTGATTCAATAAAGAATTTGACGCCGAATCAGCTTTGACTCATCCTAGCCTCAACCAAACGAGCACAAAATGTGCCGGGGACAGAGGCAGAAAATGACCAAGATGAAAACTCAGGGCGCGCCTGCGCTTCCGCTGAACACGATTCTGGATGGTGACTGTATCGAGGCAATGAATTCATTGCCCGAAGGATCGGTCGACCTGATCTTTGCCGACCCCCCCTATAACCTTCAGCTAAAGGGTCAGCTGCACCGCCCGGACAATTCCCAGGTGGATGCCGTGGATGACCACTGGGATCAGTTTTCCTCATTCGCCGCTTACGACAAGTTTACCCAAGACTGGCTGAAAGCAGCGCGCAGATTGCTCAAGCCCAACGGGGCGATTTGGGTCATTGGTTCGTATCACAACATCTTTCGGGTTGGCGCGGCATTGCAGGATGCCGGGTACTGGATTCTGAATGATGTGGTCTGGCGCAAGTCGAACCCGATGCCGAATTTTCGCGGCAAACGGTTTACCAATGCGCATGAAACGATGATCTGGGCGTCCAAGGAAGAAGGCGGCAAATATACCTTTAACTATGAGGCGTTAAAGTCGCTAAACGAAGGTATCCAGATGCGCAGCGACTGGGTTCTGCCGATCTGTACCGGGCATGAACGCCTGAAGAACGATCAGGGCGACAAGGCGCATCCGACGCAAAAACCGCAAAGCCTGTTGCACCGGGTGTTGGTCGGGTCGACCAATCCGGGCGACGTGGTCCTGGACCCGTTCTTTGGCACCGGCACCACCGGCGCCGTCGCCAAGATGCTGGGCCGCGATTACATCGGCATCGAACGCGAAGCCGCCTATCGCAAAGTGGCCGAGGCCCGCATCGCCAAGGTGCGCAAATTCGACCGCGAGGCATTGCAGGTCAGCGCGTCCAAACGCGCCGAACCAAGGGTGCCGTTTGGTCAGTTGGTTGAACGCGGCATGTTGCTTCCGGGTGAAGAACTGTTTTCGATGAACAAACGCCACAAGGCCAAGGTGCGCGCCGATGGCACGCTGATTGGTGATGACATCAAAGGGTCGATCCATCAGGTTGGCGCCTATCTGGAAAACGCCCCCAGCTGCAACGGCTGGACCTACTGGTGTTTCAAGAAAGACGGCAAAACCGTCCCGATCGATGTGCTGCGCCAGCAGATTCGATCCGAGATGCACAACTAGACTTACCCCAAAAAGTTTACCGCCGGTGCCTGTGGTCTGTCGCAGGGCACCCTACTATACCCCGCCTTCATGGCGGGGTTTTTTTGTCGCGGGGGGGTGCAGAGGGGTGCCATTGGGCCTATCTGTCCGGTCATGCAGGACAGAACCCCCGATAAAACATCGACACCCGCCGCCAATGCGCCAGACCAGACCGTTTTTCTGGACCGGTTCGAAGAGATCAAAAACGCGCCTAATAAATATACCGAGGCCGCGCTGGAACGGCACAAGGCCGAAGGGCTTAGCCTGGCCGTGCGCGCCCGCTGGGTGGCAATGGTTCTGATCGGGGTTTTCCTGGCGCTGATCAACCCGCATTGGGACGTGATCTATTATCACTTCATTCTGGCGGTGATTGCCGTGAATGGTTGGCTGATGTGGCGCGTTGGGCGGGTTGGCCAATCAGGGGCAGAGATGGCGCTGATCTTTGTTGATCTGGTGGTGATGACCGTGGGCATGGTGATGCCAAACCCGCTGTCCGAATCCGATATGCCGCTGGCAATGCAATACCGGTTCGAAAACTTTCTGTACTTCTTCGTGATCCTGGCCGCTGGAACGCTGGCCTATTCCTGGCGTACGGTGCTGGCCATCGGAACCTGGACAGCCGTGTTGTGGACCCTTGGGGCTGTGGTGGCCTGGTGGTTCGCAGCCCCTGTACCGGGACTAAGCGAAGCGGCACAGGCCAGCTTTGCCGCCTTCCCAAGGGTGGCGGATCTGATGGACCCCAACAGTTTCAATTTCCGGCTGCGCATCCAAGAGGTTGTGGTGTTTATGATCGTCGCCGTAACGCTGGCGCTGTCGGTGCGCCGGTTCAACGCGCTGCTCATCAGCAACGCTGGGCTGGAACGCGAACGCGCTAACCTTTCGCGCTATTTCTCGCCCAATGTGGTCGAGGAACTATCGCAGAATGACGAGCCCCTGAAACAGATCAGAACCCAGGATGTGGCGGTTCTGTTCATCGACATCGTGAATTTCACCGGGTTTTCATCAACCCGGGAACCGGCCGAAGTGATCCACGTGCTACGCGGGTTTCACGCAAGAATGGAGGCCGCGATTTTCCGATTTGACGGCACGTTGGACAAATATTTGGGCGACGGGCTGATGGCGACATTCGGCACCCCGCGGGAGGGCAAATGTGATGCCACCCACGCGTTGAAATGCGCCCGATTGATGAATGCAGTCATGGACCAATGGAACCGCGAACGCGTAAAGGCCGGAGAGCCCGAAATTTGTGCCGGAATAGGCATTCACTATGGCTCTGCCGTTCTGGGGGATATCGGGGCCAACCGGCTGGAATTTGCAGTGATCGGCAACACAGTGAACGTGTCCAGCCGACTAGAGGCGATGACCCGGACCTTGAACGCGCGGGTGATCATGAGCGACGATTTACGCAAACGCGTGGTGCAGGAATCCGGCGATCAGGTGGCAGTACTGGACGGGTTCACCCGCAGCGACGATCAGAACATTCGCGGCATCGACGAAAAGATGGCGGTTTGGACATTGGGCAAAGGTGTTGCCGAAACCAGCGGACAGCGTGATCCCTAGAAGTTGGTATCCGATTTCTTTCAAAGAAATCGGGTCGGAAAATTTGAAATTTTCCGGTCACCGGTGCACTTGTGACCGCGACCTTATCCGCCCAACCCCGCCTCGGACTCAATCTGGCGCTTTGATTTGCGGGCCCGCTCGGTGGCTGATTTCAACTGCCCACAGGCGGCCATGATGTCTTCGCCGCGCGGTTTGCGAATGGGCGACGCATAGCCCGCCTGATAGATAATCTCGGAAAACGCATGGATGCGATTGTTTGACGACCGTGTATAAGGCGCGCCGGGCCATTCGTTGAACGGGATCAGGTTGATCTTGGCCGGGATGCCCCGGATCAGGTTGACCAGCCGGTGGGCGTCAGCGTCACTGTCATTCACCCCTGCCAGCATCACATATTCAAAGGTGATGCGCTCGGAATTAGACACTTTGGGATAGCTGCGCAGCGCTTCCAGCAGTTCGGCCAGGTTCCAGCGTTTGTTGATCGGCACCAGCTTGTCGCGCACCTCGTCGGTGGTGGCGTGGAACGAAATGGCCAGCTGACAGCCAATTTCCTGCGCTGTGCGGGCGATTTCAGGCACCACGCCTGACGTAGACAGGGTGATGCGGCGGCGCGACAGCTGGATTCCCTCGGGATCCATCGCGATCTTCATCGCGTCGCGCACATTGTCGAAATTATACAACGGCTCGCCCATGCCCATCAGCACGATATTGGACAGCAGGCGGGTTTCAACCCGGCGCGCGCCAACGTCCGGCCATTCGTCCAAATCATCGCGCGCCACCATCACCTGCCCAACGATTTCCCCCGCCGTCAGGTTTCGCACCAATTTTTGCGTGCCGGTGTGGCAGAACGAACAGGTCAGCGTACAGCCCACCTGGGACGAGACGCACAGGGTGCCGCGCCCGTCTTCGGGGATATAGACCACCTCGACCTCGTGCCCGCCCGCGATGCGCACCAGATATTTGCGGGTGCCGTCTTCGCTGACCAGCTTGGACACCACTTCGGGGATCTCAATCACAAATTTCTCGGCCAGTTCGGCGCGATAAGGCTTGGACAGATTGGTCATCAGCGCAAAATCACGCACGCCCCACAGGTAAATCCACTGCCAGATCTGGCCAACCCGCATCTTGGCTTGCTTTTCCGGGGTGCCATTTGCGATCAACACGTCGCGCATCGCGGCACGGGTCAACCCAACAAGGTTGACCGGCCCATCGGGCAGTTTGCGGGGGATCGTGTGCACATCCTGGGTGATTGGCGCAGAGGCGGACATTGTAAGGCTTCCTTGGGTCAGGCAGGTCGTTCCTATATAGGGTTTCGCGCCACAATCAAAACAATCCTGCGACAGGCCGTGCGGAATGGCATGAGACCGGGACGCGCGGAACGAGTGTCTGACGCTTTAGAATGCATCGAACTCGGGGACCGTCCCGAGCCTGGTTAGGAAAGTTGGCACGCTGACCTCACCGGTATCTAGGTCTTCGGTCACCATATAGGCGTCAGCACCAACGCAATCCTCGGAACGGCATTCCCGATCCGCTCGTTCTTGCGCTTGTGAAGCCGTGGTATATTGAAATTGCTTCCCAATCTGCAAGCTGGCCTGCTTGGCGCGCCCGCTCGTCTTCTCAACGTAGGTTTGGCAAATATAGTGTACCTTCGGGGAGGCTTCTGTTGATTCGCTCATGATTTGCTTCCTTGGCTGATCACCGGAACAAAATAGGAACAATTGGCTGCTTTGGCAAGGCACTTCAGTGCAGCCTGCACAACAACGCAGCCCAAGCCTTGCGGCAAGATCTCGCGCAGGCGTCTAATCAGGGTCAGAGCATTTCTTTGCCAACACCTTATGCTCTAAAAGCATCGGCCGCGCGCCCCGTCAAACAGGGCGCATCCCTTGGGGCCATCACACTCTGTAAGAGGACCAACACCGCTCGCAAGACTGGGAACTTTTGACATGGGCGAAGGTATGATGGGACGAACTGCCGTCTAAGTCAGCGCAGCGGCTTTGCCCCACCCCACGCCGAACCAGCCGTCCTGATCCGGTCGGCGGCCAGCCAGCCGCCATTGCGCCGCCTAGTTGCTACAGCGCTTGTCCGCATCCTCGATCGCGGCGGTGAAACCCAACAACGAAAACGTATCCTTGGTGCGGGTCCCCTTGCCAGACCGGGCAGATAAAACCGCCTGCGCGCCGCGTTTCATTGCGGTGATGATCTTGGCATCATCTGCTTCGGTCGCGGGCCAGGCCCATTCGCCTTCGGTAAACAGTTCAAATTCAGTGCCCGACACGTTCAGGTTCACAGTCGATCCGCCAGCAAACGGATAGCCGCCGGTGAACGTGACCTGTCCTTTGACCCCATCACCGGGGCGGTAGAACACAAACAGCAATATGTCGCTGCGCCGCACCGCCACCACCCGACCATCGCGGGTGTTCACGGTTTCCTTGGGCGCAGACACGCTCCAGCATTCTTTCGGGTCGCCTTCGACAAACACGCTCCAATCGGTCTTGGCCGCGACCCGGTTGGTGCTTTCAGCTTGTTGTGCATTTGCAGTGGTGGCCACCCCGGCCAAACACAGGCCCACGATCGCGCGGACGAGTTTTGATCCCATTTGTCCAGCCTCCAGACTGTCCTTAACCTCAATTTCGGCGGCGCAGGTGATCTTTGTCAGACCTTGTTTTTGTGGCACGCCGTCGCTTGCCGACATAGACACATTAACGTAAATTGCACCACCGGCGAAAGAGTGATTGGCAGGAATTCGCCAAGAAGTGAGGTGATTTGTGACCCAACCCGTCCTACAACCTGTTCCAATGGCCGAAATTTGGCGTGGATCCCTGTTAGAGAGCCTGCATCTGGGCCATGCCGTGGTTTGCGACGATACCGGGCAGATCGTCCAATCCTGGGGCGATCCGGATGCAGTGATTTATCCGCGCAGTTCGTCCAAGATGATTCAGGCCCTGCCGCTGGTCACGTCCGGTGCTGCCGATAAATACGGGCTGACCAGTGAACATCTGGCGCTGGCCTGTGCGTCGCATAACGGGGCGGCGATCCACACGGACCGGGTACGCGCCTGGCTGGATCAACTGGGGCTGGACGATGCGGCGTTCCGTTGTGGCCCGCAAGAACCCAACGACCGGCCTGCCTTTGAATCGATGATCCGCGCCGATGAATCGCCCTGTCAGTATCACAACAATTGCTCCGGCAAGCATTCCGGGTTCCTGACATTGGCCCAGTATATGGGTGCCGGACCCGAATATGTCGAGGTTGATCACCCGGTTCAACAGGCCTGTCTGGCGGCGTTCGAGGACACCACCGGCCTGACCAGCCCAGGCTACGGCATCGACGGCTGTTCCGCGCCCAATTTCGCCACCACGGTGCACGGGCTGGCACGGGCAATGGCATGGTTTGCCGCCGCTGGCGACCGGTCTGATCGGCAAAGCGCGGCGGCGTCCCGGCTGGTATCGGCGATGATGCAGCACCCCGATCTGGTCGCGGGCGAAGGGCGGTCCTGCACCGCCCTGATGCGGGCCATGGGCGGTCGCGTGGCGGTCAAGACCGGGGCCGAGGCGGTGTTTGTGGCGATCATCCCGGAAAAGAAGATGGGCGTGGCACTGAAGGTCGCCGACGGGGCGACGCGTGCCAGTGAATGCGCGATTACCGCGATTCTGGTGTCGCTTGGGGTGCTGGAGCCCGGGGATCCAGTGGTTGGGCAGTATATGAACGCGCCGATGCTGAACCGGCGAGGGATTGCGGCAGCACAGATCAGGCCTGCTGCCGGGCTGCTGTAAGCTGGGCAGAGGCCCCGGCGCAGGGCCGGGGCGGGTGCATTACATCTTGATCACTTCGGCCACTTCAACCGATCCGCTGCCATCAACAACTATCGGGCTGCCTTTGGCCATGGCAATTGCGGCGGCCATGTCGGCAGCATCGACCACCGAATAGCCCGACAACGGGTTTGCCCCGCCATCATCGGTGACGCCTGCCGCATTGACGGTTTTGGACATGCCGACAGGCGCGCCGGGCTGCACCAACGCGTCGCCCAAGCCGCCCATCCATTCCCCCCACGCGGCCATCACCTGCGCGCCGTCTTCCGGGGTCTCGGGGGTTTTTCCGCCGTGATAGGCAAAGATAAAATGTGGCATTGTTAGTCTCTCCTTAAGTTGGGTCACGTCAAATGGGCAAAGAGTTTGCGCAAGGAAGACGTCCATCCTGTCTCGTGCCGGGCGCTTTGGTCACTGTCATCCAGATCACGGTGGTCCAGAATCAGGCGCGCGCCACCGTCGATGGCCTGCACGGTAAAGGTGACATGGCTCTCACTGCCGCGATGGTCCTGATCGTCATGCCAGCCCCAGGTGAAGCCAAGCGAATGCGGCGGGTCCACATGGGTGACCTGCCCCGAGACCTTGAATTGCTGGCCTTCGGCGTTTTGCATCACCGAAAACCACGGCCCGGTGCGCGACAGGTCCAGGTCATGCACAGGCACATGCATGCCCTCCTGCCCCCACCATTGCAGCAGGTCGGACCGGGTGGATACGGCCGCAAACAACCGCGCGGGCGAAACCGCAAAGTCCCGTTCCAGACGTAAGTCAGTCATGTGTCTTCCTCTTGCGTCAACAAATCCTCTAGCCGGTCCAGCCCGGCCTCCCAAAAGGCGCGGTGGTCGATGGTCCAGCGCGAAATCGCCTGCAATGCCTCGGGGCGGACCGCGTAAAGGCGCCGCGTGCCGTCAACCCGTTGGCGGATCACCCCTGCGTTGCGCAGAACCTTAAGGTGGCGTGATATAGCCGGTGCACTGATAGCGGTCTTGGCCGCCAAATCACCCGCAGGCAATTCGCCTTCAGCCATCAGGCGTCCGACAAGGGCCAGTCTTGTGTCGTCAGCAAGGGCTGAAAAAGTGTTTGTCAGCTGCGTCATGATCCTTATTTAACACTTTGGTTAAATAATGGCAAGCCAACTCTGGACTTTGGCAGGGGGTTTCACCGCAATATGAAACCACAGATGTTGATATCACCGGTTTCTTTGAAAGAAACCGAACCGGAAAATTTGAAACTTTCCGTTTCCCAACCGCCTGCCCGGAACCCTCTTAGTGGGTAAATTCTGCCTGCTTATACCCCTGAAGGAACAACAGCGCCGTTAGATCGCCAAAATTGATCCGGATATCACATTCCGCCGCGACCGATGGCTTGGCATGCAGCGCCACGCCTGCGCCCGCCAGCCCCAGCATCCCCAGATCATTGGCGCCATCGCCCACCGCCATCACATCCGCAGCATTCAACCCCAACCGCGTGGTGATGTCGTGCAACGCCTGCACCTTGGCATCCCGCCCCAGAATTGGCCGTGCCACGTCACCGGTCAGCTTGCCGTCTTCGACCAACAACGTATTGGCCCGGTTTTCGTCAAACCCAAGCACCCCAGCCACATGACCCGTAAAGGCGGTGAACCCGCCCGACACCAGCGCCGCATAAGCCCCGTTCGCCTTCATCGTGCCCAGCAAAACCTGCCCACCGGGCATCAGCGTGATCCGCTCGGCAAGAACCTGCCCGATCACCGCCTCGTCCAACCCTTTCAGCAACCCGACCCGTTCGATCAGCGCGCCCTCAAAGTCCAACTCTCCGTTCATCGCGCGCGCGGTGATCTCGCGGACATGGGCGCCGACACCCGCGACCTCGGCCAGTTCGTCGATACATTCCTGCTGGATCATCGTGCTGTCCATATCGGCCAGCAACATCGCCTTGCGCCGCCCCTGCGCGGGCTGCACCACCAGATCAACGCCCATCCCCTGCAGGTCCTCCCAGACCTGCCACAAATTGTCGGGCCGCGCGGGAATCGCGAATTCAACCGCCTCGCCCGGGGCCAGCCAGATCGCGTCGCCACCCCCCCATGCACTGCGCAGCGACTTGACCAAACTCGGGTCAAGCGGCGATTGGGTGGGGGCGGTCAACAGGGTCGTGACGAACATGGTGGGTCTCCGGGTGTGCTGCCGTCCCGTATGACACAGGCCAGGGAATTACCAGTAGATCGCCGGAATTGTCTTGCGGATATTCTGTTCAATCTTGCGGGCATCCCAGCCGGTGATCTCGGCCAGATCAACCGCCTCGCGCCGCATCTGTAGGCGAGGCCGCTGCACATAATCTTTCCCGGCCTTGCAGGACACATCGCCCTTGAACCGGTGATTCATCACATACCGGCCTTGAAAATTGTCGCGAGTCCTGGTTTCGCGGAACATGACGTCCTTGGGCATCTGATCCCCGGTGTATTGCGCATGCAACCGGGTCACATAAACGTCCTGTGCCGCTGTATCCCCGGATTTCAGCCAACCAACCCCCAGGTCCTGCAATTCAGCGCGACTTAGCGGGTCTGCGGCGCACGGATCGCACCATTGCATGTCCCACGCGTATTCCATGACGATACCGCCATACGCGCCAACGGCCCTGTTGAACGCAGCCTTATAAAACGGGCCAAACAGCTGTTCGACAAAGACCGGCACTTGGGTGTCTGTCGGCAAGGCGTGCTGATTGTAATTGGTCGTCTCGACCCGCCCTTTGCGGGACAACATGAAAAACAAGGCGTTCTGGGTGCCGCAAGAATTCGGCTTGCCCAGCTGGATCGGCAGCACAAAATTACGCGAGCGGAATGAGATCTGCAGCGGCGGCAGTTCCTTGACCTCGCTAGCCGAATGGCGCGACAGGTTCACCTTAGCGACAAAGAACTTCATCCCAGCCATGACGTACATACCCGGCACCGGCGCTGCCCCGTCTGGCAGGCGATTTCCTTCGCCGGTCAGAAAGGTAACCAGCCCGTCCGAATGGTCCGCTTTAAGGATCAGGATGTCATAATTGCCAACCGCATATTCGCCTTTGATCTTGACGCCCAGCGCATCGGCCCGCCGGTAAATCGGTTTTTGTTTCTTTCGAAACAAGCCGTTGGCTTGTTCGATAATAACCGGCGTTTCGACAATCAATTCCGCCAATTCATCTGGGCATGGATCATGGTCAAAATATTCAACCAAACGCGGGGCCGTGTACGCATCCAGATGCGCCAGTGTTTTGGACTCGACCGTGCGGATGTCTTTGCGGTCCAGCACCCGTGGCGTTGGCACGATCAGCGCAAAATCTTGGCCGCACCGCGATAATCCGACGACATGATAATGATCGGCCGGCCTTTGTCGCGCACAAACACCACCTTGGAAGACTAGTGGTACAGCGACCCATCTGCCTTGGCGACGTAAAACCCGCAAAACGCCAGCGTCGGGAATGGCAGCAATATCGCACCCGGAAATGCAATGATCCAACGCATGATTTACCTCTCAAACACCCGCAACTTCAGGAATAACTTATGCACCACAGCGGTCCTGACACGAAACGATTGATTTCAGAATATTTCATTAACGTTGTTTCCGATCGGCACCAAAAAGCACGAACCTTTGCCCAAATTCCCGCGATTATCGGTATTTTGGCGGTTGCATGCCCGCCTCAGCGCCCGTATTTCGATCCGTGGGACACCCTTCCCCAACGAAGGGCCATGTTCATTTCTTGTTTTCCTTTTGTTTATGGACCGTTGTAGGTTTATCACCAGCGTGCTGTGTCAGATTTGTGTCAAAAAGCACGTCGGTTACGGTAATATCGTCCAGTGCATGTGCGTAGTGATCCAGCACTATTTTGGCGGTTTTCCAGCCACCTAGCTTGGCGACAGTCTTTACGTCATAACCAGCCCTAAGCATCACTGTGGCGAACCCGTGACGGCAGCAATGGGGAGTCAGTCGTTTGATACCCGCCCGATCGATCACATGGTCCCAGACCTTGCGGATGCTATCCGGTGCGGCGTATCCGAACACCTTTTCGCCCGGATCACGATTGCCGCCGATATTGGCCAGTGCTACCACAACTGGTCCCGGCAGGTGCGACACCCGCACCACATCCGTTTTGCCTTGATTGATGGTGACGGTTTCGGTCATCAAGTCCATGTCGCCCCAGAGGATTTCGGTGGCTTCACCCACCCGGGCACCAGTGGCGAACATGAACAGGCAAATCGCCGCCAGATGGGGTAGGTCGTCTTTGATTGCCTGATCTACAAATGCCGCGACCCATTCCCAATCAACTGGGTCTTTCTTTTTCGGCGTGCCTTCCTTGAATTTCTTAGCCTTGATCGGGTTGCACCATTCCAATTCGGCGGCGTGATTTATGATCGCAACAGTCGGAGTGATAACCTGACGGTTTCGAGTGACAGGCTTGGCTTTTGGATAGAGTTTGATTGCAGCCTGTTTGATTGCGCCGGCTGAGATATCTCTGATCTTTGTGTCTTTCCAGAAATCCAGAATAGGCAGAACGAACCGGGTCGGCTTTTCAGCTTCGATGTAGGCGGTTGCTGCCTGAGCGAACGTCACGTGCGCCCCCGGTCCATCGAGATGACTTTGCCATTGTTTGGTTTCGGCTTCCGACGCGATTCTTTGCGCGATTGCTTTGTCAGTTGTGCCCGTGCTGCCACGTAGTCGCCTGCCGGTTGCGGTGCCCCTGTAGTGCCAGATTTTGCCGCGCGTGTAGATTTTGAGTGACATAGCTGGAACGCCTCCATTAGCATTTCGACATGGTGCTGCAAGTGGATCATGATTTTGCCCATGATACAGCAAGCGCCGATTTCCCGCGCCTTGCCCCGCACCATCCGCTCCGACACGCCAAAATGCGCCGCCAGATCGGCAGGCGTTACATATTGGGGCATGAGGGGAGCTGGTGCAGTCATGGGCTTCTTAGACCTTGTTCGGGTTGATCCGTTCTATCCGTTCACGAATGGCGCGGATAACCTCGCTGTTCTGTGACGAACTGTTTGTCGTAGCTTGGTCTTTTAGCCACTCCTTCAGTTCAAAAGGCAAACGGAGTTGCATGGGTTTTCTCACGTTCATATCAATCTCCGTTGCGTCACCGTGACATTATATGTCACCGTGACGCCATT
>JBLINN010000012.1:0-28404 GCA_047639325.1 Paracoccaceae bacterium | reverse complement strand
CGAGATCGACGAGCGATGGGCCGTCGACACGAAGGCCTAAATCAAATGGGAATGCCAGGATGCGTGATCACGCCAGACCCAAATTTTGAGACGACAGGTTGCGTAATCGTTTGCCGCCACTTTTGGCGGTACGCCCGCCGATTATACCAACCAACCGCTGGCCGATTATTACCCGTCACGCGCCGAATTCGAACGGATCGGGACGCGCGGCCTGCAAATCATGCGCGAAACCGGCAGCTATAATGACGAACGCATCATGCGACGCCGCGATGGTGATCTGTTCTGGTGCCGGGTGCGGGGCCGGTCGCTGACCCCGGACGATCCGTTCCGGCATGGCATCTGGTCATTCGCCGATATCTCGGGCGACCGGCCGTTGGTGGAACTGACCCCGCGCGAACGCGATCTGGCGATTCTGACCTGTCGCGGGCTGTCGGCCAAGGGAATCGGCGCCGAACTGGGCCTGTCCTATCGCACGATAGACGCCCACCGCGCCCGGCTGGCGGCCAAGTTTCAGGCGCGCAATCTGCCGGAACTGGTGGCAAAACTGTCAGGAATGCCGCTTTGATCACCTGCCCTCTCGCAATTGCCCGCGAAATCCCCCATGTTAGCTATAAGCAACGGCGCTTTTCACCGGGCATTCCATGCCGTATAAGCGCGCATAAATACCAAGCCCGCATCGCAGATGGGCCTAGCAGAACCGGTCGAGGACCCTCATGACAGATACCAAACACGACGCGGATGTTGCCTTTATCAAGGCCCTGGCCGAATTGCTGCGCGACAATGACCTGACAGAATTGCAGGTCAAACGCGACTATGGGACAGATGACAGCCTGAATGTGCGCGTCAGCCGCATGCCGCCACCAGCCGCCCCGGTCATGGTCTCGGCCCCAGCCGCCGCGGCCCACGCCATTGCTGCCCCCGCAGCGGCCCCTGCCGCCGCCGCATCCGATGACCCCGCCAGCCACCCCGGTGCGGTCCCCTCGCCGATGGTCGGCACGATCTATATGCAGGCCGAACCCGGCGCCCCCAGCTTTATCAGCGTCGGCGCCAGCGTCAGCGAAGGCGACACGCTGCTGATTGTCGAGGCGATGAAAACCATGAACCACATTCCTGCCCCGAAATCCGGCACGGTCAAACGCATTCTGGTCGAAGACGGCGCCGCTGTGGAATTTGGCACGCCACTGGTCATCATCGAATAAGGGCCGGATATGTTTGACAAAATTCTGATTGCCAACCGCGGAGAGATTGCCCTGCGCGTGGTACGTGCCGCGCGCGAAATGGGCATTGCCACGGTCGCCGTGCATTCCACTGCCGACAGCGACGCCATGCATGTGCGCATGGCCGACGAATCCATTTGCATCGGCCCGCCCCCCAGCGCGCAAAGCTATCTTTTGATTCCGGCCATCATCTCGGCCTGTGAAATCACCGGTGCACAGGCGATCCATCCCGGCTATGGCTTCCTGTCGGAAAACGCCAATTTTGTGCAGATTGTCCAGGATCACGGCCTGACCTTCATTGGCCCCACCGCCGATCATATCCGCACGATGGGCGACAAGATCACCGCCAAAGACACGATGAAAGACCTCGGGGTGCCTTGCGTGCCCGGCAGTGCGGGCGGCGTGCCCGATCTGGACACCGCCAAACGGCTGGGCGAAGAAATCGGCTATCCGGTGATCATCAAGGCTACGGCGGGTGGCGGCGGCAAAGGCATGAAAGTGGCGCAAACCGCCGCTGACATGGAAAGCGCCTTTATGACCGCCCGGGCCGAGGGCAAATTAAACTTTGGCAATGACGAAGTTTATCTGGAAAAATACCTGACCACGCCGCGCCACATCGAAATTCAGGTGTTTGGCGATGGCAAAGGCAATGCCGTGCATCTGGGCGAACGTGACTGTTCCCTGCAACGCCGCCACCAGAAAGTGTTCGAAGAGGCCCCCGGCCCCTGCATCACCCCCGAAGAACGCGCGCGGATCGGCAAGGTTTGCGCCGACGCGGTGGCGCGGATCAACTATATCGGCGCTGGCACCATTGAGTTCCTGTATGAAAACGGCGAATTCTTCTTTATCGAGATGAACACCCGCCTGCAGGTCGAACACCCGGTGACAGAAGGCATTTTTGGCATTGATCTGGTGCGCGAACAAATCCGCGTCGCCGCCGGGCTGCCAATGTCGTTCACCCAGGACGATCTGGTGATCAACGGCCACGCCATTGAGGTGCGCATCAACGCCGAACGCCTGCCCAATTTCATCCCCTGCCCTGGTCGCATCACCCAATATCACGCCCCCGGCGGGCTTGGCGTGCGGATGGACAGCGCGCTTTATGATGGCTATTCGATCCCGCCCTATTACGACAGCCTGATCGGCAAACTGATCGTGCATGGCCGTGACCGCCCCGAGGCGCTGGCCCGTCTGGACCGCGCCCTGGCCGAGCTGATTGTCGACGGGGTCGATACCACCGTGCCGCTGTTTCACGCCTTGCTGCAGGAACCCGATGTTCTAAGCGGGAATTACAACATTCACTGGCTGGAAGGCTGGCTTGAAAGCAATCTGGCAGACAGCTAAAGCGCGGTGCGCAGCATGACCCTGTCACCAGACTTGCTGCTGCACGGCTATTCCATCGGCATCTTCCCGATGGCCGAACACCGCGACGACACCGATGTGTTCTGGGTTGATCCCAAACATCGCGGCGTGATGCCCCTGAATGGCTTTCACCTCTCGCGCTCTTTGGCGCGACGGATGCGGCGGGGCGAATATCAGGTGACGATAGACCAGGATTTCGACGGTGTGGTTGATGGCTGCGCCGACCGCGCGGAAACCTGGATCAGCGCGCAAATCCGTCAGTTATACCAACAACTGTTTCAGGCCGGTCACGCCCATTCGCTAGAGGTCTGGCAAGATGGCAAGCTAAGTGGGGGCGTCTACGGCGTGGTGCTGGGGGCGGCATTTTTTGGTGAAAGCATGTTTTCACGGCGCACTGACACGTCAAAAATCGCGCTGGCCTATCTGGTGGACCACCTGAACCGCGCCGGGTTCACCCTGTTTGACACCCAGTTCCTGACCGATCATCTGGCCTCTTTGGGCGGTATCGAAATTTCGCGCGCCCAATATCACCAGCAGCTGGACCATGCCACAAAACGGCCCGCCGACTTTACTGCGCCTGAAATCCCATCCGCTCAGGACGTGATACAGCGCAATACCCAAACGTCATAACGGCTGTGATCCAGCGCGCTAAGGGCAGGCGCCGAGGCGATCATCCAGCCCTCGAACCGGATATCAGCCGCGCCATTTTCGCGAATCGTCAGAAAGGCAAACGCGTCGCCTGTGGGATTATCCGCCGGATACCGGCAATCAGCCAGCGACACGTCCAGCCCAAACACCGCCGCCGTCGCGCCTGAAAACAGCTCGACATCGACGATCTGGCCGTTCACCTTATCCAGCCCGCGCACAACCGCGCCCTTGCCGGAACTGGCGTTTTCCTGTGCCACGCCGGGAATCCCCAAGACCAGAAACAGCCCGATCAACGCGCGGAATGCGACACGGATCACCGATCTGATCACTGGCTGTCTCCGCTGTTTTCGTCCCCGCTGCCGGACACAAATTTCAACAACAGCGAAATCAGGCTGACCGCGCCTTGGGTATCTTCAACCTCATCGCCCGGCTCGAAATAAAACAACGACCCGCCCGGCATGATTTCCACAAAATTTCCGCCCAGCAACCCCTCGGACGACACCACAACAGCGCTGTCATCCGGGATTTCGATGCCATCGGACACGCTGAATTTGGTATCGGCGCGATAGGTTTCCGGGTTCAGATCAACCCCTGTCACCGTGCCAATCTTGACCCCGGCCAGACGCACATCGGTCCCCACCGTGACCCCTTCCAGCGACCGGAAAGACGCCGCCAATTCGTACCCCTGCCCACCGCCCGACAGACCAGTGGTCTGCCCGGCATAAACGGCAAATGCGATCGCTGCGGCCAGAACGGCACCGCCGACCAAAACTTCGGTTGTGTTATGCGTCATGTTTTTCGCCCGCTCCCTATTCGGGGCTCCAGGCCTCGTAATCCCGGCGCGCGGCCGGTTCGGGCTGGCGCAAGGACCCGGCAGGCGCATAGGCCAGCGCCGACCCGGTCAGGTTTTCCTGATGTGGTTTTTCCCAGACTTTATGCACCAGCGGCTTGTCCGTTGGCGGCTCGTCCCAGGTGCGGTGCAACCAGCCATGCCAATCGGCATCAATACGGCTGGCCTCGATCTCACCGTTGAAAATCACCCACCGCTTGGAATCGTCGCGGGTTTTGTAAAATACGTTGCCCTGACTATCGTCACCCACTTTGACGCCTTTGCGCCAAGTATAAAGCTGTGTGTTCAGGGTCTGTCCATTCCACCAGGTCAGGACGCGCACCAGACTATTCACGATTCCCATAGGGACCTCCGGCAAGTTGTTGCCTGCAGATATGGACCATGCGCGCGCCAAGGTCCAGTGGCTAGCGGGCCGCAACACCCGCGCCGGGCCTTCCCCGGCGATTTCACGCGCTTGCACCTCTTGTTGGCTGCAGAACAACGGCTTGCCTTCCCACAGGTCCGTCAATTATGCCCCCAAAGACAGCCCGCCCCATCATCCAACGGCAGCCGAAAGTCCACAACTGCGAAACGGAGCAATTATGACCCAGATTACCCCAGAGCTTTTGACAAAAATCCGCGACAGATTTGCCCAGGTCGATCACTGCCCCCAGCAAGGCCCGCGGATTTTCTTTGAAAATGCCGGCGGCGCTTTAACTTTGAACGCGGTCGTTGACAGTTCGCGCGTCTACGCGGCGATTCCCGACAATCAAGGCCGCGACAATCCCGGCTCGCACAAGCTGACCCGGGTGATCGACACCGCCAAGGCCGACATGCGGCTGCTGATGAACGCCCCCGCGGGGCAGTTTTTTGTCGGCGAAAGCGGCACCGAACTGCTGTTTCGCCTGATTTCCGCCGCCTGCCTTGCCACCCCCGCAGGTGGCCGCGTGCTGGGATCAACCCTGGAACACCCCGCCACCCGCAGCGCCTGCGCCCGCTGGGCCGGGATCGCGCGCCAGTCCCACATATTGGTCGATCACGACGACGCCACCGGCGCCCTTGACGCCGCCGCTTATGCCGCTGCCGTAACACCGGACACCATTGTGGCCACCATTGTTCACACCTCGCCGGTGACTGGCATGGGCGTCGATGTGGCCGCGATAACCGCCGAAATCCGCAAAATCGCGCCGGAGTGTTTTATCATCGTCGACGGCATTCAGCATGCTGCCCACGGCCAGATCGACATCGACAGCTATGGCGTCGATGGCTATGTGGTTTCGCCCTATAAAATGTTCTCGCGCCACGGCTATGGTCTGGCGTGGATCTCCGACCGGCTCAGCGCCGTGCCGCATGATTCTCTGGTTGGTGGCCCGTCCGAAAACTGGGAAATGGGCACCCGCGATACCGGCGCCTATGCCACCCTGTCCCAGGTCGCGGCCTATATCGACTGGCTGGGCAGCCAAGTGTCCGACGCCACAGACCGCCGCGCCCGGATTGTCGCCGCCGGGGCCGCTATTCACGACCACGAAAAGCGCCTGACCGACGCGATGATCCACGGCACCGGCAACCTTGCCGGGCTGGCCACGATGGAAAAAGTGCACATCATCGGCGGCGATGACAATCCAGCCCGCGAAGGTCTGGTGTCGCTTTATGTAGACGGCGTTGCCTCGGTCGATGTCGTGCGCGCCCTGAACGATCAGGGCATTCGCACGCATCTGCGCAAGGACGATCATTATTCCGGCAATATCCTGACGCCGCTTGGCCTGGACAGCTGTGTCAGGGTGTCGATGTGTCACTACAACAGCGAACACGAAGTGGCACAGTTTCTGGCCGTGATGAAAACCATCGCTGCCTGATCCCGGGATCAGCGGGCCAGCGCAGTCACCTCAATTTCGATCCGATATTTCGGGTCGATCAACCCACATTCAACCATGGTCGCGGCTGGCGGATTGTCGCCAAAAGCCGCCCTTAACAGCGGCCAGCAGGGTTCAAACTCGTGCCGATCCGGCAGAATATACCGGACCCGCACCACATCCGAAAACCCAACGCCGGCCTGCGCCAGCGCATCTTCGATGATCGCAAGTGCGGACCGGCATTGGTCTACAACGTCGTCCGGCACGTCCGGCCCAGAGGCCACAGTTCCGGCCACATGCACAAAACCGCCCGCAACAACCGCGCGGCAATAGCCCACCGTTTCCTCAAAAGGCGACCCGGACGAAATGCGTTTGATCGCCATGCCCGGATTACCCGGCCGTAGCCGGCTCTTTTTCGGCATCTGCATAGATCATCAGCGGGGCCGCATCAGACGTCACCGCCTCTTCGTTCACCACAACCTTGGTCACACTGTCCAGACCCGGCAGTTCGAACATCGTGTCCAGCAGAATGTCTTCCAGGATCGACCGCAACCCACGAGCCCCCGTTTTACGCTTGATCGCCCGCACCGCGATGGCCTTCAGCGCATCTTCGGTGAAATCAAGCTCGGTGTTTTCCAACTCGAACAGGCGCTGATATTGCTTGACCAAAGCGTTCTTTGGCTTGGTCAAAATGGTCACCAGCGCATCTTCGTCCAGATCTTCCAGCGTCGCCAGAACCGGCAAACGGCCAACAAATTCCGGAATCAATCCGAATTTCAGCAGATCCTCGGGCTCCAGATCGGTAAAAATCTCCCCCACACCGCGTTCATCATCGCTCCGTACATCGGCACCAAAGCCCATGGCCGAGCCCTTGCCGCGCCGCGCAATGATCTTGTCCAGACCGGAAAACGCACCGCCGCAGATGAACAGGATATTGGTGGTATCGACCTGCAAAAATTCCTGCTGCGGATGCTTGCGCCCGCCCTGTGGCGGCACGCTGGCTACCGTGCCTTCCATCAGTTTCAGCAAGGCCTGCTGCACGCCTTCACCCGACACATCGCGGGTGATCGACGGGTTTTCCGACTTGCGGGTAATCTTGTCGACCTCGTCAATGTAAACGATGCCGCGTTGGGCACGTTCCACATTATATTCCGACGATTGCAGCAACTTGAGAATGATGTTTTCAACATCCTCGCCCACATAACCGGCTTCGGTCAGGGTGGTGGCATCCGCCATGGTAAACGGCACATCCAAAATCCGCGCAAGTGTCTGCGCCAACAGGGTTTTACCGCAACCCGTCGGGCCGATCAGCAGGATGTTGGACTTTGCCAACTCAATATCGCTGCCCGCCTTCTGGGCGTGGTTCAGGCGTTTGTAATGGTTGTGTACCGCCACCGACAGAACCTTCTTGGCCATCGACTGACCGATCACATAATCGTCCAGAACCTCGCAAATATCCTTGGGCGTCGGAACGCCGTCGGAGGCCTTCAGCCCGCTGGCTTTGGTCTCTTCTCGAATGATGTCCATACACAGCTCGACGCATTCATCACAGATGAACACTGTCGGACCCGCAATCAACTTGCGCACCTCGTGCTGGCTCTTGCCGCAAAAGCTGCAATAGAGCGTGTTTTTGCTGTCGCCGCTTGAGTTCGTCGCCATGGTCTACCTTTCAGGCTTCGTTTTCCGTCTGGACCCGGTTGCCGGGGCAGATGCCCCGGGCTTCGGGACAGCTTAGGATAGCGATCAGGGCACCACAATCGCAAATTGCACCCAAGGACCGCATCTGGTGGCAAAGATCGCCACCAAAAGACACATTTACCTCAGGAATCGTCATCATCGCCCTTGGGGCGGTTTTCGACGATCTCGTCAATATGGCCCCAGTCCTTGGCTTCTTCCGGCGACATGAAATTATCGCGATCCAGCGCTTTTTCCACGGCCTTCTTGGTCTGACCGGTGTGGCGGACATAAATGTCATACAACCGGTCTTTCAGCTTTTGCGTCTCGGCCGCGTGAATCATGATGTCGCTGGCCTGCCCCTGATAACCACCCGAAGGCTGGTGCACCATGATCCGGCTGTTGGGCAGCGAAAACCGCATACCCGCCTCGCCCCCGGCCAACAGGACAGAGCCCATCGACGCCGCCTGACCAATGCACAAAGTGGACACTTTGGGTTTGATATATTGCATCGTGTCATAAATCGACAACCCGCTGGTGACGACGCCGCCGGGCGAATTGATATACATGCTGATTTCCTTGGACGGGTTTTCCGCCTCAAGATGCAGCAACTGGGCAACAATCAGATGGTTCATCCCATCATGGATCGGACCATTGATAAAAATAATCCGCTCCTTCAACAGGCGCGAGAAAATGTCATAGGCCCGTTCACCACGACTGGTCTGCTCGACCACCATGGGGACAAGGGTATTCATGTAAGTGTCTACTGGATCGAACATATGACCTGCCTGCTCTGCTAATAGATCGGGACCATACCCGATGATGCTTACCTGAGTCTTAGTATTGCCTCAGGGGGGCTTCAAGGGGGCATCCTGCATAGGAGTGCCGGATGTTCCCCGCCAATAGCACTTAATTTCGACCGATGTGCTAAAGTGACTGTGATTTTTTGAGTATTTAGAACAAGAAAAAGGGCTGGGTTTTGCCGCTTTTTCTTGTTGGTAAATACTCCCGCCGGAGGCACACGCCCATAAGGGCGCAATAAACTGTGGCGCGGCACGCGCCTCGATTCGGGGACGGGCCGCGCCAACATATCAGCCAAACATGTCTGCGGTAATTCCGGCATACCAACCAACGCTTTCCTCAAACGTCGATTGACGCAGCGCAGCATCTTCGCCGGTTTTGCTGATAAACCCGTCCACTTTGGCGATCTTTTCGTCGGTCGCCTCATACGTCGCGCCAACTTTAACACCATCATTGGTCTCCAGCAGCGACCAGCAGGTATTACTGAACTTGGCCGGGAACACTTTGGACCCGGTCAGCGCCCCGCGGATCGCCATCGCCGCGACTTTGGCCTGACTATTGGCGGAAAAGCCGGATTTGGGCATGTCACCCTGCGCGCAGGAATCGCCCAGAACGTGGATATTCTCGTCGACCCGACTTTGCATCGTGTGCCCAGACACTGGCGCCCAATTACCTGTGGTCAGACCCGCCTGTTCGCAAATTCGTCCGGCTTTCATCGCCGGAATCACGTTACAGGCATCCGCCTTGATCACTTCGCCATCAATGCTGACCGTCATCGCACCCGGATCAACCTCGACATTGCCACCGCCAAATTCGGCACCGATCCAGTCGATCATACCGTCATAATGCGTGCCCCACCCTTCCTGAAACAACGCCATCTTGGAAAACTTCGGCTTGGGGTCGGCGATGATGATCTTGGCCGTCGGATTGCTGGCTTTCAGCGCATGCGCCACCATGCTGACCCGCTCGTATGGCCCAGGCGGGCAGCGGAACGGGTTCGGCGGCGCGACCATCAGGAACGTGCCGCCCCGGGGCATCGCGTTCACCTGCGCCTTTAGCAGCTCGGTTTGCGAGCCCGCCTTAAAGGCATGCGGCATCGCGTTCTACGCTGATATGTCCCAGCCCGGCACTGCGCCGTCGACAAAATCAATCCCCGGGGCCAGAACCAGCCGGTCATACGGCAGCTTGGCGCCCCCCGCCAGGCTGACGCTGCGCGCGTCGCGGTCAACGCCGATGGCCCAGTCATGCACCACGTTGATCCCGTATGCGGCGGCCAGCGTGCCATAGGTATGGCCGATACTGGCCAACTCGCGAAAGCCGCCAATATAGAGGTTCGAGAAAAAGCAGGTGTAATATTTGCGCGTCGGCTCCACCAACGTCACGTCAATCGCCCCCTTCGACCCCTTGGCGATATAGCGCGCCGCCGTCGCCCCCCCGGCCCCGCCACCAACAACCACAACCCGTGGTTTGCCGTGGCTCGCAGCCATCACCAATGGGGCCGACAAAGTTGCTGCCGCCGTCACGCCAGTGCCAATAAAGTTGCGTCTGTTGAATGTCATAGTCTTTCCTCCCGGTTAAAATCTGCGGTTACTCAAGGTTTTCGAAATAAGCCGCCAGCGCTGCGATCTCTTGGTCATCCAACCGCCCGGCCATCATTTGCATCACCGGATGCGGGCGCAGCTTGCGTTTATAGGCATGCATCGCGACCACAAAATCTTCGGACGGCCAGTGGGTGATCGACGGAATTCCGTCATCACTGCCGTCACGCTGATGGCAGGTGTTGCATTCGCTGGACAGGTATTCGCCGTATTCAGGATCGCCCACAATCGCCAGGATTTCTGGCGGCAACGCCACCTCGTGCCGGATGGCGGTTGGCGCCGCCTCGGGGATGTCGGACGGCTTGTCGGAAAAGCCGCGCAGATAGGCCAGAACGTCTTGGCGATCCTTTAGGTCTTTCAACCCGCGAAAACTCATCCTGGTGCCCGACACCAGCGCCTTGGGGTTCTCCAGATAGGCATCCAGCCGCGCCATATCCCAAACCAACCCGTCACTGGCGGCACGTTGCAGGCCTTTGGAATAGAAAAACCCGTCAACCGCCGCCGCCTTGCGCCCGAATATCCCGTTCAGATGCGGCCCAACCCGATTTTTGGCATCTGCGCCAACCAGATGGCAGCCGCGGCACTTTTTGAACACCTCCGCACCGCGCCCTGATTCACCACTGACATCCACGTCCGCCACCGGCGTCACGTCCAGCGCCGCCGCGCGCATGGTGATCTTCACCGACGGTTTGCAATCCACCATGCAAGGCGCTTGGCTGAACCCCGGATATTCCGTCACCGCCCGGTCATCGACGATGAACCCATCGGCATTGGGCATCACCACATCCAGGAAATTACCCCGGTTCAGAACAAAATCGTCCTCCACCAAGTCATTGGAATAAAGCAGAAACGCCACCACTGCATAAACCTCGTCCCTAGTCAGACTCTGCGCATTGCCATAGGGTTTGGAGCGGTTGATGTAATCCCACAGCGTCGACAAATAGGGCCAATACGACCCCAGTGTTTTCACCGGATCGTCATGATCCAACGTGCCCAACCCGCCCGACAGACTGGGCCAACTCCCCACCCCTTCGGCGAAATCGCCGTGGCAGTGCGCGCAGTTATCACCAAACACCGCCTCGCCGTCCTCAACCGAACCAGCCCCCTCTGGCAGCCCCACGCCATCCGGACGCACGTCCCGATCCCAGGCAGCGATCTCGTCCGGCAAGGCCATGCGCCCCACCCCCAGCGGCCCGGCCATCGCGCCCCCCGCCGCCAGACCAATGCCCAGCGCCGCGCTGATCAGCCAATCACGACACCTCGACATTCTCGGCCTTCCCATCCGGCTTTACCCACCAGGTCTGAATCCCATTATTGTGATAGACCGAATTCATCCCCCGCACCGCCCGCAACTGATCCTTGCTGGGCTGCACATAGCCGGTGTCGTCGCGCGCCCGCGCCTGCAACAGCATGTCGCCACCATCCCAAACGTGATCCAGATAGAACCGGTTAACCGCCTTGGCCTGCCCCCCGCCAGACAACCGCGCCGCCTGCCAATTCTTGCCACCATCCACCGACACATCCACGCCGCTAATCGCCCCCCGCCCCGACCACGCCAGCCCGGTGATCACCAACGGCCCATTGCCATGGGGGATCGGCATTTGCGGACTGGGGCTGGTGATCACCGATTTGGCGTCCATCTCCCATGTCCATTTACGCGCCACGCCATTGCCCAGCAGATCCGAATACTTGCTGGTCTCTTCGCGACTTTCCACCGGGGCATCCGTGACCTCGATCCGGCGCAGCCACTTGATCCACAGATTACCCTCCCAGCCCGGGACGACCAATCGCACCGGATAGCCGTGTTCCTTGCGCAACGCCTCGCCGTTGGCCTTGAATGCCACCAGACAATCATCCAGCGCCTTGTCCAGCGGCAATGACCGCCCGTTCGATGCCGCATCCGCCCCTTCAACATACAGCCACTTGGCCCCCGGTTGCAGACCCGCCTCGTCCAACAGCGCGCGCAGGGGCACGCCGGTATATTCCATGTTATGAATCATGCCATGGGTGAACTGCGCGCCGTTCAACTGCGCCCCCGCCCATTCCATGCCGGAATTGGCGGCGCATTCGCAGAAATATACGGCGTTCTCGCGCGGGAACCGCTCCAGATCGGCATAGGAAAACACCAATTCCCGATCCACCATGCCATTCAGCATCAACCGGTAATCTTGCTTGCGCAGATCTATCGCGCCGGAATGGTGCCGCTCAAACGCGCAGCCCTGCGGCGTGATGGTGCCCTCCAGCGCGTGAAGGGGCGTGAAGTTGATCGAACTGATGCTATCCGCCGTCAGCCAGTCCACATTGCGCCGCACCACGTCGGTTTCATGAAGGCTGGGCAACCCGTAAGGCGTGGCATCCACCCCGTCGCCATGCCCAACGGCCCAATCCTGAACCTGCGTGATCAGCGGATCGCCCGCCGACGCCGCATTGCCAGCCACCGCCCCCGCACCAACCGCCGCAGCCCCGCCAAGGAACTGTCGCCGTGATGGTTTGCGATGCCAAAAGCGAAATGCCACGCGGCCCCCTTTGTTCAGTCTCCAATCAAAAGGCGCTTACGCCCCCACAACCTTCACCGCATTATTCGGCGTCACCGTGACCGTGCCCTGACGGCGAATATGGCTCTCTACCACATCCCAAATTTGCGGCCCCTCGGTGCCTTCGTTGACCGAGGCCCACCCGGCCACCACATAAGATTTCGCCGGGTCCAGCGCCTCGCCGGTTTTCAGCAGCGTCAGGTCAGACACCCGTTCACCCTGCGGCTTGGTAATGTCTATTTTATACCCCAGCCCGCCGGTGCGCACCATGTCGCCCCCCTGCTGGTAATAGGGATCTGGATTCAGCAGGTTATCCCCCACATCCTCAAGTATCACCTTAATGAACTCGCCGGTCATTTCTGACCGATACGCCTCGC
The DNA here is from genome assembly GCA_047639325.1 of Paracoccaceae bacterium. Taxonomy (GTDB): domain Bacteria; phylum Pseudomonadota; class Alphaproteobacteria; order Rhodobacterales; family Rhodobacteraceae; genus NVQY01. The sequence continues at coordinate 15,511 of JBLINN010000012.1, read as the reverse complement.
CATAGGTCATCGAGGTCACGTTCCAGATATCCTCACGCGTGATATCCTGCCCCGGCAGAATAGACGGCCCCCAGCGCACACCGGGCGACATCGCTATATCCGCCTCGCGCTCGGAGATCAGCGCGTCACAGATCAGATCGTCCCATGTCCCGGCAAAATTCCCGCGCCGGTACAACAGGCTGTCAGTCTGGCCAATCACCTCTTCCAACTGCGCCTTATGCGGCGCGCGCTCGGCGTCAATCAGCGCCGTCACCGTTGGGTCCGGCGCGATCACATCGGAAAACACCGGGATCAGCTTGTGCCGGAATCCCATCATCCGTCCATCCCGCACATCCAGATCAATCCGCGACACAAACTTGCCGTTCGACCCCGACGCAATGATAATGCTGTCGCCCACCACCACCGGCTCGGGCAGCGCGTCATGCGTATGCCCTGACAGAATCACATCCAGCCCGCTGACCCGCGTCGCCATCTTCTTGTCGACGTCAAAGCCGTTATGGCTGAGGCACACCACCAGTTCCGCGCCCATTCCGCGCACTTCGTCCACCATCGCCTGCATATTCTCGTCGCGAATACCAAAGCTGTATTCCGGGAACATCCAGCCGGGATTGGCGATCGGCATATAAGGAAAGGCCTGGCCGATCACCGCAATCTTCACCCCACCGCGTTCAAAGAACTTGTAGGGCTTGAACATCTCGGTCGGCTCGTCCCATTCGGAATCGAAAATATTCTGCCCAAGGGCAGCAAACGGCAGCCCCTCGATAATCTCGTTCACCCGGTCCGATCCAAGGGTGAATTCCCAGTGAAAGGTCATCGCATCCGGTTTCAACGCGTTCATCACGTTGACCATATCCTGCCCCTGCGACTGATAGCAGGTATAAGACCCGTGCCAGGTATCGCCGCCATCCAGCAGCAACGCATCAGGCCGCGCGGCGCGAATGGCGTTGACCACCGTGGCCACCCGGTCGATGCCCCCGACCCGGCCATAGGCCCGCGCCAGCGAGGTGAAATCATCATGCGTCAGCGCATAGGCCGACGGGCTGCCATCCGCGATCCCATACAGCTTGCGGAAATCCGCGCCGGTGACATGCGGCACCTGACCCTTGGCAGCACCCACACCAAAATTCACCTCGGGCTCGCGGAAATAGATCGGCTTTAACTGCGCATGAATATCGGTGACATGGATCAGGCTGACATTGCCGTATGTGTCAAACTCCAACAATTGATCCTGCGTCAGCGCCTGCTGTGCGGCCAGCCGCGCCCAATTGCCAAAGCCCGAGGCCCCAACCAGCGCCGAGGCTGCCATCGAAACCTGAAGAAAATCGCGGCGAGAGATCATGGGGCAGCATCCTTCACGAAACATGCATTAAATTCGCATGTATGAATGGGTAAAATGGAAAAAGCCCGCCCCGGAACACTCCGGGACGGGCCAATGGGTTTAGTTACGGACCGATGGTCCTTCGACCGACAGACCATTGCCACGACTGGCGACATACAGCTCCAGCGCCAGGAAATCGGCACCGCCGGGCTTGTAGGTCTCGGCGCGGGTGTCGCGCACGCAGCCCTTGAACCGCGCATGGGCGGTGTTCAGCTTGGTGTTTTTCAGACGATACACCGGAAAGCCGTTGATCTGGCCCTGACTCAGATGGTCGGCACGGATCATGTTGCCATAGTTTGCTTCATGGCAACTGGCGCAGGACAGTTCCAACTGACCGGTGCGCTCATAATACATTTCCTTGCCTTTTTCCCAGGTCGACTGGGCCGGACCGTCAATGGCCACATCCACCGGCATGCCACGCGACTGGACCGTAATCAGGGCCTCCATCGCCGACATGTCGCTGCCAGTGTACTTCCACTTTTCGGCGCCCATCTGGGTGGTGCGGCAATCGTTGATCTGCATCACAAGCGAGCGGACCTCGCCCGCGCCCTCGTTCCACTTTGGATAGGTCGCGCGCGCGCCCTTCATGCTGGTGGCAACATCGTCATGGCAGGATGCGCAGGATTTGCCTTCGCTGCCGTCAACCTTGGCCCATTCGTCCAAAGCCAGATCGACATAGACAAATCCCGGATTGTCAAAATCATCCAACTGCAACGCCTGAGTCTCGTCTTTGCGATAGATCCAACCCGACGTGATTTCGCCCAACTGGCTGACATGATCCGGCGCTTTTGTGCGGATCACCATTTCGATCTCGCCGTTCACCACAAGACTGGCGCCTTCATCGGCAGCAACCGGCGCCCCAAAGGCGGCAGCTGTTAATGCCAAGGCCGTAAGGGTTTTGACCCCTATTATCTTTGTCATATACGTTTCCTCCCTGAAGCGCAGATCACCCGATGGCGACCGATTTCTTGGTGTCATAGACCGATCCGTCATCGTCATACCAAGTGAACACAAAGTCACCGGCTTCGGGCACCGTGGCCTGAAACTGAAAATACGGGTTGGTCGAGATCGCCGGTTCCATCGCGATGTCGATCACGGACTGGCCGTTAAACTCGCAGGTAAAGCGGTTGATGATCGAACGCGGGATCAGATTGCCTTCCTTATCCTTGCGCTGACCGCTTTCCATCTTGTGGCTGATCAGGGTCTTGATGGTGATCGCAGCGCCAGCGGCGGCGGTCTTGGGGACTTTGACGCGGGGTTTTACACCAGATGCCATTTTGAAATTTCTCCTTCATTCGGAAAAGACCGGGGGTCGGAACGATCCGGGCAGTATTTAGCCGCCGCAGCCGCCGATTGTGACTTTGACGGTCGATGATGCGCGCTTGAACGACCCATCGGCCATCCGGGCAATCGCCAGCACATCCTGCGTTCCGGCCAGCCGGATACGGGTGGACGCCGATTGCGCCGCCGCCAGCGGACCAAAGGTAAACGTCGCCACCGATGGCGTCGGGTTGCCGCTGGCGATGATCATGATCGCCGCCGCGCCGGGGGCATCGACGCTGACCGGCACAGTGTTGCCGTTTTCCGCAATCTCGGGGGCGGTCAGGGTCACGCCGCCATCCGCCATATCAGCGCCGCCCGTGAACCCGGCAATCAACTCTTCGGTGGTCGCCTGTGCGCGCATTGGCAAAATCGACAATGCGACAGCCCCAAGCCCAAGTGCGAGCGTTTCGCGTCTTGAGAATTCCATTTTGTTCTCTCCCTTAGTTAGTGGGTAAACCAACCGGTGCTAAACCGGGGGTTCCTAATCCTTCAGCGTCATCAAAAAGGCGACAACGTCTTCGATTTCCTGGGCTGACAGCAGCGGCGCCAATTCACCCTCGGCGGCCTTGCCGGTATAGGCATCACCCGGCCGCACAAACCCGGTGACCTTGTAAAACGACGGCATCAGCGAGTCGTCAAAGGTCATCTTGGCATCGGTCACCAGACCGCGCAGCTGTTCTTCGTTCCACCGGCTGCCCGCACCATCCAGCACCGGACCAACCTCGCCGTGGAACGGTGTGTCCGCCAGCGCTGTGATCTCGTGGCAGGCAACACAATTGCCTCTGGATTTGGCGGCCATAATCTCGGCACCACTGGCCGGATCGCCCGGCATACCGCTCAGCGATGTCGTGACCGCGCCGCCTTCTTCGAATTTCACGTCAGCCGGCATAACACCGCCAGCCAGCGCTGCACTGCCGACAAGACAAACAGCCATTGTCGCAAATGTTAGCTTCACAAATGTTAGCTTCATGGTTCCTCCCTAAGCGACCACGCTATTTTTTATACATGTGGTTTGCTGGTTTCAGCGTAGGCCACGCAATACCCGCAGCGCAACAACAAATTCACAATTGTGAATTATTGAGCGGTCATAAAAGACCGCAATAGCGGTCAAATCCGGTCAAATATTACCGGAACCGCCCAGGTAACTGAACATTAATTATCTGGTATCGCCATCATTTCGTTCGCGAATCATCCGGGCGTGGTAGCGCTGAAAATCCTCTTCGGATTGATCCAGATACCGCTCTTCGGCGACCCACGTCAGCAGGTCCAGCGTGGTGCCCGGCGAAAACGCCCCCGGCATGATCGCCACCGCCTGATCGCCCGCCGACATGGTCTCGTCCAGCTCGGTCGGGAAAAAGATCATCGTCGGCGTGAACATCACCCGCCATTTGCGCGTCGCTGCCTTTTCGCTCAGGGCATCACCATCGGCATCAACCACCTCGGTATCGCCATGCAGGTTGATTTGAACCGGGTAAAACCGGTCTTCCAGCATCGCCTTGACCCGCGGGTCGGGAAAGGTGTTTTCATGCATCTCATTACAATAAACACAGCCGCGCTGCTCGACGATCAGCATCAGGCGCTTGCCTTCGGATTGCGCATCGGCGAAATCCTCTTGCAGATCCTTGAACGTGTCGCGCATCCACGCCGCCTTGTGCAGCCCATCGTCGCCCAATTCCGCCGCCGCCACAGGCGCGGCAACAGGCGCGGCCAGCACCAGCGCCACCACCATCGTCAATAGTCGTTTCATCGTCTTTCCTCCCAAGAAATCCTAGCCAAAACTTGTAAACACCGGGAACCAGCGGATCATCGCATCCGCGATCAGGTTGACCCCGCCGGTCACGATCAAAATGGCAAAGGCGATCAGCATCACCCCCATGCCCTTTTCCACCCAACCAAACGCCGCCCGGTGCTTTTGCACCCAAGCCAGAAACGGCCGCGCAAAAAACGCCGCGACGATAAATGGCGCGGTCATCCCGGCCCCATACACAAATAACAACAACGCCCCGCGCCAGATATCGCCCATGCCGCTGGCAATCATCAGGATCGACGCCAGCGCCGGGCCAACACAAGGCGTCCAGCCAAAGCCAAAGGCCAGCCCCATCAGATAGGCGCCCGTCACGGTGCTGGCCTTGGCACTGCTTTCCATCCGCGCCTCGCGGTACAACAGCGGCACCCGGATCACCCCGAGAAAATGCAGCCCAAACACCACCAGAACCCCCGCCGCCACATAGGACAGCGGCTCAATATAGTCGCCAAACGCCCGACCCAACGCCGTGGCCCCCATGCCCAGCAGCATAAATACCGTCGTCACGCCCAGCGCGAAAAACACCGCCGACACCAGCAACCGCCGCTGTGCGCCCGGCGCAATTTCACCATCGCCGCGCAATTCCGCCATGCTCAGCCCGCCCATGTAAGACAGGTAAAACGGCACCATCGGCAGGATGCAGGGCGTAAAAAAGCTCAAAAGACCGGCAACCAGCGCGCCAAACAGTGAAATTTCCAGCATTTTCAGTCTTTCTGCAATGACGTAGCGACGACGCGCGACCGCCATCTTGAATTATTCACATATTCAAATTAGGTTATGGACCCAAGAAACGTCAACAGGTGACACATGTTTGCTGTTCGCAAGTGCGTCGGAATAGCTGTTGCGCTGATGCTGGCGCTACCGGCCGCTGCTACCGAATTGGTCATGGTCGAACAGACCGGCTGTGAATGGTGCGCCCGCTGGAACGCGGAAATCGCCCCGGCCTATCCCAAAACCACCGAAGGCAAATTCGCCCCCCTGCGCCGCGTTGATCTGCGCGCCATGCCGACGGACCTCGAAATCGCCCGGCGGGTCAGTTTCACCCCCACCTTCCTGATTGTCGATAACAACCAGGAAATCGCCCGGCTCGAAGGCTACCCGGGTCAGGATTTCTTTTGGCCCCTCCTGGACAACCTGCTGAAAGATAACACCGATTACGACCCCGAAACCGGAGATAGCAAATGAAAATCCTGATACGCAGCCTCTGCGTGACCTTGGCCCTAAGCACTCCTGTTTTGGCCCAAGATGACACCCCTTTTGTCACCTTTAAGGTGCTGAAACCGGCGCTGGCCCTGCAGATGGCCACGGTTGCGATGCAATCGTGCCGCGACGCCGGATATCAGGTTGGCGTCACCGTGGTGGACCGCTCGGGCATCCCGCAGGCCTTTGTGCGCGACCAGTTTGCCGGGCTGCATGTCTATGAAACCTCGCGCCGCAAGGCCTGGACCGCTGTCGCCTTTCGCACCAGCACCTCTGATCTGGCGGCCTCAACCGCCGCAGGCCAGACATCCTCCGGCATTCGCCACCTGACCGAGGCCCTGCCATTGGGCGGCGGCGTGGTTGTTTACGAAGGCGGCGGCAGCATAGTCGCCGGAATTGGCGTCTCCGGCGCCCCGGGCCCCGCCCTTGATGAGGCTTGCGCCGCCGCCGGTATCGCCGCAATAGAAGACCAGATCGCTTTTTGAACCGCATACGCATTGCCCGGAACACGCATACGCATTGCCATAACCAACCAAGGAAACCAACCACATGGCACTTCCGAAATTTTCCTCTGACATGGCCGATGAAGAACTCGACAAAATGGTCGATAACGCGACAACCGCGTCCAATTTCCTGAAGGCAATCAGCCACGAAGGGCGGCTGATGATTCTCTGCCACCTGGTCACCGGTGAAAAATCCGTGACCGAACTCGAAGACCTGCTGTCCGCGCGGCAAGCCGCCGTGTCGCAACAGCTATCCAGATTGCGCCTTGAAGGGCTGGTTATCCCGCGCCGCGACGGCAAGGCGATCTATTACCGCCTGGCAGATGAACGCCCCCGGCGCATCCTCGAAGTGGTCTATGATCTGTTCTGCGAGGGGTCCTGACCCTAATGGCTTGATTGCTTCTTTGGTATTGGTCAGACTGTCCCTTGCATCAGCGACGGACTGGGAGGGCCAAGCCAATGCAATCATGGCTATCCGAAAGTCAGATGGTGGTAATGGTGGGGGCCTTTGGTGGCATCCTGCTGGGATTGGCCGCGCGTATTGGCCGGTTCTGCACCCTCGGCGCGATCGAAGACCTTCTGTATGGCGGCAGCGACGTGCGCCTGCGCATGTGGGCGCTGGCCATCGGCACCGCCACTTTCGGCAGCTTTGCGCTGATCGGTGCGGACCTGCTGAACAGCGCCGATACCTATTACCTGTCGATCCGCTGGATGCCGATGGCGTCAATCATTGGCGGGCTGATGTTTGGCTATGGCATGGCGCTGTCCGGTAATTGCGGTTACGGCGCGATTGCCCGGCTGGGCGGCGGCGATCTGCGGTCCTTTGTGATTGTGCTGGTGATGGGCGTCTCCACCTATGTGGTGCTCTCTGGCCCCTTGGCCCCCCTGCGCGACATCCTGTTCCACCAAACCGCCATCACCACGGAAACCCCGCCCGGCCTGGCGCATCACGCGGCCCAACTGACCGGCCTGCCAGTGGCCGGGATCGGGATGAGCATCGGCTTGCTGTTCTGCGCGTTGGCGTTGGGGTCTGCCGGGCTGCGCCGCGATCCCAAGGCGATATTCTGGTCGGTTATCGTCGGGCTGGCGATTGTCTCGGGCTGGGCCGGCACGCAATGGATCTTCGACAACGGCTTTGAGGGCCGCGCGGTGGTATCGCACAGCTTTTCCGCCCCGGTGGGCGAAACCATCCTATACGCGATGACCGGCAGTGCCCGCAGCGCGTCTTTTGCCATCGGCTCGGTCTCGGGCGTTTGGCTGGGCGCCTTCGCCGGATCAATGATCAAAGGCCATTTCCGCTGGGAGGCCTGCGACGACCCCCGCGAATTGCGCCGCCAAATCCTCGGCGCCGCCATCATGGGCGCAGGGGCGGTGATCGCACTGGGCTGCACCGTGGGTCAGGGCCTGTCGGCCTTTAGCCTGCTGGCCGTCAGCGCCCCCGTCACCTTTCTGGCGATCTTTGCCGGGGCCGCCGTCGGGCTGCGCCAGTTGATCGAAGGCTTCAGCATGGCCGAATAGGCCGCTCTGTGCCCTGCCGCGTTCCGCTCTGCGCCCTACCGCGTTCCGCTCTGTGCCCTGCCGCGTTCCGCTCTGTGCCCTGCCGCGTTCCGCTCTGTGCCCTACCGCGTTCAAAGTCTGCGGAATAACCCAAATCGTCATTGCCCTGTTACACCTCCCTGAAATCTCTTACCGCGACGCGATTGCCTGCCGGGAATCGCCGACCTTTTCAGACAGCCAAACCGGAGCCACCCGCCATGGATCGCCAAGACATCATCAACGCCCCCGACATCGGCAACAAAGCCGAAGCCTTTGAGGCATTTGACGACATCCCCACAAACCCCAACCTGTCCCGCACCATCGGCGACGTGATCAACGCCCGCTACGACCGCCGCGCCATCCTGCGCGGGGTCCTGGGCGTATCGGCCACCGCCGCCCTGTTTGGCACAGCTGCCACCATCGCCCCCACATCGGCAAACGCTGCCGCCACCAGCCGCTATGTGTTTGACGAACTGCCGTGGGGCAATGACGAAACCCACCACATCGCCGACGGCTATGACGCCGACATCCTGCTGCGCTGGGGTGACCCGATCACCGCCGACGCGCCAGAATTCGACGTAATGAACCAGACCGCCGCTGCCCAGTTGCAGCAATTTGGCTATAACAACGACTATGTCGGCTTTACCCCGCTGAACGCCGATGGCTCCCGTGGCCTGCTGTGCGTCAACCACGAATACACCAACGAAGAGGTGATGTTCCCCGGTCTTGGCCGTCAGGACAAAACAGACTTCGACAAAACCACCGCAGAAATCGTCGATATCGAAATGGCCGCGCATGGCGGCTCGGTGGTCGAGATCGCCAAAGGCGACAACGGCAAATGGTCCGTGGTGCGTGACGGCAAAATGAACCGCCGCATCTCGCCCTTGCACACGGAAATGACCATCGACGGCCCCGCCGCCGGACACGCGCGGATGCAAACCAACGCCGACCCGTCCGGCCTGCGCGTCATTGGCACCCTGAACAATTGCGCTGGCGGCATGACGCCTTGGGGCACCTACCTGATGGCCGAAGAAAACTTTCACGGCTATTTCTGGACAGATACCTTGGATGGCGACGGCAAACCTGACCTGTCCGCCCAGCCCGAAGCCGCCAACATGCAGCGCTACGGCGTGCCCGGACGCTGGTATGCTTGGGGCAAGTTCCACGACCGCTTCAACATCGACAAAGAACCAAACGAACCCAACCGCTTTGGCTGGATTGTCGAGGTTGAACCGCGCGACCCCACCTCGACCCCGGTCAAACACACCGCTCTGGGCCGGTTCCGCCATGAAGGCGCCGAAACCGCCGTGGCCCCAGATGGCCGTCTGGTGGTCTATTGCGGCGATGATAACCGCTTTGATTACCTCTATAAATACGTCTCGACCGGGGTGATCACCCAAGACAATGCGGCCAATTCCAAACTGCTTGGCGACGGCACGCTTTATGCCGCCCGCTTTGACGCCGATGGTCACATTGCGTGGCTGCCGCTGGTGCATGGAACCGGGCCGCTGACGGTGGCAAACGGCTTTGACAGCCAGGCCGACGTGTTGATCGACACCCGGATTGCCGCCGATTTTCTCGGTGCCACCCCGATGGACCGCCCCGAAGACGTGCAACCGCGCGGCGACGGTACCGCCTATGTGATGCTGACCAACAATACCAAACGCAAACCCGATCAGGTCGATGCCGCCAACCCGCGCGCCAAGTCGAACTTTGGTCATATCATCGAGATCAAGGAAGACGGCGGCGATCACGGCGCCACCGCTGGCACATGGTCGATTCTGGTGAAATGCGGTGACCCGGCGATTGCCGAGGTCGGCGCGCAGTGGAACCCGGAAACCAGCGAAAACGGCTGGTTCGGCTCGCCCGATAACTGCACGTTTGATGCTGACGGTCGCCTGTGGATCTCCACCGATCAGGGCAGCAAATGGGGCAAAACCGGCAAATCAGACGGGCTGTACGGCTTGGAAACCGAAGGCGCGCTGCGCGGCCAGTCCCGCCTGTTCTTCCGCTGCCCGGTTGGCGGCGAGCTGTGCGGGCCGTATTTTACCCCCGACAGCGAAACGCTGTTTTTGGCCGTTCAGCACCCCGGCACCGATGGCACCAAAGACCTGAAGGGGTTCGAGCGGTCCTCGACCTTCGAAGACCCGGCCACCCGCTGGCCCGACTTCGACGCCGCCATGCCACCGCGCCCGTCGGTGGTTGTGGTGACCAAAAAAGGCGGCGGCAAAATCGCCGTCTGATGGACTGAATCCTCCTGCTGCGACCGGCGCCCTTCCCTGCCGCTTTTGTCGCAATGGCACCCGGAGGAATTACTGCGCCCGGGTCGCGAAAGCGGCCCGGGTGGCGCCCGCCCCTCCCCACGGGCGGGCGCTTTGCACCCTCCCAGGGTCGGACGCCGCCCGATGTTTCTCTAGGATACTTCGGCGCGACCGAACCCCAAAAGGTAACTGGACTGCAGGTAACCCCTATTCCACACACCCCGCAATCACCTCGCCCATATCGCGTAACAGATTGCCATATAACCCCGGCCCCGGTTCAAACTGGCTGCCAATCGGGTCCAGCGTAATGACCTTTATATCCCGGCTCTCAATCGCCGCCTCCAACAACCCCGGGTCAAACTGCGGCTCTGCAAAGGCACACGTGACCCCCTGACCCGCCAGCCGGTCACGCAATTGCGACAGATGCGCCGGACCGGGATCTGCCGCATCGCTTAGGGTCACGGTCCCAGCCGACTCCAACCCAAACCGCACCTCAAAATACTGATAGGCATCATGCAACGTCACAAACGGCTTGCCCTGCATCCCCGCCAAAACCTGCACCAAATCTGCCTCAACCTGCGCCAACGCCACCTGCCCCGCCGCCGCATTGGCGCGATAGCGCGCGCCATTTTCCGGATCGACAGTCGCCAAATGCTCGGCAATCACCCCCAGCCACACGCGGGCGTTTTCCGGGTCCAGCCAGGCATGCGGATCAACCCCGTCATGATCATGCTCACCCTGCTCGCCCGCCTTACCATGATCACCCTGCTCTTCCCCCTCATCCGCATCCCGGAACGGCAAAACCTGCGTCCCCGGCGCCTCTAGCAGCTCCAACTGGTCCGCCTCCGGTGCCAGCGTGGCAATTGGCTTGGCCAGCCATGGCGTCAGTTCCGGCCCGATCCAAACCACCAGATCCGCCTGTTGCAGGTTGCGCGCCTGCGACGGACGCAACGCATATCCATGCGGCGACGCCCCCGGGGTCACGATCAGATCGGGCGCGCCCACCCCCAACATCACCATGCCCACCAGCGAATGCACCGGGGCAATATCTGTTGACACATGCGGCGCATCCGCATGAACCGGGCTGCTTAGGGAAGCACCCAGCGCCAAGGCTGCGAAAGACAATCGGGTATAAGACATCGGCAAGCCACCTGTTATGTTGTAACACTGAATGCCTCTTGTTAGATGCGATGTTATAACATATCAATCCCTAATCGCCGCCACGAAAGCCCCAACATGTCCACCATCGGATTTGACCGCCACAATCACGCCACCTGCATCGCCAGCGCCCTGCGCGAGGCCGAAAAGCGTTGTGCGACGCAGAAACTGCAATTCACCCCGGCCCGCCGCCGGGTGCTGGAAATCCTGCTGGAAAAACACCGCGCGCTGGGCGCCTATGAAATCCTCGATGTGCTGGCCGCCGACGGCCTTGGATCGCAACCGCCTGTGGCCTACCGCGCGCTGGATTTTCTGGTGCAAAACGGGTTTGCCCACCGGATCGAACGGATGAACGCCTATACCGCCTGCGCCCACCCCGATCACGACCACGTCCCCGCCTTCCTGATCTGCCGCAACTGCAAAGCCGTGGCCGAGGCCGAAACCGAACTGGCCCAGGGCCGGCTGGGCGACGCCGCCCGCGCCACTGGATTCACCATCGAACGCATCGTGGTCGAGGCCGAAGGCCTGTGCCCCGCCTGCACTAAACCAGCCCCCGAAAGCCAGCCATGACCACCCCGGTGATCGCAGCCCGCGGCCTTAGCATCCGGCTGGACGGGCACATGGTGCTGCAAGACATGGATGTGCAGATCAACGCGGGCGAGATTGTCACGATTGTCGGCCCCAACGGCTCTGGCAAATCCACCTTTCTGCGCGCCCTGATCGGCGCGGTGCCCCCCGCATCCGGCCATATCGAAAAAGCGCCCAACCTGCGCATCGGCTATGTGCCGCAAAAGCTGGCGATTGATGCCGCCCTGCCGATGACCGTGCGCCGCTTTCTCGGCCTGCCGCGCCGGGTCAGCCCGCAACAGGCCGCCGATGCGCTGGACCGCGCCGGGGCGCCAAACCTAAGTGATCGGCAAATGGCGGACCTGTCGGGGGGGCAACTGCAACGCGTCCTGCTGGCCCGCGCCCTGATGGACAAACCACAGCTACTACTGCTGGACGAGGCGACCCAAGGCCTCGACCAACCCGGGTCAGCCGCCTTCTATCGCCAGATCGAAGAGGTGCGACGCGACCTTGGCTGCGCCGTGGTGATGGTCAGCCATGACCTGCATGTGGTGATGGCGGCGTCAGATCGGGTGCTGTGCCTGAACGGCCATATCTGCTGCGAAGGCACGCCAGAGATCGTCGCCAGCGCCCCGGAATACCGCGCCCTGTTTGGCACCGGCACCAAAGGCGCACTGGCGCTGTACCGCCACGAACACAGCCACTCGCACGACCATACCCACGACCACGACCATACAAACGGGCACGACCATACAAACGGGCACACCCCCTAATGCTGGACGATTTCCTGATCCGCGCCGCCCTCGCTGGCCTTGGCGTCGCACTGGCCGCCGCCCCTTTGGGCTGTTTCGTCGTCTGGCGGCGCATGGCCTATTTCGGCGAGGCCACGGCCCACGCCGCCATCCTTGGCGTCGCCCTGTCGCTGGCGCTGAACCTGCCGATGCTGCCCGCCGTGCTGGCCGCCGCGCTGGTGATGGCCAGCGCCGTGTCCGCCCTGACCGGGCGCGGCTATGCGATGGATACCGCCCTTGGGGTGATGGCCCATTCCGCGCTCGCCGCCGGACTGGTGGCAGTGGCCCTGCTGGGCGATATCCGGCTGGACCTGATGGGCTTCCTGTTTGGCGACATTCTGGCCGTCGACAAGGGCGATCTGGCGGTGATCTGGGGTGGTGCTGCACTGGTGCTGGGCCTGACCGTGTGGCGCTGGTCCGCCCTGCTGACGTCAACCCTCAACCCCGATCTGGCGCGGGCCAGCGGTATTGATCCCCGACGCGAGGAATTTGGCCTGACACTGGCGCTGGCCGTGGTGGTCGCCGTGGCCATCAAAGTCGTCGGCGTGCTGCTGATCGCCGCCCTGCTGGTGATCCCCGCCGCCGCCGCCCGCCCGCTGTCACGCACCCCCGAGGCGATGGCAATTGCCGCCGCCCTGATCGGCGGTGCCTCGGCCCTTGGTGGATTATGGGCGGCCTTCCTGCTGGACACCCCCGCCGGGCCCAGCATCGTCTGCACCGCGGCCCTGATCTTCGCCCTCACAACACTATACGGCGTCCTGAACGCCCGCCGCTAAGCCCACAACCTAACCAACCCGCCTGACCGGTGGCGGCCCATACCGGTTGTCGCCCCGCTGGCTGGGCCGCGTCAGCCACCACACCACAATCATCGGCGACACCGCCAAAACAAACAGCGCGATCATCGCCAGCAACGCCCCCAGTCCGCCAAAAACCTGGCGCAACTCCCCGCTGAGAAGCGGCGCAAACCCGGTCATAAAGGCAAAAAACATGCTGATCCCCAGCATGGCAATCAACGGGTAAAACAGATGCAACCCGCTGCGCCCGCTATCATGCATCCGCCGACTCCCCACCGCCAATAACGGACACAGAACCGACAGCATAAACAGCGCCCCCAACGGCCCGCTGGTCTCTACCGTAAAGCCATCAATCGTTTGCGTGACCTGACCGCCAAACACCACATAATCCAATGCGCTGACCGCAATCATCGCCAGCACCAGAAACAGCACAAAATTCCAGTATTCCGCCCGCGACGCCCGCCCGGAAAACACCGCGTATTTCAGAAAACAACCGGCGACAGCCTCAAAAAATGCCACCGCATCAGCCCGCCTTCAGCCCCAACAGCGCCCGTGCCTGCGCCGGGCTGGCCACCGGACGACCGTGCTGCGCGCAAATCTCGGCGGTGCGCGCCACCAAGGCTGCATTGGACGGCGCCAGATTATCCCGGTCCAGCCGCATATTGTCTTCCAGCCCGGTACGCGCATGGCCCCCGGCGGCAATCGACCATTGGTTCACCACGATCTGATTGGCCCCAATCCCCGCCGCACACCACGGCGAGCCGGGCAGCAACCGCTGTACCGTCTTTACATAGAAATCAAATACCTCCTTATCGGCAGGCATGGCGTTTTTCACCCCCATTACAAACTGCACATAGGGTAGATCAGTGATCTTACCGTCCCGGTACATCTGTGCCGCCTGGAAAATATGGCTCAGATCAAACGCTTCGATCTCGGGCTTTACCTCATATTTACGCATCTCTGACGCCAGCCATTCGACCAGCTCGGGTGGGTTTTCATAAACCCGGGTCGGGAAATTGTTCGACCCCACCGACAGGCTGGCCATATCCGGGCGCAACGACAGCATGCCCCCCCGCGCCTGCCCGGCACCAGACCGCCCCCCGGTGGAAAACTGAATGATCATACCGGGGCAATGCCGCGTTAACCCCTCCTTCAGACGGGCAAACTTTTCCGGGTCCGAGCTTGGGGTTTGATCATCATTACGCACATGCGCATGACAAATCGCCGCCCCCGCCTCGAACGCCGCATGGGTGCTTTCGACCTGCTCACTCACCGTAACCGGCACCGCTGGATTGTCGGCTTTGGTCGGAACCGACCCGGTAATGGCAACGCAGATGATACAAGGATCAGACACAGGCAAACCTCCCATTTTTACTGTTATGTGTTTCTAGGCGCGCAACCGCGCAATGTCATCCCCGCCGTGACTCCCACGCGGGTCAACAGCGCCTCCGGCCGGGGTTCAGGACCTATGAAAAGTTAGCGACAATGTTGCGGACTTTGCCGTCATTCCGTCAAACAACCCTAACCTTCGCAACCGGCCCACACAGGACATTCAAGACACTCTGAAATGCTGAGGCGCAGTCCGTCATAGCGGACGTTGATCCATTGCCGCGGCATTATTGAGGCCCTAAGGTCGCTGCGGACAAAGCCATTGTTCGAGAAATGTGTTTGAAGGGTAACTAATAGGCAACTCCCTAAATTAGATTGCCTGCGAGTAAAATGACTACATCCTGGACAGCACAAGCAAAGGGCTATCGCTGGACTTCAACCTAACCGGCAGGCAAGGATGTAGTGTAGTTCAATGTGATTGGCGAAGGCGGTGTGTGTAATGATTGATAAAAAGGAAATCATTTCTTTTCTGGCGGTTAAGGGGCCGCACCTATTCCATCGCGAGAGTCAAACTCTTGAGTTCAAAGAGCAGTTCAACTTTGCAGGTTTGGCGGATTACCTTAGGGACTTCGCTGCATTTGCAAACAACCGGGGTGGATACTTGATTTTTGGGGTTGCGGATTCACCTCGCGTGGCTTCGGGACTTTCGAACCGCGCGCTGGAACAGTTCAGCAAATTGGACCCAGAAGCTATCTCTGGCCACGTCTTAGTGTCCAACCCGAAACTAATTGAGTGATAACAGTTAATTGTGATTCCGTCGGATTGTCAAAGAAACGAAGGAGGACACAATGGTCTGGACTGTTATCA
>JBLINN010000011.1:0-28625 GCA_047639325.1 Paracoccaceae bacterium | reverse complement strand
ATCGGTCTGTCATTTTTCCATCTGGCTGGCATGGATGGAACAATACAAGAACATTTCCGATTGGCAAGCCGTGTATCACTACATCCTGTGCTGCCGGATCAAAGGGGATAAGCCTTTTGGTCAACAATGCCAGCGCGATCTTTCTGGGGCAGGTGCAGCAGACGGACATGAAACGCTTTGATCTAATTCATTCGATCAACACCCGCGGCACGCTTTTGTGTTCCAAAACGGCGATCCCATATCTGAAGAACGCCAAAAATCCGCATATCCTGACCCTTTCACCGCCGATCAATCTGGGCCGGAATTGGCTGGGCGGTTACATTCCCTACACCGTCACGAAGTTTGGCATGACCCTGTTGGCACTGGGCCTGGCCGAGGAATTGCGCAGCGATGGAATTGCCTCGAACACTCTCTGGCCGCAAACCACTATTGCCACCGCAGCAATCGAGTTCGCCCTCGACAAGTCATTGCTGGCCCGATCCCGCACACCAGCCATCATGGCCGATGCGGCCTATGCCATTTTGACCACCAACAGCCGCGAGTTGAGCGGCGAAAGCCTTGTTGATGAGCCGTTCCTCAGACTTCGCGGGATGACCGATTTTGATCCCTACAGAAATGATCCGGCCTGCGAGGATCTGATGATTGACCTCTATATTGATACTTGACCCCCCGTTCGGAACACTGGGTCAAACCTGACGCTCTGTCTGCTTCAGACCACAACTTCGATCAGATATGGCCCTTGGCTGGCCAAACCGGTCGCCAAAGCATGTGCTAAATCTTCGCTGTCATCCACCCGGCAGGCTTCGGCGCCCATGGACTGGGCCATCGCGACCCAGTCAATCGTGGGCCGGTCCAAGGACAGCATGTCAATGGCCCGTGGCCCTGGGTTTTGCACACCGACATTTGTCAGCTCGCCGCGCAGGATTTGATAGCTTTGATTGGCAAAGATCAGGATGGTGATATCCAACTGTTCGCGCGCCATGGTCCAGATGGACTGCACCGTGTACATGGCGCTGCCATCGCCGATCAGCGCAAGAACCTTGCGGTCCGGGCAGGCAATGGCCGCCCCAATCGCCGCTGGCAGCCCATAGCCGATAGAGCCGCCGCAATTGTTCAGCCAAGTATGCGGTGGCGCGCCTTCGGTCGCCGGGAAAAACAAGCGCCCTGTGGTGATGGATTCGTCCACGATAATGGCATTCTCGGGGATGCTTTGCCCAAGCACAGCCGCTATCGACTGCGGCGTTGTCGGCCCGGTTTGGGTCAAGGCGGCCACGCTTTGAGCCACGATTGGCACGTCCCGCTCGGCCCCGAGCCCCCGACACAGCGCCTGCAATGTCTGTCCCAAATCACTGGATTTATCGGCCAGTTCGATAATCTGGGCGCTCTCGTTTGTCAGAATGGCAGGCTTGCCCGGATAGGCAAAGAACCCGATCGGGGCGCGCGCCCCGACCAGCACGATCCTTTGATATGGGTCCAGGACCTCAAGCGCCTGATCAATCGGATAGGGCACCCGGCCTACCACCACGCGCCCGGCGCCGCGTTCCATTCGCGCGTTGGACCACTCGGACAACAGTGCACAACCCGCCCTTGCCGCAATTCTGCCCGCGATATCCAGATTGGCCGCGCTCAGCGCCTCGCCACCCAGCAACAACAGGCTGTCAGGGCCGGACAGGGCCGCAATCGCCTGCTCTAGCGTGGGTTCGTCGATTTCGGCAGGCGCGTTTGGTTCGATGCGACCATGAACCTTGCCCCCGGCATCCCATGCGGTGTCGCTTGGCAGGATCAGCGTTGCGATCTGGCCTGGCGACGCCATCGCCGCCTGTACCGCCAGCGCCGCGTCGGCCCCGACATCCGCCGCCCGCGTGGAACTTTGGACCCAAGCCGATACCGGGCTGGCAATCCCTTTGATATCCGACATCAAAGGCGCGTCCAATTCGATATGCGTCGCGGCGTGTTCCCCGACGATATTCACCACACCAGACCCCGCCTTTTTGGCGTTGTGCAGATTGGCGACCCCGTTGGCCAACCCCGGCCCCAGATGCAACAGCGAACAGGCCGGTTTGCGGGCCATGCGATAATAGCCGTCGCAGGCGCCGGTTGCGACACCTTCGAACAGTGTCAGCACCGAGCGCATGCCCGGGACCTGATCAAGGGCGGCGACAAAATGCATTTCGGATGTGCCGGGGTTTGAAAAACAAGTGTCGACCCCGCTGGCCAGCAGGGTCCGCACCAGACTTTCGGCACCGTTCATGGCCGCGTCGCCACATTTTTTGTCATCCGTCACGCCGGTTCTCCTTAGATGGTCGCAAACCCTAAATTCCTGGCGGAGCAGCGCCAGATCAACCAACGCTGCGCTGCGCGGTCAGCCAAGGTGTTTTTGCCGGTCAGAGCAAGCTCTTTTTCAACTCCGGTCGCGGTACATTCATGACGTCACAGAGGGCTGGGGGCATTGCAGTATTTGGCAAAGGTATTTGGGCGTACGGGGGCGCGCGGTCATTCGACAACTGTCCTTGGATGAAAGCCGCGTGCGGCACCCGCGCTTCGGTGGTAATTTGAACATAGCGCTTCAACAACAAGCGATAGTGAGGGTCCTTTTTACCGTGCCGCACAAAATACCCGCCCGCCAAACGGAAAAACGGTTGCAGGGGCCAAACCCGAGACCATTCGACGACGCCAAAGGACAGCATTGTGCGTTCCGACGTCAGGTAATTGGCCATCGGATATTCAATGTTTGCGCGATGATTGATGACAAAGCCCGTATCACCGCGCGGGCCATGCGATACCCCAGCCGGAAATGGAAATATGGGTTGAACGCGGGCACAATGTCCCAAGCATAACGCCACGCCTCTCGTCGGACCTGTTCTTTGCTTGATCCTTTGTGGCGGGCAAAGTCATCCAACCGCGCCTCGACGTCGGGATCACTGGCCAACCGGTCGGTCAGCACATGGCGGTGGGTCAGAGAGAATTGCGACATTTGAAGCTGCAGCTTGGGGTTCAGTTCTTCGGTCATAGTTCCCGACATGTACCAGAGCGCAAACCGCAATGTCAGTAATCAGGAAACATCTGGGCAGCCCGGCAGGATCGAATGGTTGCGTTAGAGGGTTTGATGCATGAGATTGCAGGATTATCGCCGAAGGAGAGTACGATATGATTATCTATGGATTAAACACCTGCGCGATTTGCCAAAAGGCCCGCAAGGCGTTGGAGGCAGAGGGTAAAGACGTTAGTTTTCGCGATGTCCGGGCGGACCCTCTGAGCGAGGCTGAATTGGCCGAGCTGATTACAGAGTTTGGGGATCGGCTGGTGGATCGAACGTCGAATGACTACCGGGCGCTGAACGACTGGCTGAAAAATTCGGAAGCCGAAGCGCAGATCGCCGCCCGGCCCAAGGTGATGGCCCGCCCGGTAATCCGCGATGGCGACATGTTTTATCTAGGCTGGGATGAGGCGGTTCAAAAAGCTTTGCTTGCGGGATGATGTCTTGCCCACGGAGGGATGATCGGGATTTCCGGCTTCACAAGCGCTATTCTGCAACAAATTGAAAAACTGTGCAAATTCAAACAACCTTGTCCGTTTCTGGAAGTTGCTTCGCGTCTTTCCTGTTCCGCGAGTGCTGGCTGCGTTCCCCCCAAATCAGACACTGACATAAGCTGCGATTTGTCGTCTGCTGACCTTCAAAACGAAGGAGATCAGACATGTCGAAACGAGAACAACATCACCTGGAATTCAAGGCCAAAGTGGGACTGGAAGCGCTGACAGGGGCGGAAACGGTTAGTGAGTCGACCAAGTGGAATAGGAATTGAGCCATGTCGCGACAATGCACAATGCACAGAGATCGTATCCCTGGACTTTGATGGATTGGCCCGCCAGTTCGCGGATGCTATCAAGGTTCACAGACTGGACAGGACCACCATGGAACTTCTTCAAATCGCATCGCTTCTGATCGTGCTGGCTGGGGCCTTTGGCGCTATTAACTATCTTTTCCTCAAGCTGCCATCGGCGATTGGTATCCTGGTTGTCGCGCTTTTTTCGTCATTTGCGGTGATTGCGACAGACGCGCTTTTCCCGGCGCTGACGGTAGAAGAACAGATCCGCGCGCAGGTGCTGGAACTGAAGTTTTCCGAGGCGCTGCTAGAGGGCATGCTGGGCCTTCTGCTTTTTGCCGGTGCGTTGCATGTCAAACTTTCGGATCTTCGCAAGGCTTGGCTGGTGATTTTTCTGATGGCGACAATCGGCGTTGGTCTTTCGACCGCGATTGTCGGCTTTGGCTTTAGTTGGATCACTGGCATGCCCCTAATGGTCGCCTTGGTCTTTGGCGCGCTGATCTCGCCGACCGACCCGGTGGCAGTGCTGGGCGTGCTGCGCGAGGCGGACCTGCAAAAATCGTTGGAAACCAAGATCGCGGGGGAAAGTCTGTTCAACGATGGCGTTGGCTATGTGGTCTTTCTTGTGCTTGTTGGGTTCGCTTTTCCGTCCGATGACCAGCATAGTTCTGGCCTCGCTGACGCCGGGATTTTGTTTGTGAAAGAGGCGCTGGGGGGGGCGATCCTGGGCCTTGTCCTCGGTTGGCTGACCTTCCGGGTCATGCGCCTGATTGATGATTATTCACTAGAGGTGCTTATCACCCTCGGCCTCGCTTTCGGGGGCTATGAGCTTGCCGTGTGGCTGCATGTTTCGGCACCCATCATGGCGGTTTGTGCGGGACTTTTGATTGGCGATATCGGGGCCAAACATGGCATGTCCGAGGAAACCCGCCAATACGTTGAGGCCTTTTGGAAGCTGGTGGACGAAATCCTGAATGCAGTGCTGTTCCTGATGATCGGGTTTGAGGTCTTTGCCGTCGCGTTCGAACTTGATTTCCTGATTTCGGGTCTCATGGCGATCGGCCTTGCCTTGCTGGCACGGTTTGCCGCCGTCGCAATCCCGGTGCTGTTGCTGAAACCCTTCCGGTCGTTCAGCAAGGGCGTGATCCCGATCATGACATGGGGCGGGCTAAAGGGCGGCATTTCCGTCGCGCTGGCGTTGTCGCTGCCTGACAGCGAATGGAAACCTCTGATCCTGACCGCCACCTATATCGTCGTGATCTTTTCGATTATCGTGCAGGGGCTGACCGTGACCCGGTTGGCCGAACGGGTCGGCCGCGCACCGGAGCTGCCGCACGACTAATTGCGTCGTGTATGGTTTTGTCCCGGCTCAGGCCAGAGAGTGAGCACGTCTTTGTTCAAACAACCTGCGGCAAGAGGTGACCAACAAAGGCGTTTTGGTTTTCACCTCACCGCCTTCGTTTGTGTCGCAAACTTGACAGCAGGCAACCGAATCCACGGCTTGTCTGGCCAGTACAGGCTGAAATCAGTCGCGCAGTGACAGAATATGCCCCTCGCGTGGCGAGATTTCACCGCGCTGGCTCGCCTTGAAGCGCGCCTGAACCGAACTCGGCCCACGGAATTCAGTCACCGTGATCCACTGTTCTGCCTGCCCAATAAAATCGGACCATGCCGCGTCAAGACGGGCCTGAAACGCGGCCCGCCCCAGCGCGGCCAGACGCTCTTGCGCATAAGACGGGGCAAAGAAAAACGCGGGCCGGGCGCCGGGTAAATCCTCGCCACTTAGGCCGCCCGAGGCTTGCCAATGGGTCATCCCGACGGCGCGACTGCTTTTTAACGCATCCCCCAATCGCATATGCACTTGCCGACGCAGCTCGGCATTGCCCGCCATATCAACATAAGCGGCCGGTCCGACCGGCAGCTTGTCCAGGTCCAGGTCCTCATAACCAAGCACCAAATCGTAACAGCCCAGGTTTTCGACAAAATCGCGATTGCCCGCACTGGTCAGCCCGACAACGCGCAACCCATCAGGCCGGGCGCGCGATAGTAGATGCGCCAGCCCAATCGCCGTTTTGCTTGATGCGCTGGACAGAATGATCGTCTGTGCGCCAAAATAGTCATTCTCTCGGTGCAGATCCTCCAACAGGAACGACGTGGTGAACAGGGGTCGGAACAGGCTGATCATCGCCTCGCCTTGCGGCGACCACTGTGCGTCGGCCGACGTCAGCGCATAGTGGTTATAGATCGGCGACAGCCCAGCCCGGTGCGCCACCCCGTCCATGAACCCCACAGGCGACACCTGGTCGGGATAGATCAGCACATGGGTCGACATTGGCGGATAGCCATAGACCCTTGTGCCAACGGCAACCTGCGGATGGGCCGACGCCACTACATCGGCGAACCCCCAGACCGGAATGCGTCCGGTGGTGTCATCGCCGGTTGGAAAGAACTCCCAATAGCGCAGCATGTCGGCGGCCACGCCATAGGTGATGTTGTTCGCCGTCAGCGCAAAGCTGTCGATTGCCAGCAGGCAGCTGCCCTTTGGCAAAGGATCGGGGAACGAAGACTTTACGATCTGCGTCTGCGACAGGTCGTTGCGGGTCACAATCAGATCAATACCGTCATGGGCCATGGTTTTTCCTTCGACAAAACGGCCCCAACCGGGCGCCTTGTTTGGTTATTTCAAACGTCGATAATCTCGACCTTTGGTCGGGCACCACCAAGGTCTTGAAACGCTAACTGACGACAAGAGAAGACAATTATCTGCTGATCCTGGGCCACGCGGGTAAGGGCGGTGAACATTTTGATGATCCGGTCGTCGTCCGAATAGACCAGCGCGTCATCCAATACGATCGGCATGTGCCGACCCTGGCGCGCAAAAAGACGCGCAAAGGCCAAGCGCGTCAAGATCGCGATCTGTTCCTTGGTGCCGCCTGAAAGGTCCTCTAACGTCTCTTCGGCTTGGCCGCGCGTCAGGCCGGACGGCAGCAATTTTTCGCTGTCAAAACTAAGCGCTGCATCGCGGTGCAAGATGGAAAGCAGCGGTTTAAGCTCTTCTTGAATCGGGCCAAAATAAGTATCCCGCGAGGCGTCCCGCTCGGCGTCCAATGCGGTTTGCAACCGGGTCAAAGCGGCGGCCTGCCTTGCAAAACGGGCCTCAGTTGCACGCGCCGCCTCCAGTTGCCCCTCTAGGTCATCGCGGTGCTCTTCGATGCCATTTCCGGCCAATGTCCGGATTTCCGAGGACAGCGCCGCCCGACGTTCGCCCACCTGCACACGCTTTTGACGCGCTGCAGTCACCGCGTCTTCGGCGCGTTTCAATTCGGCGGCGGCAGTGTCCAAATCAGGGGCCGTCGCGATCAACGCCTGCAAATCGGCCTCGGCCTTGGTTAGCGCCTCATGGGCTTGGGCCTGAAGGCGCAGGTGTTCCGAACGGCGGCTGTCCCGCGTCGTTTCCGGGCCGGCATCCGCTTTGGCGCGCTTAAACGCGTGCTGTGCTGTCTCTGCGGCGGCTTGATGTTTTACGGCGGTTTCGCGGGCCATTGCATGATCCGCCTCGGCACTGCTTTGGTGTCGCCGCGCTGCACCTTCGGCGTCTTCGGCTTGCGCAAGCTCTGCGTCCATATCGGCGATGGCGGGCAGGGCTTCGGCATGAGCTCCGGTCGCGGCCAAATCCGCGTCCGCCTTGGCGGCGCGTAGCGCTTCAATGCCGTTCGGTGCAAGCGTGTCCAAAACTGCCTGCGCAAGGTCGCCCTTTGTTGCGGCGGCAGCCCTGGTGGCCGCCAATGCGCGCGCCGCTTGCAAACTGGCGGCCCCCACGTGAGACAACATTTCAGCCAGAACGCCCTCTGCCTTGGCCAAGCGCGCCTTGCCGTCTTCGCCAACACCCTGCGCGTGCAGGGTCATTTTTCCGATCCCTGGAAGATCAAGATGGGTTTCGCCGTCAAGCGTGATGGGCCGGTCGGCAGGCACAATCGCGCCGTTTTGGGTGATACGGGCCGCGCCCTCGTAGGCCATGCTTAAGGTCGTGGCTTGTGCCTCAACAGCGGCGCCGCGTTTTGAGACCTCTGCCTCGGCATCTTCGGCGCGCCGCAGCCAATCTGCCGTCGCGCCCGACGCCTTGGTGATCGCGCGCGCAACATCGCGGTCACCCAATGCGGTTTCGGCTTTGGTGATCTGCCGGTCCAACTGGGCGGCCTCTGCCATAGCCTTGCGCGCCGCGATTTGGCGGCGGGTCGCGTCAAGCTGTTTGCGGGCAGCGGCAACGGTACCAATCGCCCCTTTATGAAGGGTCTGCGCCGCTTCCAGAACTGCCTTCAAACGGAGTGCCTCGTGTTTGGCTTCCTCTGCCGTAGCGACGCTGGTTTCTGCCTTCTTCCCGACGGTTTGCAGCGTGTCGAGGGCGGTCAAAAACCCATCCAAATCGGACTGGGCACTATTGGCTTTCAACGTCGCCAGGTCGTGCTCTTGCCGCGCCGCCCTGACGGCCCCGACATGGGCGCGGGCCTCTTCCATTGCGGCTTTTGCGGCTGCCAACGCCCCATCCCGCCGCGCCTTGGCATCGGCGTTGTCGAGACGTTTCAGTGCCGCCTCTGCTAGTTTGCGGTCGCTCAGGGCCTGGTCCAGCGTTTGGACCTGTGTGGTCACGCTGGCCAGCTCGGCCTCAAGCGCGTCGCCTTCGTCCGAAGCGGCCTTCCATGCCCCGGCTTTGCGACCTGTCTTGGTGGTGATCTCGCTAAGGGTCTCGGCGACCCGCCGCATCACGCGATCCATCCGCCGCCCGCCGGTCATGGCGTCGATCTCGCCGGCCACTGACGACAAAAGATCGCGGCGGGTTTCCATCAGTTGCGTCTTTTTCTTGGGACTGTCGGGTTCCAGCCCAACAAGCCCCTGACGCACCCACAAAAGCCCCGCAGGCCCGTCGCTGGCACTGCCCAAAAGGCCGGAAATCCAACGTTCGGCTTCGTCGTCCTGGGCTACCGTGGCCCCCTCTGGAAGCCGGGATATTTTTGCAGATTTGCGCGACAAAAATCGCTTTTCGACGCGAAAAATACCCTGATTGGTTTCCACATCGGCCGCCACTTCAACCGCGCCCCCGGCATAGGGCTGAAGCGATTTCACCGGCTTGGCGGAGGAGCTGTATTTTTCAAAAAACAGCGCGTGAATTGCATCGAAAAAGGTGGATTTCCCGAACTCGTTTGCCTCAGAGACAACGGTGATCCCATCGCCGATCCCTGTGATCGAGGCGCGTTTGCCGGTGAATTTACGAACATTCGTCAGATGGAGGCCCAAAAGTTTCATTCACGCCTCCAATGCAAAGGAAAAGAGATGGGAAAGCGCGGCCTGGGCGGTTTCGCGTGCCTCTGGCGACAAACTGTCGTTCGCGGCCTCCTGCGACAAAGCCTCTGCCGCCGCCCGCAGCGCCCCCTGATGATCAATCGCATCAAGGTCAGCCGTGTCATGCATCAGCCCCAGTGCGCTGAGATCCGCCCGGTGCCACAAAAAATCGGGGCCGACTTTGGTGATGGCTTGTTCCAGAGCCACGCGATCCAATGGGCCCGCGCGGCCTGTGACGCCCAGATCAAACAAGGTTAACGCCCGCTCAGACAGGGGCGTCAAAACGGTGTCATGCGCTGCAGCGCAATCTTTTTGGCCCGCCAGATCCAACATGACACGCCGCCACTGGATGGTCCCGGTTGGCAGGGATGTCACCTTTGCCGGTGCGGTTTTTCCGGCGATTTCAACCAACAACGCGGACGGCGTTTGGGTGTGTTTGAACCCATCCGCTTCGGGCGCGCCCGAATACCATGTTTCTGGCCCGATTTGCAGTTGTCCATGCCAATCGCCCAACCCGAGATACCTTAGCTGCGCCCGCTGTGCCCGGTCCGGGGCAATAACAGAAGAGGCACCTTCTTCGCTGCTGTCAAAATCGGTGATGGACCCGTGCGCCAGCCCAATGCGCAGGGTCTCAGACGTGGCGGCAGTGTCGAACCAGTCGGTCAAATCACGTCCTGGATGGCGCTCGGAAGGGGGCGCAGGCAGCAGGGTTGCATCCGGGGTCATGGCATAGGGTTCGGGCTGTGAGAGCAGAACCACATTGGGCGGGGCGTCCTGGATGACCTGTCGCCAAAGCTCTGTGGCGTTTGTGTGGTCGTGGTTTCCGGGCATCAAAACCCAACTCACATGATCAGCGGCCCGCATCATATTAAGCGCCTGACGGATCACCGATGGGGCAGGGGTCGTTTGATCAAACGTATCCCCCGCAAGCAGGATATGACTGGCTGCATGGTCTCGTGCCAGGGAGGCCAATTTGGGCAAGGCGTCGGCACGCGCTTGCCTGAGACGCACCCGCACGTCTTCGGGAAAGCGGCCAAATGGTTTGCCGAGATGCAAATCAGAGGAATGAATGAATTTGATCACTAATATGTCTTCCCGCTAAGCTAAAATTTTGCCCGGTTGAAAAATTACCGGATTGGCATTTTGGCCTAAATGTTGCTGTAGAGACTGCTTGTAACAGTCAACCTTGTCAAAAGTCCAAAGCCTAGCAGACCCACATACCATCCGGCACAGCAGTCAATCCAAGGGGCAGGGCAAGACAACCGGCTGTGGTTTCATTGCCTACATGAGGATCATCCCGATGGTTTTGATCCCGGAGCGGTGCACGCCCCTTTGTGTGTGCTATATCGTGTTTCCTTCTAAATCGTTATTGTGCTTTCTATTGCGTGCCCTAACCGTTTAGTCTTGTCTCAAAGCCGTCTGCCCGCCTCTGGGCGTGACCAGAAATCAGCCCGAACGGACACCCGATCATGCCCTATAGCACCGAAACCAAAGGCACCTTACCCACATCAGGCCGCGCAAATGGGCGATCCCACTTCACGGCGGGGTCAAGACTTGCGGGCGATCTTCACGTTCCCGGTCTTGTTGAGCTTCTTGGCCATGTGGACGGAAAAGTCTCTGCCGATGCGATCCTGGTCGAAGAAAGCGGGTCGGTGGACGGCGAATTGGAGGCTGCCAAAGTTGCAATCAAAGGCCAGTTCGAAGGTAAAATTTTCGGCGGCATCGTGATTCTGCACGCTAGCGCAAAGGTTTCCGGCGAAATTTTCTATGAAACGCTGAGCATTGAGAGTGGGGCTCAGGTAAATTCGCGCTGTGCAGTCAAAAAACCCGCGCGAACATGAGGCAACTGCAACGTCAGCCAATCGGATCGGTAGGGGCGTAGGTTAGGATCAACTGGACGGTGGCTGTTTTTAGTGTTGCTGCGCCGTGGATAATCAGATCGACCACCTTTGACGCTTCTGGCTCGACTCACTCACAAAGCCCACTCGGCGTGCGGTCTGCGGCGACGGCCGAACCAACGCTGGCCAGAACGGTATCTACGAGTTTCGTCAGCAACTGTTGCGCGGTGGACACCTCAAGGCTAGGCCGGATTGCACTGATAGGCAGCCACCACGCGCTGCGACAGATGTCACAAGGGTTTCCAATCAGTCTGCCCCCTCGCAGCCGTCGTCATGTTCTGGCTATGAGGCCAGCCCTACAGTCTTCTGCGGCACTCTCGTTCTCAGCCTAAGGCGCATAGCGGTGCCCTTGACCTCCGCACGCAGGTAAAATAGAGAGTTTTTAGTTGAGCGGGCGTTGTGTAGTGGTAAGACCTTAGCCTTCCAAGCTAATGACGCGAGTTCGATTCTCGCCGCCCGCTCCAAAAACCATCCAAAAATATGACTGCCTTTGCAGCAGGGCAGGCCGTTGTAATCATAGATTTATGCCGTGTGCCGGGGCGTCCGCCAACTGACTGATCTCTATCAGTATCGACGTACCTTAGCCGATGCGCAATTGCCGGGCGCGGCATCTGAGCGCTTGACCCCGCCGGTTTGCACGGCCATGACACGGGCCAGGTCAAACCGGATAAGATAAGGACCAGACATGGCGCGAAACCAGCCCGCCCAACCTGCCGCACCGGGGGCAACCCAAGAGCGTGAAACTTCGCGCAAGATCGGCATCATGGGCGCATTGTGGCCCTACCTGCGGCCCTATCGCGCAATGATGTTTGGGGCGTCGATGGCGCTGGTTCTGACGGCGTGCATGTCGCTGGCCTTGCCGCTGGCCGTGCGCCGGGTGGTGGATAATTTCCGGATCGCGGATGGCGATATTCTGGATCAGTATTTTATGGCCGCGCTGGGAATTGCCGGAATTCTGGCGCTGGGCACCGGGCTGCGCTATGCGCTGGTCACGCGGCTGGGCGAGCGGGTTGTGGCCGATATCCGCATGGCGGTGTTCGACCGGGTAATCGGGATGAGCCCGAGATTTTACGAAAAAATCATGACGGGTGAAGTCCTTAGCCGCATCACAACTGACACCACGCTGATCCAGTCGGTGTTGGGATCGTCGATATCGATTGCCCTGCGCAATGTGCTGATTTTTGCGGGCGGCATGGTGTTGATGCTGTTGACCTCGGCCAAGCTGACCGGCTTGGTGTTGCTGATTGTGCCGGCAATCATTGTCCCGATCCTGGTGCTTGGGCGCAGGTTGCGGGTGATCAGCCGGGAAAATCAGGACTGGATCGCCGCATCAGTTGGCAATGCATCCGAGGCGCTGAACGCGGTGCAAACCGTTCAGGCCTTTACCCACGAGACCGCCAGCCGCGCTGGTTTCGCCGAGCTGACCGAGACGTCATATGACGTCTCGTGCCGCCGAATTCAGACGCGGGCGGTTCTGACCGTGATCGTGATTTTCCTGGTGTTTACCGGGATTGTCGGCGTGCTGTGGATGGGTGCGCGCGATGTGCGCGACGGGCTGATGACCGAAGGGGCGTTGATCCAGTTTGTGATCTATTCGGTGATGGTCGCCGGGGCGGTTGCCGCGCTCTCTGAAATCTGGAGCGAATTGCAGCGCGCGGCAGGCGCCACAGAACGGCTGATAGAGCTGTTGCACAGCACTGACTCTGTGCAAGACCCCGATCAACCCGCCAAGCTGGCGCGTCCGGTCAAGGGCGAGATTGCGTTTGAAGACGTGTCTTTCTGCTATCCGGCGCGGCCCGAAGTGACGGCGCTGGATCATGTATCTTTGACGGTTAGCCCCGGTGAAACCGTGGCGTTTGTCGGCCCGTCCGGGGCGGGTAAAACCACGATCATCCAGATGATCCTGCGGTTTTACGACCCCGACACCGGCCGCATCACGCTGGATGGGACAGCGCTTAGCGATCTGACCCGCGACGATTTCCGCGCCTCGGTGGCGCTGGTGCCGCAGGACCCGGTGATCTTTGCCACATCGGCGCGTGAAAACATCCGCTTTGGCCGCCCCGGTGCCAGCGACGCCGACGTCGAGGCCGCCGCCAGTGCCGCCGCCGCGCATGATTTCATCAGCGCGCTGCCAGAAGGCTATGACAGCTATGTGGGCGAACGCGGCGTGATGCTGTCGGGCGGGCAAAAACAGCGGATTGCCATTGCCCGCGCCATTTTGCGCGACGCGCCGGTTCTGTTGCTGGACGAAGCCACCAGCGCGCTGGACGCCGAAAGCGAGCGCGCTGTGCAGATGGCGGTGGATCAGCTGAGCGCCGGGCGCACCACGCTGATTGTGGCGCACCGCCTGGCGACGGTGAAAAAGGCAGACCGGATCATCGTGATGGACGAGGGCCGCATCGTCGCCACCGGCCCGCATGACCAACTGGTGGCCGAGGACGGGCTTTATGCGCGTCTGGCACGGTTGCAGTTCACCGATGGGATGGCTGCTGAATAACGGCCTCTACCACCGGAAATAAACCATCAGTTTGGGGATCGATTTCTTTCAAAGAAATCGGGTCGGAAAATTCAAAATTTTCCGGTTTCAGGTTGATGGCGCGCGCTTTGGTCCAAATGCAATGCCCCCGGCAGTGTTTTCGGCGCAGCGTCATGCGCTGATGTCGGCGATCCTGTCCAAGCGGTGACTTGCGTCGCCGGTCTTTTCATCTCATCTTATGCGCAGGGATATAATGCACCGGAAACCGGGCATCAGGGAGGATAAGACCATGGCCTTTAGAGGTATCGAGGATAGCACGGCTATTGAAAATGAAATGCCGTGGGAGAAGCGGGATGTGCCAACAACCCTCTACCAAATGCTGTCCGGGACAGCGCAAAAATTTCCAGATAACAACGCGATCAGCTACCAGATATTTTCCGGCCCCACCGACAAGGCCGAAACCTATACTTGGTCGCAATTGCACGCTTTGGTCAGCCAGGCGGCCAATCTGTTCCGCTCGCTTGGGATTGGGGAAAAGGATGTGGTCGCCTATATCCTGCCGAATTGTAACGAGGCCACCATCGCCTTTCTGGCCGGATCCGTGGCCGGGATCGTCAACCCGATCAACCCGCTGCTGGAGCCAGAACAGATAGCGTCGATTCTGCGCGAGACCAACGCCAAGGTTGTCGTCACCCTGCGCCCTTTTCCAAAAACCGATGTCGCCGAAAAGACCGCCGAAGCAGTGCGCCATGCGCCCAGCGTCAACACTGTGCTAGAGGTCGACCTGAACCGCTATGTCACCCCGCCGAAATCCTGGATCATCCCGTTGATCCGCCCCAAGATGGACAACAAGGCCGGGCTTGCCCACGCGGATTACAAGAACTTTAACCTTGAGATGGCCAAACAGAAGGAAACCCTGACCTTTGCCGACAGTACAGGCGACCGGGTGGCCTGTTATTTCCACACTGGCGGCACCACCGGCATGCCCAAAGTGGCGCAGCATAAATATTCCGGCATGATCTATAACGGCTGGCTTGGTGGCACGCTGTTATATACCGAAAAAGACAATGTCATTTGCCCATTGCCGATGTTCCATGTGTTTGCCTGCCATGTCATCATGATGGCCGCCGTGGCCAGCGGCGCGCATGTGGTGTTCCCAACGCCGCAGGGCTATCGCGGCGAAGGGGTGTTTGATAATTTCTGGAAGCTGATCGAACGCTGGCAGATCACCTTTATCATCACCGTGCCCACAGCGATCTCCGCGCTGATGCAACGGCCGGTGGACGCCGATATCAGCAGCGTCAAAACCGCCTTTTCGGGGTCCGCCCCGCTGCCGGTGGAACTGTACCGCCGGTTTGAAAAGGCGACGGGGGTGACAATTATCGAAGGCTATGGGTTGACCGAGGCCACCTGTCTTGTGTCCGGCAACCCGGTGGATGGTGACAAAAAGATCGGCTCTATCGGGGTCACTTTCCCCTACACGGATGTAAAGATTTTCAAAGGCACGCCCAATGGCCCGATCGAGGCCGACGTGGATGAGATTGGCGAAATCTGCATTTCCAACCCGGGGGTTTACCCGGGCAACACTTATACCGAAGCCGCCAAAAACGAAGACCTCTATTACAACTCAAAATACCTGCGCACGGGTGATCTGGGCCGGTACGATGCCGACCGATATCTGTGGATCACCGGACGCGCCAAGGATCTGATCATCCGTGGCGGGCACAATATTGACCCGGCTGAAATCGAAGAAGCGTTGCTGGGCCACGAGGCCGTCGGCTTTGCCGGTGCCATCGGCCAGCCCGATGCCCATTCGGGCGAGCTGCCCTGCGCCTTTGTCGAACTGATCGGCGGCGCTAGCGTCACCCCCGAAGAGCTGCTGGAATATTGCAAAATCCACGTGCACGAACGCGCCGCCCACCCCAAGCACATGACCATTCTGGACGAATTGCCCAAAACCGCCGTGGGCAAAGTGTTCAAGCCCGAGCTGCGCAAACAGGCGATCACCCGGGTGTATAATGGCGCGCTGGAAAAGGCCGGGGTACAGGCGCGTGTGACATCGGTTGTCGATGACAAAACCCGGGGTCTGGTGGCGCAACTGCGCCGCAATGGTGCCGACGAAGACGATGTGGCCAAGGTTTTGGGCGGCTTTGTGCGCCCTTGGGAATGGGCCCCAAAGGTCTAGGGCTTGGATTATACCGCGCTGATCGACGCCGAAATCTGGGCGTTTATCCGCAAAACCGGGGACTATTACCCGGCGGATGCGGTGGCGCTGGATATCGACGGCCAGCGGCGGGTCTATGACACGATGTGCCGTGCCTTTCATCAGGCCTATCCTCCGGGGGTCGCGGCACAGGACCACCAGGCCAGTGGCGTGCCGGTGCGCGTCTATTCTGCCGGGCAACCAACCAAGACGGTGGTGTTCTTTCACGGCGGCGGACTTGTCGTCGGCGGGTTAGAAAGCCACGATGACGTCTGCGCCGAGATCTGCGCTGAATCCGGCTATCGCGTGGTGGCGATGGATTACCGCCTGTCGCCGGAACACAAACACCCGGCGGCCTTTGATGACGCTTGGGCCGCAACCCAATGGGCGGCGGATGCGTTTGGCGACGATCTGGTGCTGGTCGGGGACAGCGCGGGCGGCAATCTGGCAGCAGCGGTCGCGCATTTTGGGCGCGGGCGGCTGGAGGGCATCGTCGGGCAAGTGCTGATCTATCCCGGACTGGGCGGGGACGTGAACCGGGGGTCATTTGTGGAACACGCCGATGCGCCGATGCTGACCCGGGATGACGTCCTGTTCTACGACGGCATGCATCTCGCAGAAGGCGCGGCACAAGCCGATCCCACAAGCGCGCCGTTGCACGATACCAATTTTTCCAACCTGCCCCCAACAGTCATTTTCACCGCTGATTGCGACCCCGAGCGCGATGGCGGGCGCGACTACCGCGACCAGCTGGCCAAGGCAGGCGTGCCGGTCTGTTGGATCAACGAGGTTGGGCTGGTGCATGGCTACCTGCGGGCGCGCGCGATGGCGGCACGCGCAAGGGCCAGTTTTGAACGCATCACCGTCGCGGTCGAGGCGCTGGGGCAGGGGATATGGCCCTACGATTAAAGTGTTTCCACTCTTACCGGATTCGCGAATTCACCCGGTACCCCGAGGCAGCGTTTGCGTGCCACAACGCGTTCGGGGTGCCGGGTGAAGACTATTGATTGGAAAGGCTCTAAGTCAGGAAAGACGCCGCTTTCATCGTCTCGGGAACCGGTGCGCCCAGCCGGGACAGAATGGTCGGGGCCAGTTGTAGCTGGTCAATCACCACATCACTTGCCGGGCCGTCAGCATCACCAAAATAATACAGCGCCGCATCCTGCTGCAATTCTCCGCGCCCACCATGATGGCCGCGCGCGTCCTGGCCGTGATCGGCGGTCACAATCACCTGGTACCCGGCGGCGCGCCACTTTGGCAGAAAGATCGCCAGCATTTCATCCATCACATGACAGGCGTGATCCATCTCATTGGATTCATGGAAAAACCGGTGCCCCATGCTGTCCAGCGTGCAGGTATGCAGCATGCCGTAATTCAGGCTAAAGCGCTGGCACAGGTTGGTCAGGGTGGCAAACAGATCCACATCCGACGGGGTCATCTGGTTGTCACGGCCATAGCCGGTCATCGTGTGAAACCGGCCATGGTTAATTGTCTCGCTGCCCGGTTCGTCATATTCAATGTCGCGCACAAAATCGAACGGATGGCGGTTGAAAAACTCGGACCAGAACGAATGCGCCACCGCCCCGGTCACCCCACCGCCCGAGCGCACCTGCGAAAACACATCCGGTTGTGATAGCCGAAAGACATTGCCATTGCCGGTACAGCCATGCACCTGCGGGCTGACCCCCGTATGGATCGAGGCATAACAGCTGGCCGAAATCGACGGCAGAACCGCCCGGGTCTTCCACACCCGCGCCGCGCCGCTATCCACCCAGCCTTCAAGATTGCCAAACAATCGCCGCCAGTTGCGCCACGGTACCCCGTCCAGAATGATCAGAAGCAATCGGCTGTCCATATCTGCAAATCCTTTGCGCTTTTTCTTGTCCTAAATACTCAAATTGCAACGCCTCCCCAAGGGCCGCGGTTCAGGTTTGAGTATTTTTAACAAGAAAAAGTTGCAGGAAACTCAGTTCCCCGCGCTCTCCATTTTGCGGCTTGCGATCACCTCTTCCAGCCAGCCCAATCTCATCTCGGGGACCGAGCTGAGCAGCAGGTCGGTGTAATCGTCGAACGGTGGCGCCAGAACTTCGGACTTTGGCCCATAGCGCACGACGCGCCCCTGATACATCACCGCGATACTGTCCGCGATGGCGCGCACCGTGGCCAGATCATGGGTGATGAACAGATAGGCGACATCCTCAATCTTCTGCAAATCCAGCAACAGTTTCAGAATGCCATCCGCCACCAGCGGATCCAGCGCGCTTGTTACCTCATCGCAGATGATTATCTTGGGCTTGGCTGCCAGCGAACGGGCAATGCACACCCGCTGTTTCTGCCCGCCGGACAATTCGGCCGGGTAGCGATCGATAAACCCGTCGCCCATTTCGATTTCGTCCAGAAGTTCCTTGATGCGGCGCTTTTTCTCGGCGCCGCGAAGGCCGAAATAGAACTCTAGCGGGCGGCCAATAATCGTGCCGACAGTCTGACGCGGGTTCATCGCCACGTCCGCCATCTGATAGATCATCTGCAATTCACGCAGGTCTTCCCGGGATCGTCCGGCAAGGTCAGGCGACAGCGTGCGCCCGGCAAAATCAATCTGCCCGGCGTTTGGGGGCAACAGGCCCGTGATCACCCGCGCCAGTGTCGATTTTCCCGACCCGCTTTCGCCGACCACGGCCAGTGTTTGGCCCGGATGCAGGTCTACCTGAACGTTGCTGAGAACATCGAAATTGGTGCCCTTGTAGCGGGCGTTGATGTTTTTCACGCTCAGCACAGGGTTTGCCGTGGGCGCTTTTTCCTGATGCTCGATCGAGCGCACCGACACCAGCGCCTTGGTATAATCCTCGGCCGGGGCATTGATGATCTGATCGGTATCGCCATATTCGATTGTCTCGCCATGGCGCAGCACCATGATATGGTCGCTGACCTGCGCCACCACAGCCAGATCGTGGGTGATATACAGCGCCGCCACCCCGGTATCGCGGATCGCGTCCTTGATCGCGGCCAACACGTCAATCTGTGTGGTCACGTCCAGCGCCGTTGTAGGCTCGTCAAACACCACCAGATCGGGCTCCGGACACAACGCCAGCGCCGTCATACAGCGTTGCAACTGGCCACCCGACACCTGATGCGGATAGCGATTGCCGATGTTTTCCGGATCCGGCAGGCCCAGTTTGGTGAATAAGGCCACCGCCCGCTGTTCGGCCTGAGCCTTGGAGCAGATACCGTGGTGAACAGAGGCCTCGATCACCTGCTCCATAATTATCTTGGCCGGGTTGAAGGACGCCGCAGCAGATTGCGCCACATAGGTCACTTCGGCGCCGCGCAGTTTGCGCAGGCCCCGCATCCCACCTTGCAGGATGTCACGCCCGTTCACCCAGACTTCGCCGCCGGTAAGTTCGACGCCGCCCCGGCCATAGCCAAGCGCGCTAAGCCCGATAGTGGATTTGCCGGCGCCGGATTCACCAATCAGGCCCAGCACTTTGCCCTTTTCCAGATCAAAGGACACGCCATGCACGATTTCGATGTCATGCGGCTTTTCCCCGGGCGGATAGACCGTTGCACCAATTTTCAGGTCACGGATTTTCAGCAAGGTATCGGCCATTATCCGCGTCCCCCCTTCAGGCTGGTGGTGCGGTTCAGGACCCAGTCGGCGATCAGATTGACCGAGATTGCCAGCGTCGCGATGGCAAAGGCCGGGACCAGGGCTGCAGGAATGCCATAGACGATGCCGTCTTTGTTTTCCTTTACGATGCCACCCCAGTCTGCCTGTGGCGGTTGTACCCCCAACCCAAGGAAGGACAGGGTGGACACAAACAGCACCATAAAGATAAACCTCAGGCCCATTTCCGCCACCAGTGGCGACAGGGCGTTGGGCAGGATTTCACGAAAGATGATCCAGACGATTTTCTCGCCCCGCAATCGCGCGGCCTCGACGTAATCCATCACGGTGATATCCACCGCAACGGCGCGCGCCAGACGAAACACGCGGGTGGCGTCCAGCAGGCCCATTACCAGGATCAGCACCGGTATAGTCACCGGCATCACCGACAACACAACCAACGCAAAGATCAGCGACGGGATCGACATGATCAGATCGATAAACCGCGACAGAACCTGGTCAATCCAGCCCCCCGACACGGCGGCGATAAAGCCCAGAACCGCGCCCGTGGTAAAGCTGAGGATCGTCGCCATGGTGGCGATAAAGATCGTTGTGCGCCCGCCATAGATCATCCGGGTCAGCAGGTCGCGGCCGATACTGTCGGTGCCCAGCAGGAACTTGGCCGAAGACGGCTCCCATACGTCACCGACAATGTCGGCCATGCCGTAGGGGGCGATCAGTGGGGCAAAGATGGCGATAAAGAAATAGAGACCGGTGAAAAACAGCCCGATCATGGCAGAGATGGGGACATTCTTCATTTCGGATGCCTCAGGCGGGGGTTGGCCAGGATCGACACGATGTCGGCGATCATGTTCAGGCCGATATAGACAGCGGCAAAGATCAGCCCGCAGGCCTGCACCACCGGCACGTCGCGTTTGGACACGTGGTCAACCAGGTACT
The DNA here is from genome assembly GCA_047639325.1 of Paracoccaceae bacterium. GTDB lineage: Bacteria > Pseudomonadota > Alphaproteobacteria > Rhodobacterales > Rhodobacteraceae > NVQY01. The sequence goes on along the minus strand of JBLINN010000011.1, from coordinate 8,326 downwards.
GGCCCATGCCGGGATAGACAAACACCACCTCGATCACCACGACTCCGACCACCAAATAGGCCAGGTTCAGCATCACGACATTCACGATCGGGGCGATGGCGTTGGGAAAGGCGTGTTTGCGGATCACATCGAAACTGGACAGGCCTTTCAGCTCGGCCGTTTCGACATAGGCTGATTGCATTACGTTCAGGATCGCGGCCCGGGTCATGCGCATCATATGCGCCAGCACCACCAGCGTCAGAACCATGACCGGCAAGGCGATGGTATTCAGCTTTTCGCCCAGCGACATATCGTCATTTATCATCGCAACGGACGAAAACCAGCGAAGTTTCACCGCGACGAAATACATCAGCACATAGCCGATCAGAAATTCCGGGATCGAGATCGAGGTCAGCGTGACAGCCGAGATCAGCTTGTCCGGCCAGCGATCTTTATAGCGCACGGCCAGCAGGCCAAGGAAAATGGCCAGCGGCACCGAGATGATCGCCGCGCAACTGGCCAGGAAAAGCGTATTGCCCAGCCGCTTGCCGACCGATGTCGCAATGTCCTGACCATTGGTCAGTGCGGTTCCCAGATCGCCCTGCAGGGCATTGCCGAGCCAACTGAAATACCGGCTAAGCGCAGGTTCGTTCAGGCCAAGCTCTTCGCGCAGGTTGGCAAGCGACTGCTCTGTGGCCGATTGGCCAAGAATGGATTGCGCCACATCGCCGGGCAGGATCTGCGTGCCTGCAAAAATAAGCGCGGAGGCGGCCAGCAACAATAATATGCTCAGCGCAAGGCGCTGAGCAACAAGTTTCAAAATCGGATGCATGATGAAGCCCTAGGCCTTCAACCAGCACCGCGACAGGGCAAAGTCATCCATCAGCCCACCAAGCGGATGGTTTTCATAACCGCCCACCTTATCGCTGACCGCGTCCACGAAATCATTGAACATCGGCAGGATCAGACCGCCTTCGTCGCGCACCATATAGGCCATCTTGGAATAGATCGCCTTGCGCTTGGCCTGGTCGGTTTCGGCTTTGGCTTCCAGCAGCAGCGCGTCAAAGTCCGGGCGCTTGAACTGGGTGTCGTTCCATTCCGCTGTCGACTGATAGGCGGTTGTGTACATCTGGTCCTGCACCGGACGGCCACCCCAATAGGATGCACAGAACGGTTGCTTGTTCCAGACTTCGGACCAATAGCCATCGTCCGGTTCGCGCTTGATTTCCAGCGGGATACCGGCGGCTTGGGCCGACTGCTGGAACAGCGATGCGGCATCAACAGCCCCCGGAAACGCGCCTTCGGCAACGCGCAGGATGATTGGCGATCCGTCATGGCCGGATTTCTTGTAGTATTCGGCGGCCATGGCGGCGTCATACTTGCGCTGCGGAATCGACGTGTCAAACAACGGCGAGGCGGCGTTGATCGGGAAATCGTTGCCGACACCGCCATAGCCACGCAGAATCTTGTCGACCATTTCCTCACGGTTGATCGCGTATTTCAGCGCCATCCGCAGGTCATTATTGTCAAATGGCGCCATCTCGACGCGCATGATGAACACATAATGGCCGGGGCCGGATACGTTCATGACGGTCAGGCCCGGCGCGCGGCCCAGCAGTTTGGCCACTTTGGGGTCGACCCGGTTGATCATTTGCACCTGTCCCGACTGCAAGGCAGCGGTCCGGGCTGTGGCATCGTTGATGATCAGAACCTCGACTTCGTCGGCATGGCCGCGCGTGTCATCCCAATCGTTGGCAAATTTCTTGAACCCGGTGCGAACGCCCGGCTCGTTGACTTCGACCATATAAGGGCCAGTGCCAACACCGGCAGTGGGGTCGTCCTTGCCGCCATTGGGCTGAATAACCAGGTGATAATCGGCCATCAGATAAGGGAAATCCGCGCTGGCCCCGTTCAGGGTAAAGGAAACGGTATCGCCGTCGATCTTCATCGATTCGATGCCCTGAACGATGCCCAATGCCCCCGAGGTGGCCTTTTCGTCGCTGTGGCGCTCGACGGTGGCAACCACATCTTCCGGCGTCATTGTCTTGCCGTTGTGGAATTCAACGCCTTTGCGGATCTTGAAATGCCAGGTTTTGGCATCAGCCGAAGATTCCACGGATTCCGCAAGGCGCGGTACGATTTCGCCGGTGTTTGAGACATCGACAAGACAGTCGGTCCACTGACGCAGGATCGCATGGGTGCCCTCGGACGCGACCAGCGCCGGGTCAAGCGTGTCGCTGCTGGCACCACCGTTCATAGCGGCTTTCATCATGCCACCCTTAACCGCGCCAGCCGCGCGGGCTGCATCTGCAAACAGTGTGCTGGCCATCGCGGCGCTGACACCCAGGGCTGTTGCTTTGCCCATAAATTCGCGTCGGGTCATTTTGCCTGCCGTCACGCGGCCCGCCATAAAGTCGATTTGGTCTGTCATGAAGATCTCCCGGTTTATCTACTGCTAGCTGATTTCTGCGCAGTTATTATTGATTGACGGATCAAGGTTTGCGCATTTTGCAAAACCTATCAAGTGTTAATGGTCATTCTTTACGACAGTCCGTGTAACGGGGGCGTTACATCTGGTCCCTTGGTATTTGGTCCGACACGTCGCGTTCATAGATAAGAATGTCGTTTTCATATGCTACCAGACGGGCGGCCAAGTGGAAATGGGTTAAGTCCGCCCACATTTCGCAGCTGGTTTCAGTGCGCAATTGCCAATCCCCCCGGCCCATTTCATCGCTCCACTGGCAGGATCCGCGCGCCGAAAGCGGGTCATCTGGGTGAATCGACCAGCGTTCGCGGGCGATGGAACCGCTGATCAGCCCGTGGTCCGAATCTGCGACCTTGCCAAAATCATCCTTAACAATCAGGTGCACCTCGCCTGTGGTCAGGTCGGTTTCCACCCGCCGCGCATGGCTGCCGGGCCGCAGGGTTTCGGGCACCCACGGGGCATCGGTCTCGGGCGGGGCAAAGACCCATTCGTCGCTTTTGGCCAGCGCCCGCACCGGCAGGTGCAACTGGCCATTGTGCAGCGTCAGTTCCGCCGTTTGGGGTGACGGCCAGATCAGCGGCCAATAGGCCGACGAAATCGCGACCCGCAGGCGGTGCCCCTTGGGCAGCCGATAGGCGATGTGATCCAGCGACAGGGAAATGTCATAGCTGTGCCCGGGCACTAGCGGGCGTGGGTCCGCCGCGCCTTCGCGATGCGTCAGGTTCTGCACACAGTAAGTGATACGGGTCGACGCGCCATCCGGGTGCACATCGCACAGTCGCACGGCAATTTGCGCTTGTGGTTTGTCCGCTGTCAGGGTCAGCCGCAGTTTGGCCGCCCCAACGATGTCGATATCCTGCGCCAGCGGCGCGCCGTCAAAACATAAAGACAGCGCATCGTCGCCGCGCTGATCCCCGGGCAATTCCGGCCCCAGCCAGATCGCGCAATATTCCCCCGACGCGGCACCACAATGATGCGGTGACCGCACAGTCGCCTGCAAATCACCGGGCGCATCGCTTAACCCAGCATCCGTCAGATGCAGGGTTCGCACCGGCAAATGCGACGTCGCGCCATCGTCTTCGGCAATCCAGCGCCCGGGCCGGTCTGTGTACCATTCCTTGGGCCGAACCGAGTCCATCAGATAGGCGCGATAATCGGGGTCGTCCTGCACCCCTGTATCCACCCCTTTCAACCAATGATCCCACCAGCGCAGCGCTTCTTGCAGAAAACCGATGCGCGGCTCTGGCACTGCGAAATGCGGATATTTATGCACCCAGGGACCGATGATGCCCTTGGCCGGACTGTCCAGATTTTCCACCAGCTGCGGCACCGCGTTTTTATAGCCATCGCCCCAACCGCCCACCGCCAGAACCGCCGCCTTGATGGCGCTGTAATCCTCGCAGACCGACCCATGCTGCCAATAGGCATCGCGGCGTTGATGGCGCAGCCAGACGGCGGGTAAGAACGGCTCGTTCTCCAGCCGCTCCAGCCACATATCGCGCCATGCATCACCCACCAGCGCCGGGTCCGGCGCGCGGCTGGAATAAGACCACATCGTCGCGCCCCAGCCGAGGTTTTCGTTCAGCAAGCAACCGCCTTTGTAATGGATATCATCGGCAAACCGATCCACAGTGGAACACAGCGTAATGATCGCCTTCAACGGCGCGGGATGCAGCGCCGCCACCTGCAGCGCGTTGAACCCACCCCAGCTGATCCCCATCATGCCAACGCTGCCACTGCACCACGGCTGGGACGCCAGCCAGTTGATCGCCTCTACCCCGTCAGACAGCTCTTGGGCGGTGTATTCGTCTTCCATCAACCCCTGACTGTCACCATTGCCGCGGATGTCCAACCGCACACAGGCGTATCCACGTCGGGCAAAGTATGGGTGGGTCAGTGCATCGCGCGCCACCGTGCCGTCGCGTTTGCGATAGGGCAGATATTCCAGGATCACCGGCACCGGATCGTCGCCCGCATCCACAGGCCGCCAGATGCGGGCAGACAGACGACAGCCGTCAGACAGGGGGATGCCCAGATCGGGCAGCTCTTCGATATCGCGCAATGCGTTGGGATGTGTGTTCATTTCGCGACTGTCAGAGGGGACGGGCGATTCTGTCAAGCGCGCAGGGCGATGATCAGGTCCATCACATTGGTGCCGGTTGGCCCGGTGACCAACAACGCGCCCTTGTCCTGCAAATAGGCCCCACTATTGGCCGCTTGCAACGCCTCGGCCGCGCCATCGCCCCATGTGTCGCCATCCACCACCGCCCCTGCCGCCTGTGTCGGCCCGTCCGACCCGTCGGTGCCGCCAACCACAATGGTCAGCCCGGTGGTGCCAGCAATCTGCCCCGCCAAGGCCAGCGCCAACGCTTGATTTCGCCCGCCCTGTCCGGGGTTGGGCGGCAGAATAACCGTAGGTTCACCGCCCAGGATCATCACGCCGGGAGGCATGGCGTTCAGCCGCGCGCCAAGGCGCGGGGCTAGGGCGGTCAGGTCGTCATGCAAGGTTTCTTCGCAGGCCAGAACCAGCAGCCTTTGCGCGCGCGCCATCGCGGCGGCGGCGTCGCGGGCATGGCTGTTGCTGGCGATGATCTGCGCCTGAAAGGTGAACGGCGGGGCATCCGGCGCAGACCCAATGCCCGAGCCAATGACCGCCAGATCATCCCCCGGCACGTCCGAGATCGCCAGCACCTGCGCCTCGGCCCCCTGAAAGGCCGCCAACAAACCGCCCCTCTTGATTCGCGACAGTTTGCGCCGCTGGGTGTTCATCGCCTCAATATCCAACCCGCTGGCCAGCAAATGCTGGTTCAACGCCGCCAGATCGGCCAGCGTTTTGCCGGCAACCAGATCCTCGGCCAAGGACGACGCCCCGCCCGAGATCAGCGCCAACAGTCGCGACCCGGCGGGCAGGGATTGCACCGTTTCCCGCAGGGCGCGGCCTGCATCCAGACTGCGACTGTCCGGCACCGGATGCGCCGCCTCGATCAGGCGCACAGCCCTGGGCAGATCCGCGCCGTGGCCATCCTTGGTGACGACCAAGGTCGGAACAGGCCCAAAGTGATCCAACGCGGCGCGCGCCATCGCCCCTGCGGCCTTGCCCACCGCGATAATCTGATCCGGCGGGGCAGAGGGGGTGGATTTCAGCGCCGTGGCCACCGAAGAATAGCCGCCAACCGCGTCCACCCCAGCCTGCCAAAGCGCGATGGCCGTCTCTTTTTGGGTTGGCATCGCTCTTATATCTCCATCCAGATGGTGACGGGGCCGTCATTGGTCAGCGCCACCGCCATATCCGCGCCAAACTGGCCGGTTTGCACGGCTATCCCCTGCGCCGCCATTTGCGTCGCAAAGTGGTCGTATAACTGCTCGCCTTCCGCCGGGGGGGCTGCGGCAGAAAACCCGGGGCGATTGCCGCGCGAGGTGTCAGCGGCAAGGGTGAACTGGCTAACCACCAGCGCCGCCCCGCCGATATCGCGCACCGACCGGTTCATTTTTCCGGCCTCATCCGCGAATATCCGCAGCTTGGCGATCTTGGCTGCCAGCTGGTCGGCCTGACCGGTGCTGTCGCCTTGCATGGCGCAGACAAGGACCAGCAGGCCGGGGCCAATTTGGCCGATGACCTGCCCGTCCACGGTGACGCTGGCCTGGGTGACACGTTGAATAAGCGCGCGCATGGGGGTCCTTCCTGGGCTGGTCCTAACCGCGCCAGTCGACAAACGCATCCTGTTCGGCGCGGGTGGTGCGGAATTTGTTGGCGGGATGCTCGGTGTCTTCATAGCCAAAGGAAATGGCGCACAGGATAAGCCGGTCATCGCCAATGTCGAAATGCCGGTGCAGGAATGGCGCATAGGACGCCACCGCCGCCTGCGCCACACTGGCCACACCCTGCGCCTGCGCGGCGAGGCAAAACCCGGTGACAAAGCCGCCACAATCCATCGCGCCGTAGGCACCCAGATCTGCGGGGCTGGACAGGATCACGCAATGCGGCGCGCTGAACAGCGAAAAATTCTGCATCATCTGGCGGGCTGATCCGGCCCGGTCGCCTTTTTCCACCCCAACAGCGTCGTATAGCTGCCAACCGCAGGTGCGGCGACGTTCCTGATAAGGGCCGGTATAGGCGGTGGGAAAATCCATGTCTGGTTTCTCCATGTCCGGTTTCGGCGCACCACTGGTGACTTCGGCCATTAAAGCCGCGCGAAACCGGTCGGTTTCTGCACCGCTGGTAACAGTGATCCCCCAAGGCTGGGCGTTGCACCACGACGGAACCCGCTGAGCGGTTGCAATGATCTGTTCGATCACGTCGCGCGGTACAGGATCGGGGCGAAAGGCGCGGCAGGAATGGCGCGCGGCAAACAGCGCGTCCAAGTCGGCGGGGGGCAGTGTCATTGGCGCGAAATCCTTGATTGCAGCTCGTGGAAGGATGAAGGCGGGAATTGTGATGCGCAAGGGCTGAAAACTTGCGCCGCATCAAGGAAAAGATCGTTTGGATCTGGCAGACTGTGGCTGTTGGAAATGAAACCCCAAGGAGGGCTAAGATGGTTGAGAAAACAGAGACGTCCGGCCTTTGGCCTTCGCTTTACGACCCGCTTCGCAATTTCGGACACCAAGTGGCCGGATGGCTGGACCTTGCCGCCGAAGCATCAGGCGATACCGCAGCCTGTGACTTCAGCATGAAAGACAGCGTGCTGCATGTCAGCGTGCCCAAGCTGACCCCGAAACAGACCGGGACAGCCCAAAGGTTAGAGATTTCCCGCATTTGACGGCGGGAAAGGTACCCGAGACCCGACCGGTTATTTGTTTGTTGCAAGCAGATAGCCGGCCCCGGCTGCCACCAGCAGGCCCAGAACCACCGCGATGGTGATTTTCATCACCGACCACGGGCGTTCGCCCTGCACACGGCCGGTGCGGCCGTTCACCACAAAGCGATAGGTTTCCCCGCGGTATTTATAGACGGCCAGCCAGACTGGCAGCAGGATATGTTTGAACGTCACGTCCGAAACCGTTGTGTCGATGTCGTGAACGCGCTGGCGATCGCCGCCAATGTCAAACCGCACATCGCGTTCGATCACTCGCGCCATATGCTGGCGTGCCTCGGTATAACCGCTACCCAATTCCACCGTATAAGCCTCGGCCCGGAACCCGGCCAGAAATTGTGGCTGGTAGGGCTCCAGCGCGGGCAGATCCCAGGGCTCCAACCCGTCGGTGTAGTTTTTGGGCAAGCTGGTCGAGGCCAGAACCAACACGTCGTCAAAGAACCGCGCCACCTTGCCCGCCGCCGAGCGCCAGCGGACCTTGGCAACCCGTTCCTGCACTTTCTTGCCATCTCGGGTGACGGTGCGGGTTTGGTAATAGACGGTCCCACGTTCGCCCCGGTAGTCGGATTTTGTATCGGCATCGAAGGTCCAGTAAGGCACATAGATGCCCTGCATCTTGCGCCCTTTGCGGGCATAGGCGCGCAGCCCGTTGGGGGCGAACCACAAGCGCCCCAGCCAGTCAGTCATCGCCTTGTGGGCGCTGCGTTCGTCCAGTGCAAAGGGCAACACGCCGCGCGGTTTTATGTGGCGGCTGATGCCGGTATCGGTGACCACGGGTGTGGCGCAGAACGGGCATTCGGCGGCGTGGGTGTTGGGATCAAATTCAACCTGAGCGGCGCAATTGGGGCAGCTAAGGACGCGGGTTTCTTCGATCTCGGTTTCGGGCAGATTTTGCGCAAGTGCGGCGTCGAAATCCAGCTCTTTCAGGGAGGCACCCTTCCACGGGCCGGCGCTGATCGGTTCACAATGGCCGCAATGGTCGCAGGTGAGCGTGCCATTGGTGGGCTCAAACCGGTAATCGGCGCCGCATTGATCGCAAGGAAAGCGGTGT
>JBLINN010000010.1:0-29487 GCA_047639325.1 Paracoccaceae bacterium | reverse complement strand
GTGGCGGTGTCAGCCGCCGTTTTGGGTGGTTTCTGTTCACCCGGAGATTACGCCATCCTTAAATTTCTACCAAACTCGCGACACTACCCCACGTTTTGCCGGGTTTTTCCAGTTTTTCGGGTCCGCTATGCGCAGGGGCCGGGACTGGCGGGCCGGGGTGTGCCTTGGTCTGGCGATAGATTTAAAGACTATCGCCGCAGGATTTACCCGCCGCATTCCAGCGGCCCTGACCCTTTTTGCCGCCGATTTTGCCGCTGAACCGAACAATGTCCTTGGGGCTTTTGGCGGTAAACCGAAAGGACCCGCTAGGCTTTATCGGGCCGGAAATGACATGCTTGCCGGTGCCGCCAACCCGGGTTTTGCCATTTTCAAAATGGCTGCCGGCCAATAATTGCCCCGCTTGCCATAGCATCACTGGTTGGGCTATCTTTTACGGCGGGATTTTTGCCCGTGGATTTAGTGGTTTGGACCGTCAAAAGGGCCAAATCCCGGATTAATCAGGCGCAGGATTTTGGGGTTTTAATATGACTACGTACACGTTCAACGGCTTTTTGATGCATTGGGAAGACACCACCGGCGACGGCAAAGACAATAAACTTACACTTGGCACGACCAAGCTGAAAATTGTCGCGCCAGACCGCGAAGACAGTTTTACCTATGCAATCGACCCAAACCCTGTTGATGGCGGCGACCTGCCAAAGGTTTACCTGACAGGCCTGGACCCCTACAGCAACACCCTTGGCGGGCAGGATCTTGACGGGCAAAACACTATTTCCAGCGTTGGGGAAATCCATTGGGGGACAGGCAACGTCACGCAATTGCTGTCCTTTGGGAATGACGGAACAGACCACTTGTTTGTGGTCGGCGGGGTGGCCTTGCCGACGTTCACGTCAAAGGCGGACATCCGGGCGTTTGAAAAGATTGCCACGTATTTTGGCAAAGTCACCACCGGCCCGTTGCAGGAAGGGGCTGAAATCCTCCTCAAAGACCTGAGCGGTGTTCATGTCACGCAGAACGACAAAATCGTCGGCACATCGGCCAACGAAGTGTTTCTGGGCGGCAAGGGGAACGACAAGATATTCGGCAACAGCGGCGACGACCGGCTTTTGGGAGGGGTGGGTGAAGACGTGATCGACGGTGGCCGCGATGATGACCTGCTGGTTGGTGGCAAAAACGCAGATATTTTCCTGTTCCGTAACAAATACGGCAAGGACGTCATCCGCGATTTCACCGATAACAGCGACACTCTGAAACTGGATGACCGTTTGTGGGATGGGGAACTGACCAAAAAGCAGGTCCTGAAAAAGTTCGCATCCATTGACGACGGCGATCTAGTGTTGGATTTTGGCAGGCACGAGCTGACGCTTAATAATTTCGATACCATTGGCAACCTGCTCGACGACCTGCAAATCATCTGACCCACCCCCGTAGGGTGTGCATTCTGCGCACCTTTGCGGAAGGTTTCGGGTGGGTGACTAATGGACACAAATGTCTAGACAGGTGTGAACAGTCGCTATAGCGTCCCGGTCAAAGCAATTTGTGGGGGGACGTCATGAAATCGCATTACCGCGTGGTAGTCATCGGGGGCGGTGTTGTCGGCGCCTCGGTCCTCTATCATCTGGCCAAATTCGGCTGGTCTGACGTCTGCCTGATCGAACGCTCGGTCCTGACCGCCGGGTCGTCGTGGCACGCGGCGGGCGGTATCCACGCGCTGAACGCGGACCCCAATATTGCTGCCCTACAGGCCTATACCATCGACCTGTTGCCACAGATAGAACAGGAAAGCGGCATCAATATCGGCCTGCACATGACCGGTGGCTTGACCATGGCAGGCACGCCGGATCGGTGGGAATGGCTGCAATCGGCCTATCGCGTGTTCCAGTCGATCGGCATCGAAGATTGCCGCCTTGTGACCCCCGAAGAGGCCCGCGCGCTGAACCCGATCATGTCCACCGACGGCCTGTTGGGCGGCATGTGGGCGGATCGCGAAGGGTACCTGGACACCACCGGCACCGTGCTGGCTTATGCCGGGGCCGCCAAGAAAAACGGCGCAACCGTGGTCGAGCATAACCGGGTGCTGGAACTGCACCAAACCGCCGATGGTTGGCAGGTGGTGACCGAAAAGGGCACGGTGACTTGCGAACATGTGGTCAATGCCGGGGGTCTCTGGGCCAAGCAACTGGGGCGGATGGCGGGCATCGAACTGCCGGTGTCGCCGCTGAAACACCACTATCTGGTGTCCGATTCCATCCCGGAACTCGAAGCGCTGGACTTTGAGATCCCGATGACCGTCGATCTCGAAGGGTTCACCTATATGCGGCAGGACCAGAACGGCCTGCTGTTGGGGATTTACGAGGTCGACCACGAACATTGGGCGATGGACGGCGCGCCGTGGGATTATGGCATGGATCTGTTCCAGGAAGACACGGATCGCATCGAAAAAGAGCTGACCATGGGGTTTGAACGCTACCCGTGCCTGCAAGAAGTCGGCGTTAAAACCTGGGTCAACGGTGCCTTCACCTTTTCGCCAGACGGCAACCCGCTGGTCGGCCCGATCCCCGGCAAACGCGGCTATTGGAGCGCCTGCGCGGTGATGGCCGGGTTCCTGCAAGGCGGTGGCGTCGGCAAAAGCCTGGCCGAATGGATGATCCACGGCGAGCCCGAGGCCGATGTTTACGGCATGGACGTCGCCCGTTACGGCGATTTCGCCCAGAACAAACGCTATATCCGCGAAACCACCGGCCAGTTTTATTCGCGCCGCTTCGTGATGACCTATCCCAACGAACAACTGCCCGCAGGGCGACCGCTGAAAATGGCCCCGGCGCATGATGCGATGACAGATGCGGGGTGCAAATGGGGCAGCAGTTGGGATTTGGAGGTGCCGCTGTATTTCGCTCCGCAAGGGTTCGAAGAGGTCCCGACGCTGAAGCGATCCAACGCGCATGATATCGTGGCGCAGGAATGCCAGGCCATCCGCACCGGCGTCGGCCTACTCGATATCACCGGGTTCTCGCGGTACGAGGTGACCGGGACGAATGCCGCAACCTGGCTGAACCGGATCATGGCCAGCAGGTTACCCGCGCCGGGCCGCGCGCGACTGGCGCCGATGCTGTCGGAAACCGGCAAGTTGAAGGGCGATTTGACGGTTCTGAACTGGGGCCCAGATGCAAATGGAAATGACCGGTACTGGATCATGGGCAGCTATTATTTGCGCGCCTGGCATATGCGTTGGTTCAACGACCATCTGGACGATGGCGTTTCCCTGCGCGATCTGGGCGAGGAAATCTGCGGCTTTGGTCTTGCTGGTCCAAACTCGCGCGCGGTGATCGAAAAACTGGCCGAGCAGGATATTTCAGGCCTGCCCTTCATGGGCTGTGGTCAATTCGACATTGGCCTGATCCGGGCCCAAGTGGCGCGCATGTCGGTGACGGGCGAGATGGGGTGCGAGATCAACTGCCGTAATGGCGACCACATCGCGCTGCGGCGGATGTTGCTAGCGGCGGGCGCTGAAGACGGCATTCGCGAATGTGGCTTCAACGCGATGTTGTCCACAAGGTTGGAGAAATCTTTTGGCATCTGGTCGGCGGAATTTACCCAAGGCTACACCCCGGGAATGACCGGTATGGACCGCTGGATCAACTGGGATAAGGATTTCATCGGCAAGGCGGCGGCCCTGGCCGAACGCGACGGCAATGGCCCGGCACAGGTACAGGTGACGCTGGAAATCGACGCCGACGGGGCCGATGCCAGCGGGTACGAGCCGATCTGGGCGGCGGGGGAAAAGGTGGGTTTTGTCACCTCGGGCGGGTATGGCCACTTTACCGGGAAATCGCTGGCAATGGCGCTGGTGAACCGCGACCAGGCGGCAATTGGCACGGATCTTAGCGTGCATGTGGTGGGGGTAGAACGCCCTGCCAAGGTGATCACCCCGTCGCCTTATGACCCGGACGGCAAGGCGATGCGGGGATGACGGGACAGGACAGGCGCCGGCGACGCGGGCGGGCCGCACCGCCGGCGGCAAAACGGCAGGTGGACTACCACAACCTGCGCAACCCGTTTCCCCCCGCCGCTGCCTTTAGCGAAGACCGGGTCGAGGCGATCCATCAGGCGGCCCTGACAGTGTTGCAAGAGATGGGGCTAAAGGTACTGCTGCCCGAGGCCCGCGCGCTGTTCCAACAGTGTGGGGCGCGGGTGGATCACGACGCCGAAATGGTGTTCATCGGGCGCGATATGGTTGATGCGGCCATTGCCAGCGCGCCCAAATCGATCCAACTGCGCGCCGGGGCGCGGGCGCGTGATCTGGTGCTGGAACTGGGGCGGCTGGTGTTCCAACCCGGCGCAGGCGCGCCGCATGCCACAGATCTGATCCGGGGCCGCCGCCCCGGCACCTTGTCAGATTACCGTGACCTGACCCAGCTGACGCATCATTTCGACGCTTTGCACATGCTGCCGCCGCTGGTGGAACCCCAAGATGTCCCGCCACATCTGCGCCATTACGCGATGACCGAAATCATGCTGACCCAGTCAGACAAACTGCCCTTCACCTATGCGCGCGGCACTTCGCAGACGATGGATTGCTTTGAGATGATCCGCGATTTTCGCGGGCTGTCAGACGATGAATTCCGCGCCGCCAGCCATACCTATACCATCATCAACACCAACTCGCCCCGCCAAATCGACATCCCGATGGCCCAGGGGCTGATCGACTTTGCCCGCCACGGGCAGGTCAGCATCGTCACGCCCTTCACCCTGATGGGCGCGATGGCTCCGATCACCGTGGCGGGCGCGCTGACCCTGTCGCACGCGGAGGCCCTCGCGGCGATCACCCTAAGCCAACTGGCCCGCCCCTGCGCGCCGGTCTGCTATGGGACATTTACCAGCAATGTTGACATGAAATCCGGCGCCCCGGCCTTTGGCACACCCGAACAGGTCAAGGCATCGCTGGGCGCCGGGCAATTGGCGCGCAAACTGGGCCTGCCGTGGCGCTGTGCCGCCGGGTCTGCGGCCAACGTCAACGACGCCCGCGCCGCGCATGAAACCGAGATCAGCGCCTGGGGCAGCCTGATGGCCGGGTCGACGGTGATGATCCATGCGGCGGGCTGGTTAGAGGGCGGGCTGACGGTATCGTATGAAAAGTTTATCACCGATATGGAGATGGTGCAGGTGATGGCCGAACTCTGCGCCGACACCCCGGCGGACGACGATGATATCGGGCTGGACGCGCTGCGCGAGGTCGCCCCCGGCGGGCATTTCTTTGGCGCGGCGCACACGATGGACCGCTACAAAACCGCGTTCTATGAACCGCTGCTGGCCGACGGGCTGAATTTCGGCACGTGGGAGGAACGCGGCGCGATTGACGCCAACACCCGCGCCACCAGCATCTGGAAGAACATATTAGCCAATTTCGAACCGCCTGCGCAGGATGGTGACCGGGTTGGTGCCTTGGCGGACTTTATCGCATGCCGCACCCAAGCGGGCGGCGCGGCACCGGAGAGTTAGGTTATGATCCCCCCAAAACCAATCTTGCACCGCGATGACCCCGACGCTGAACCGCTGGTGGGCAACATCAAGGTCACCCGGGCCGATTGGCTGCGGGTGGCGATGGATGTTTTGGTGTCGGACGGGGTGGACCAAGTCAAAGTGCTGTCACTGGCCGAACGCATGGGCGTGTCGCGGTCCAGCTTTTATTGGTACTTTAAATCCCGCCAAGACCTGCTGGATGCACTGCTGGCCGACTGGCAATCGACCAACACAGCCGCCGTTGTGACACAGGCTGAATTGCCCGCGGACACCATCACCCAAGCGGTGTGCAATGTGCAGCGCTGCGTGGTCAATCCCGCGCTGTTCGATACCGCGCTGGACTTTGCCGTGCGCGACTGGGCGCGCCGGTCGGGCAAAGTACGGCGGATGTTGGACCAGTCGGACACCACGCGATTGCAAGCGATTTGCGCGATGTTCCTGCGGTTTGATTATTCGGCGGACGAGGCCGCGACGCGTGCCCGGGTGCTGTATTACATGCAGCTGGGCTATGATTTCGCGCAGCTAAACGAACCGGCCGAGATGCGCCTGTTGAGGGTGCCGCAGTATCTATACATCTTCACCGGCCAACATGCCCGTCCCGAAGAGGTGGCCGATTTTGCCGCCTATGCGCGTTCTTTTTTGGGTGGGCCAAAGAGTGAGCCAGACACAGGAGAGACCCCATGACCACGAAATCAGACGCCATCATCATCGGCACCGGGGTGATCGGCGCGGCGATTGCGTTCGAGATGGCCAAGGCGGGGTACAAGACCCTGTCATTGGATCGTAACCGGCAAGTGGGGCATGGGTCGACGGCGGGCAGCTGCGCGATCATCCGGATGCATTATTCCACCTTTGATGGCACGGCATTTGCCTGGGAAGGCTATCATTACTGGCGCGACTGGGCCGCCTATCTGGGCCTGCCCGACGGGGCCGATCTGGCGCAATTTCGGGTGACGGGGTGTCTGGTGATGAAGACAGCGGCCAACGGGTTTTTGGAAAAACACATAGCCTATAGCGCCGAGTTGGGCTGTGACTACGAAGAATGGACGCAAGAGCAGATTGCCAAGCGCCTGCCGATCTATTCCCGCGACAGCTTTGCCCCGGCCAAACGGCTGAACGACCCGGAATTTGGCCAGCCGAACGGCGCGCAGATGGGCGGCGCGGTGTTCTGGCCGCAGGCGGGGTATGTCACCGACCCGGCCTTGTCGGCGCAGAACCTGATGGACGCGGCCAAGCAACATGGCGCAAGGGTGCGCACGGGGGCCGAGGTAGTGGAAATCCTGCAAGGTGATGGCCGGGTGTCAGGTGTGCGGCTGGCCACCGGCGAGGTGTTGCATGCGCCGGTGGTGATCAACGTCGCCGGACCGGGGTCGTCGATCATCAACAAAATGGCCGGGGTGCTGGAGGACATGACCATCCAGACCCGCCCCTTGCGGCAAGAGGTGGTGCATGTGCCCGCCCCCGAAGGCTTTGATTTTGAGGCGAACGGCACCATTGTGTCGGACAGCGACATCGGCTGTTACGTGCGCCCCGAGCATGGCAATCACATCCTGATCGGCTCGGAAGACCCGGAATGCGATCCGCATCAATGGTGCGAGGATGATGTACATTTCAACCACGACTTCACCGACCAGTGGTCAACCCAGGCGATGCGCTATGCCCAAAGGGTGCCCAGCCTTGGTATCCCCAGCGCGACGCGCGGTGTGGTGGATCTGTATGACGCCTCCACCGACTGGATCCCGATCTATGACCGGTCCTGTCTGGATGGGTTTTACATGGCCTGTGGCAGCAGCGGCAACCAATACAAGAACGCGCCGATTGCTGGCAAGATGATGACAGCGCTGGTGAGCTATTGCGAAGGCGGGGGCGATCACGACAGCGATCCGTTGCAGTTCACGCTGCCCTACACCGGCAGCCAGATCGACGTGGGGTTCTATTCGCGCAAACGCCCCATCAATAAGGAAAGCAGCTTTTCAGTGTTGGGATGACTTTGCCGCCGGTAACCGATTTATTCCAAATAAATCGGGTCGGAATTTTTGAAAAATTCCGTTTCACCGTCCTCCTTGCGCGAGTCCTGTCAATACAGCGTCGGCCTTGCCCCGCACGGTTTGGGCGGCTGCCGTTCGCACAGGCCCATAGCCCCGGATATCCTCGGGCGCGGTCAGAAACGCCAGACATTCGGCCTCATTCACTGATGTATAGCTACGCGCGACCTGGGCCATACCGGTCTGATACCAGGCTAGCAAATCGCGATGCAAACGTGCCTCGGCGTGGTAGCCAAACGGGTTGAACGGGGTGCCGCGCAGGGGTTTCAGCCAGGCCAACAGACGCAACGCGCGGCCCATCCAAGGCCCGAAATCGCGTTTCACTGGCCGTCCACGCGCATCCTTGCGGCGCGACAGCAGCGGCGGGGCCATATGATAGGTCACCCGGAAATCCCCGTCGAACTGCGCCTTTAGCGTGGCATCGAATTGGGGCGCGGTCATCAGCCGGGCGACCTCGAATTCGTCCTTATAGGCCATCAACCGGAACAGGGATTTTGCGGCAGCCTGGGTCAGGCTTTCAGGGGTGTCTGCGGGCAGGGCGGCGTGCAAGCTGTCCAGTACCTCCCGATATTGCCCGGCATAGGTGTCATTCTGATAGTCAGCCAGAAAGGCGGCGCGATAGGTGATCAGATCATCCAGCGTTTCGGGCCGCACTTCTGGCTGTTGCCAATATGCGGCCAGCCGGTCCGGCGCTGCCGCCATCACCCGACCAAGGGCGAACGCCTGATGGTTGCGGGCCACCTGCACCGCGTTCAGGTCAATCGCCTGTAGCAGCGCCACCGATCCAACCGGCACCAACCCCTGTTGCCAGGCAAAGCCAAGCATCATCACATTGGCGTAGACCGCATCGCCCAACAGCGCTTCGGCGGCCGCGTTGGCGTCAAAGGTCGACAGGTTATCGGCACCGATGGCTTGACTGATCGCTGCCTCGCGTTCGTCCACCCGCAAGCTGGCATCGCGGTGCAGCACCAGGTCACCGGTGGGCATCTCGGCGCGGTTCAGCACCATGCGGGTGCCTTGGCGGTAATGCGGGCTGGCCTTTGGGGACGAGCTGACGACGATGTCACAGCCAATCACCGCATCCGCTGCGCCCTGTTCAATGCGCACCTGATGCAGCGCACCGGGGGCGCCAAGGCGGATATGGCTGAGGACAGTGCCGAATTTCTGCGCGAACCCGGTGAAATCCAGCACGCTGGCGGATTTGCCCTCAAGATGCGCGGCCATGGTGATCAGCGCGCCCACGGTCACCACGCCGGTGCCGCCAACGCCGGTGACCAGCAGGTCATAGGGGCGGTTTAGGGACGGCTGGTCGGGGGTGGGCAGGTTCGCCAACAGGCCGGGCAAGTCGATCTGGGCGGCGTCTTTTTTACGCCGCGTGGCACCGTGCACGCTGACAAAGCTGGGACAAAAGCCGTTGACGCAGGAAAAATCCTTGTTGCAACTGCTTTGGTTGATCTTGCGCTTGCGCCCCAACGGGGTTTCCAACGGCTCGACACTTAGGCAGTTGGATTCGACCGAACAATCGCCGCAGCCTTCGCAGACCAGATCGTTGATCCACACGAATCGGTCAGGATCATCTAGCGTGCCCCGCTTGCGGCGGCGGCGTTTTTCGGTGGCGCAGGTCTGTTCGTATATCAACACACTGACGTCGGGCACCTCGCGCAGCTCGCGTTGCAGGGCGTCCATCTCGGCGCGGTCGTGGAACGAGGTGCCTTTGGGGAAATCGGACCGCCGGAACTTGGTGATATCGTCCGATACCAGCGCGATCCGCGCCACCCCTTCGGCGCGGCAGGCCAAGGCGATGCCGGTGACGGAAATGGGGCCATCGACGGGTTGACCGCCGGTCATGGCAACCGCGTCATTATAGAGGATCTTGTAGGTGATATTGGCCCCGCCCGCGACCGCCTGACGGATCGCCAGCGAGCCCGAGTGATACCAGGTACCCTCGCCCAGGTTCTGAAAGATATGTTTGCCGCCATTGTATTTTGACGCAGCCAGCCAAGGCACCCCTTCGCCGCCCATTTGGGCATAACCATCGGTGTCGCGGTCCATCCAGCTGGCCATCACATGGCAGCCAATACCGGACGCGGCGCGGCTGCCGTCAGGGACTTTGGTTGAGGTATTATGCGGGCAGCCCGAGCAGAAGTAAGGCGTGCGGTTGGCGCCGGTGGTTTGCAGCAAGATAGGCGGTTGAGCGGTCAGTGCCTTTGCCTTGGCAGGCAGGTTTTGATCGGGAAAAAACCTGTTCAGCCGGGCGGCGATCACCGGGACCAGCAACAGCGGGCTTAACTCGCCCGTCCAAGGGATCAGTGGCGCGCCCTGGCTGTCATATTTGCCGACCATGCGTTGGGGTTTGTCGCCGGGCCAGTCATAGAAATATTCCTTGAACTGCGATTCAATGATGCCGCGCTTTTCCTCGACCACCAGCACTTCTTCTTTGCTGCGCACAAACCCCAGCGCGTCGCGGCGGGCCAGCGGCCAGACCATGCCAACCTTGTAGATGTCGATGCCCAGTCGGCGGCATTTGACTTCGTCCAGGTCCAGCAGGCGCAGGGCCTCTAGCAGGTCCAGATGGGCCTTGCCGGTGGTGACTATGCCAAAGCGGGCGTCGGGGAGGTTGTAGATTGCGTGGTCAATTGGGTTGGCTTCGGCAAAGGCGCGCACGGCGTCCAGCTTGGCCTGAATGCGGATCTCGATATCCGGGCTGGGCAGGTCAGAGCGGCGCACATGCAAACCGCCGTGGGGTGCTGTGAAATCGGGTTGGGCAAAGACGCGGTCGGGGGGCAGATCGACCGAGGCCGCGGATTCAACCGTTTCGCTGATCGCTTTGAAGCCGACCCAGGTGCCGGAAAACCGCGACAGGGCTATGCCGTATGCGCCAAATTCCAGGTATTCCGCGACCGAGGCGGGGTTCAGCGTAGGCATGAACCAGCTCATGAAGGCGGCGTCGGATTGGTGTGGCATCGACGAAGACACGCAGCCATGATCGTCGCCCGCCACCACCAACACCCCACCTTTGGGGGCCGATCCAAAGGCGTTGCCGTGTTTCAGCGCGTCACCGGATCGGTCGACGCCGGGGCCTTTGCCGTACCACATGGAAAACACGCCTTCGACCTGCGCGTCAGGGTCCAGAATGGCCTGTTGTGCGCCCAGCACGGCGGCGGCGCCGAGGTCTTCGTTGACGGCGGGCATGAAGGTGATTTTGTCGGCCGTCAGCCGGTCCTTGGCGCGCCACAGTTCCAGATCCAGCGCGCCCAGGGGCGAGCCGCGATAGCCCGAGATAAAGCCGGCAGTGTTCAGCCCTGCGTCGCGATCGCGACGCGCCTGATCCATCATGATCCGCACCAGCGCCTGAGTGCCGGTCAGGAACACCCTGCCGCTGGTGTTGCGATAGCGGTCGTCCAGTTGGTAGCTGCGGAAATTGGGGCTGTGTTGGGTCATCAAGGGTCCTGTCCGCGAAGGTGGGGTGGGCGACAGGGTAAACCGAAGGTGGCGGAAATATTTGTCATAATTTGTTGCTGTTGGAGAAATTTCGCGTAATTTGACCGGTACTGGCTGATAATCGAAAGGGTTGACCATGGCGGCATCATTGGATGGGCGTGACCACCGCATTCTGGCGCTGCTGCAGGCGGATTGCCGGATGTCGAATGCCGATCTCGCCGAGGCGGTAGGCATGTCGCCGTCTGCCCTGTGGCGGCGGGTGCGCGCGCTGGAAGACAACGGGGTGATCGAGCGCTATGGCGCGGTGGTGAACCCGGGTGAGATGGGGTTGGGGTTTCAGGCGGTGGTACAGGTGTTTCTGACGCGCCATGACCCGGAGCAGAATGCCGCGTTTATTCGCGCGATTGGCGCGCGCGTCGAGGTTCAGGAGTGTTATGCCACCACCGGGCAGGCGGATTATCATCTGCGGGTGCTGTGCCGCGATCTGGAGGCGTATAACCGGTTCCTGGAGGAGTTTCTGTTTCGTCAGCCCTCTGTGGCCAGTGCCCAGACCAATGTGGTTTTACGGATGATCAAGCATAATCAGCCGGTAACGCGCGCCTGAGGCCGCGTTGGATTTTGAGTATTTTTAACAAGAAAAAGCAGGGCCGGGTTAGTCGAAAGTACCGGTGACCCGGCCTAGCAGCATGAAGGCGCGCACGGTGCGGGTTTCGCCGAGGGCCGAGATGTCGGCGTCGGTGGCGTTTGGTTCGAATTCCGCGAAGGTGCGGTCGAACAGGCGCAGGAAATGATGGGCGGCGTCGCGAAAGATTGGGTCTTGTTTCATCCGGCCTGACGTTAGCGCCAGCGAGGTTCGGTCGCGCACCCCGCCCAATGCGGCCACGGCGCGGCCACGGGTGCCTTGGGCAAACTGGCGCCAGATCTCGGGGCGGGCCATATCGGGGCGCAGATCGTCCATATAGATGCCGTCCTGTGACAGCAGGGTCAGCACGTCTTGGGCGGCCTGAATCAGTTGCGACGATTTGCGGTCGCGCAGGGCGCGGCGCAGGGCGGCAAAGCCTTCTTCGTCTTCGGTGGTTTCCGGGAAATTCAGCGCCCGGATGAAATCATCGGTGGACAGGGGCGGTGACAGGTCTTCGGCCGGGGTGCCCAGGGGTAGCGACCCCTGATCGCCGGTTTCGGCGCTTGTGGTTGTGTCCAGCGGGCGGGTCAGGGTGCGGGTGGGATCGCGGCGCGAGGTGTGAAAGGTGGCCAGCGTGGTTTCGGTTTTGCGGGTGGCGGCGGCGATTTCGTCCAGTTTGCGGCTGACCGACGGGCCGGGCCCGATGGTTGTGCGCTGTTGTTGGGCCACATAAGCCTGACGGATCGCGTCGATGGCTGCCTGCAATCGCTGGCTTTCTTCGCGCATCACCTTGGAGGCGCGGCTGGCAGTGGCGGCAACCCAGATCATTGCAACAGGCATGAAAATCGCCAGCATGGTCATCAGGAATCGCATGCCATCGACATTTTCGGTGCCAGCACCTGGGACAAACACAAAGAATATTAGCGACCCGCCCAGCCACAGCACGCTGAGAATGATCGCGATCAATTCGATCCCGGTGATAGCCGGGCGGCTGGGTTTGTCGTAGATGCCCAACGGGGTTGGTTGGGCGGTCTCGGGGTCGGGCGTTGGGCCGGACATAATGGTCACGCTCCGTCAGGAAAAGTCGATTTTCAGGACTTCGTAAGATCGCACACCGCCGGGGGTGCGAACCTCGACGCTGTCGCCTTCGTCCTTGCCGATCAGGGCGCGGGCGATGGGGGATTTGATGTTCAGCATACCCTTTTCGACATTGGCCTCGTATTCACCGACGATCTGCCAAGTCTTTTCTTCGCCGGAGTCTTCGTCAACCAGCGTCACGGTGGCGCCAAATTTGATCGCGCCTTTCAGGCTGGCCGGGTTGATCACCTCGGCCAGCGACAACGCGCCTTCCAGTTCCTTGACGCGACCTTCGATGAACGAATGCTTTTCGCGCGCCGAATGGTATTCGGCGTTTTCCGAGAGGTCGCCATGTTCGCGGGCTTCGGCGATGGCCTGGATGATGGCCGGGCGCTCGACTGTTTTGAGCAGCTTAAGCTCTGTCTCAAGCGCGGTATGACCCGCGGGTGTCATCGGAATTTTTTCCATCGGTCTTGATCCACAAAGGTAATGCGCCCCGCCGCATGAAACGCCGGGACGCGTGATTGGTTGCCAGATACCTGACCCAATGCCGCGGGGGAATGCAAGGCCCGGGTGCGCGAAACCTTGCGCAGGGGGGCGTGATCCGGCCGCGCGATGGGCTGGGTTGCCGCCAGATCAGGCGATAACCTGACCGATCAGCATTTGAGGCTGCACATTGGTAAAGTTGGGAATGTCGGCCAGAACCGGGCCCGAGGCCGCCAGCGCCGCATTCATCGCATCCTGGTCTGCAAACAGCATGGTGGCGATGGCATAGCTGCCCGGTGGGGTGTCTGGGCCGCCCGCCAAGCCTTTGGTGACGACGGTGCTTTGGATATGCGCGCCCATATGTTCGCCGACCAGCGGCATGTGGGTGGCCAGATAATAGTCATAATCAAAACTGGTGTCGTCACTGATCGGGTAGATGACCTGAAGGGAAGCGGACATGCATAGTCTCCTCGTCTGGGTTTGCGCGTTTACGCCCCGGTGGCGGCAAGCCGACCGGGGCGTTCCGAGAGTTGGACGTTACATGATCTGCGGGCCTGTTGGGAGAAATAGTTGGACCGTCAGCCGTATTGCGCGACTTCGTATTCGATCCCGTCGTGGTCGTCGAAATAGAACCGCTGGCCGGGTTCGTAATCGGCATGGTTGTACGGGGTAAACCCGGCGGCTTTGACCCGTGCCTCGGTTGCGGCCAGATCGTCCACCACAACGCCGATATGGTTCAACCAGCCGGTGGTGACATAGCCGTCTGGGCGGGTTTCGGCTGGGATGGCCGGGGAGGCGGGGGTGTAAATGGCCAGGTAACTGCCTTCAGTTCCAACGTGAATCGTATAGCCTCCATTCTTGGCGGTCCCTTGCCAGCGGATATGCCAACCAAACAGGTCGCACATCCAGGCTGCAGTGGCATTGGTGTCAGAGACGGTGATGTTTGCGTGTTCCAGCGTTGTATTCATGGTGTTTCCAGTTCTTTTCTTGTGCTCTGCCAGCGTAATCTCTAAACCTAACTTTAGGTCAAGATATTTTTCTGGAGGAATTTGTATGGCGGTTTCAGGTGGTCTGTCGATTGGGGCTTTGGCAGGGCGGACCGGATTGGCGGTGTCGGCGATCCGCTATTATGAAACGCAAGGGTTGTTGTCGCCTTGGCGCAATGCGGGCGGGCAGCGGCGGTTTCAAAAGGCCGACATCCGGCGGCTGTCCTTTGTGATGATCGCCCAGCAGTTCGGATTTACTCTGCCAGAAATACGCACGCTGATGCAGCAATTGCCCGACAGGCGCACGCCGACCCCCGGCGATTGGGCGATGATCGGGCGGCGGTTCCGTGATCGGCTGGATGCGCGAATAGAGACTTTGCAAAAGCTGCGCGACAATCTGGATGGCTGCATTGGCTGCGGCTGTCTTAGCCTGCCAAAATGCGCGCTGTATAATCCGCAGGATCAGGCCAAGGCCAAAGGCACCGGGCCGCGCTATCTGATGGGCGACAAACCAGAGATGTGATTGCAGAAGTGACCTGGCGGCAATTTTTGTCTGACGCAGTGTTGCGATTGACGCAAACGACTGGCAAAGGGTAATCAGCCACGAAACAAAATTGCGCCCCGCCGGGGGCCGCATGACCTTTTAGCCAAGGAGCGCCCTGATGGCCGACATTGAACGCGAAGCGATGGAATATGACGTTGTGATCGTTGGGGCCGGGCCTGCGGGCCTGTCGGCGGCGATCCGGCTGAAACAGCTGGACGGCGATTTGCAGGTTGTTGTGTTGGAAAAAGGCAGCGAAGTGGGCGCGCATATTCTATCAGGCGCAGTCCTGGACACCTGCGGGCTGGACGCGCTGATCCCAAACTGGGCGGACAAGGGCGCGCCGATCACCGTGCCGGTCAAGAAAGACAATTTCTATATGCTCGGCGAAGCGGGCAAGCTGCGCATCCCCAATTTCCTGATGCCCCCGCTGATGAGCAATCACGGCAAATACATCGTTTCGATGGGCAATGTCTGCCGCTGGATGGCTGAACAGGCCGAAGAGCTGGGAGTTGAAATCTTTCCCGGCATGTCCTGTTCCGAACTGGTCTTTGGCGACAAGGGCGAAGTCAAAGGCGTGGTTGCCGGTGAGTTCGGCAAAGAGGCCGATGGCTCCAAGGGGCCAAACTATGAACCCGGCATGGAACTGCTGGGCAAATACGTGTTCCTGTCCGAAGGCGCGCGCGGATCGCTGTCCAAGGAAGTGATCGCCAAATACGATCTGGCAGCAAACGCGGACGTGCCGAAATTCGGCCTTGGCATGAAAGAAATCTGGGAAGTTGATCCCGACAAGCACCGGATCGGCACTGTCACCCACACCATGGGCTGGCCGCTGGGCTGGAAGAACGGCGGTGGCTCGTTCATCTATCATTTGGAGAATAATCAGGTCTATGTCGGCTATATCGTCGATCTAAGCTATAAAAACCCACATCTGTTTCCGTATATGGAATTCCAGCGGTTCAAGCATCACCCACTGGTGGCTGACCTGCTGGAGGGCGGCAAGCGCGTTGCCTATGGCGCGCGGGTGGTGACCAAAGGCGGGTTCCAGTCGATCCCGCAATCGGCCTTTCCGGGCGGTGCATTGCTGGGCTGTTCTGCCGGGCTGGTGAACCTGCCGCGGATCAAGGGCAACCATAACGCGATGTTGTCGGGCAAGGCTGCCGCCGAAGCCGCGCACAAGGCGATTGCCGCAGACCGGTCAGGCGATATCTTGGCCGATTACGACGTTGAACTGCGCGAAGGACCGATTGGCAAGGATCTGAAACCTGTGCGCAATGTGGCGCCGATGAACGGGCGTTGGGGCCTGCTGGGCGGCTTGACGCTGGGCGGCTTTGACATGTGGTTCCAGTCGATCTTTCACTTTTCGCTGTTTGGCACGATGAAGCATGGCAAAACCGACGCCGAGGCCACCGGCAAGGCCGCTGATTACCCGGAAATCGACTATCCCAAGCCCGATGGCACATTGTCATTTGACCGTCTGACCAATGTCAGCTTTGCCGCAACCAACCATGAGGAAAGCCAGCCCGCGCATCTGCATCTGACTGACCCTGATTTGCCGGTAAGGGTGAACCTGCCGCAATATGGCGGCTTGTCGGCGCGGTATTGCCCGGCGGGTGTCTATGAGTTTGTCGAAGAGGCGGGCAAGGACACGCGGTTCGTGATCAATTTCCAGAACTGCGTGCATTGCAAGACCTGTGACATCAAAGACCCCAGCCAGAATATCACCTGGGTGACGCCACAGGGGGGCGACGGGCCGAATTACCCTAATATGTAGGTAAAATACTTGTGCAATGGCGGGGCATCGTGCCTGCGCCATTGCACCAATGAACCAGAGCGCCTAGCTTGCCCTGCAACACATTTGATGAGGCAGGGTTCTTTGGCGATTTCCATATTCCAACACGCGGCCCGGGCTGCGGTTATGCTTGTTCTGGCCCTTCCGGGGACGGCGCAGGCGCAAGTCAGCGAAGACGCCGCATCGGGGGCCTATCTGGCCGGACGGCAAGCGGTGCGCGACAGCGACTATGAGACGGCCGTGCAGTATTATGCACGTGCGTTGGGCCAGGACCCGGACAATCCCAGCCTGATGGAAAATGTCACCCTGTCGCAACTGGCTCTGGGTAGGGTCACGCGCGCTTTGCCCGTGGCGCAATACATGGAAGAGCTGGGCCTGCGCAGCCAGGTGGCGCATATGGTTGTGGTCGCTAACCTGATCGCATCCGAAGAGTTCGAGACCCTGTTGGCCCGCGATCCTGAAACCGTTGGCATTGGCCCACTGGTTGACGGGTTGGTGACGGCCTGGGCCCATATGGGCGCCGGATCGGCACCACAGGCGATGGCCCAGTTTGACATTGTGGCCGAACAAAGCGGGTTGCGCGGATTTGCGCTCTATCACAAGGCGCTGGCGCTGGCGATGGTTGGCGATTTCGAAGGCGCCGAGGCGATCTTTGCTGGCGAAGATGGCAGATTGTCGTCGATGGCGCGCCGGGCGGCGCTGGCACGGGCGCAGATCCTGTCACAGCTGGATCGCAACGAAGACGCGCTAGAGGTTCTAACGGACGCCTTTGGCGGGGTTTCGGACCCGGAACTGACGGATGTGGCCGATCTGTTGGCGGCGGGCACAAAACTGCCCTATACAAACGTGACATCGGTGCGCGAAGGCATGGCCGAGGTGTTCTTTATCATCGGCGCTGCCCTAAGCGGCGAAACATCAGATGATTACGCGTTGATTTATGCCCGGATGGCCGGATTTCTACGCCCCGACCACAATGATGCCTTGATGCTAAGTGCCGAGTTGTTGGAGGGGTTGGGCCAGTATGATCTGGCGGTCGAGACCTATAAACAAGTGCCGCAGGGCAGTTCTGACCATTACGCCGCTGAGTTGGGCCGCGCCGAAGCCCTGCGTCGGGCGGCCAAACCGGATGCGGCCATCGAGGTGCTGGAACAACTGGCGGGGGACTTTCCGACCTTGCCCTTGGTGCATTCGGCGCTGGGCGATCTGCAACGCCAGCAGGAATCCTATGAGGCGGCGGTTCTGGCCTATGACCGGGCGCTGAATTATACCGAAGAAGGCGCGCCGGGGCGGTGGTTCCTGCTGTATGCGCGGGGTATCAGCCTGGAACGGCTGGATCAGTGGGACCGGTCCGAGGCCGATTTCCGCGCGGCGCTAAAGCTTAGCCCGGATCAGCCGCAGGTGCTGAACTATCTGGGCTATTCTCTGGTGGAAAAGCAGACCAACCTGGACGAGGCGCTGGGCATGATCGAACGTGCCGTCGCGGCACGCCCTGACAGCGGCTATATCGTCGATAGTCTTGGTTGGGTTCTCTACCGGTTGGGGCGGTATGGCGAGGCGGTGGGCCATATGGAACAAGCGGTCGAGCTGATGCCGGTGGACCCGGTGGTGAATGACCATCTGGGCGATGTGTTCTGGGCGGTGGGCCGCCAACGCGAGGCAGAGTTTCAGTGGCGTCGTGCTTTGTCGTTTGTTGACCCCGACGACGCCGATGCCGAGGCCGACCCGGATCGTATCCGGCGCAAGCTAGAGGTCGGTCTGGACAAGGTGCTGGACGAAGAAGGTGCAGACCCGCTGACCGTGGCCGATGACAAGCGCTAAGGCGTTTGCCCCGGCCAAGATCAACCTGACCCTGCATGTGACCGGGCAACGGGCGGATGGCTATCATCTGCTGGATTCGCTGGTGATGTTTGCCGATTTTGGCGATCGGATCACCGTGCAGTTGGCTCCGCAAACCCGGCTGAATGTTGACGGGCCGATGGCAGCGGGCGTGCCAGATGACGGGCGCAATCTGGTGGTGCAGGCGGCGGACTTTATCGGCGTTACGGCGGATATCCGGCTGCAAAAGCACCTGCCAGCGGCCGCAGGTATTGGCGGTGGGTCGTCCGACGCGGCGGCTACTTTGCGGGCGCTGCGTGATCTGTCGGGCAAGGTGATCCCCGGTGATACCCTGCCGCTGGGGGCCGATGTCCCAGTATGTATGGTTGCAAGGTGCAGCCGGATGCGTGGCATTGGTGAGCAGGTTGAGACGCTGCCTGATACCCCGCCGCTTGCGGTGGTTCTGGTCAATCCGCGCGTCGACCTTCCGACGCCCACCGTTTTTCAACACCTGCGCGACAAATCCAACCCGTCGATGCCCGAATCCTTGCCACACTGGCGGGGGACTGCAGAGTTCATCGCTTGGCTGGCTACACAACGCAATGATCTGCAAGCCGCAGCCTTGTCGCTGTCCCCGGCGGTGGGCGAAACTCTGGCGGCTCTAAGCGCGTTACCCGACTGCCAATTGGCCCGGATGTCCGGTTCTGGTGCGACTTGTTTCGGGGTGTTTCCCACCTTGTCCGCAGCGCAGGCGGCGGCAGCGTCCCTGACCCAGACGCACCCAAATTGGTGGGTCCAACCCTGCACCCTGACCTGACCTAAATTTCTTTGATAAGAAATTTGCCAAGAATTTTTTTGAAAATTCTTATCGCCTAATTCAGCCGAGCGACCACATAATCGGCCAGATCGCGCAGCACAGTGCGCAGCGGGTGATCCGGCAACGTTGTCAGCGCGGACTTGGCCTTTTCGGCCCAGGCGTTGGCATCTGCGCGGGTCTCGGCCAGCGTGCCGTATTTACCCATCAGCGACAGGGCATGATCCAGATCGCCATCGCCCTGCTGGCCTTTTTCAATGGTCCGCTCCCAAAAGGCGCGCTCATCCGGGGTGGCTTGGGCTACGGCTTTGATCACCGGCAGGGTCAGTTTGCGCTCGCGGAAATCGTCACCGACATTCTTGCCGGTCACCGCCGCATCGCCCTGATAATCCAGCAGGTCGTCAGCAATCTGAAACGCGACCCCCAGCGCATCGCCATAATCAAACAGCGCGACGACGTGATCCTCGGGCGCGCCTGCGATCACCCCGCCCACTTGGGTGGCCGCCGAAAACAGCGCAGCCGTTTTGCCGCGCACCACCTGCAGGTAGATCGATTCGTCCGTGGACAGATCCTGCGCAGCGGTCAGTTGCAGCACTTCGCCCTCGGCAATGGTGGCTGACGCATTGGCCAGAATATCCAGCACCCGCAGTGATCCGGTTTCCACCATCAGCTGAAAGCTGCGCGAAAATAGGTAATCGCCGACTAGAACGCTGGATTTGTTATCCCACAACAGGTTGGCCGTGGGCCGCCCCCGGCGCTGACCGCTTTCATCCACCACATCATCATGCAGCAACGTGGCGGTGTGGATGAACTCTACCGTTGCCGCCAGATGGATGTGATAAGGCCCGTCATAGCCGCACAGCCGTGCGGCGGCCAGTGTCAGCATCGGGCGCAGGCGTTTGCCGCCTGCATCCACCAGATGCGCCGTGACCTGCGGAATGCGCGGCGCATGTTCCGAGGCCATGCGATCCGCGATCAGCGCGTTCACCGCCGCCATCTCGTCGGCCAGAGTCGCCGCCAGCAGGTCATGCGGTTTGTTGTTTGTTTCAGTGATCACGCCGCTATCCATCACACTCCTGTCACAAGGCTCGACATATTGCCCAGCTTGCCCTTACATCCATCCTATGAAGGAACTTTTGCGCAGCACCGACCCCACCGTTATGGCCTTTGCCTCTGCCCTTCTACAGGGCGAGGATATAGACTGCTTTCAGATGGACGTAAATATGAGCATCCTCGAAGGTGGCATCGGAATCTTCCCGCGCCGGTTGATGGTGCGGGCGGATGATTACGACCGGGCGCTGCGGGCAATGCGGGATAATGAGATCCCACTGGGTCAATGAATGGTCCGGCATCACAAACATCAAACACGTTTTCCGACGATACCCTGACACGCAACGCCTTTCTGGGCGGGCGGCTGCACTTGTGGCAACCGCGTCAGGGCTATCGCGCGGGGGGTGATCCGGTTTTGCTGGCCGCATCGGTTCCGGCGTGTGCCGGGCAATCGGTGCTGGAATTGGGCTGTGGCGCCGGGGCTGCGGTTCTTTGCCTCATGACGCGGGTGCAAGGGTTGCGGACATCCGGGGTCGAGCTTCAGCCCGCCTATGCCGATCTGGCGCAACGCAACGCGGTGGAAAACGCCCTTGATCTGGCTGTGACCTGCGCCGATCTGGCCACTTTGCCGGACAGCTTGCGGCAGGCGCGGTTCGATCACATCCTGGCCAACCCGCCTTATTACCGTGACGGGGCGCATAGCCGCGCCAGTGATGCGGGGCGCGCCGTGGCGTTGGGTGAACAGACGCCATTGGACGATTGGGTCAAGGTGGCGGCGCAGCGGCTGGCGCCCAAGGGCTATCTGCACATGATCCAGCGCAGCGACCGGCTGCCGGATATGCTGGCTGCTTGCGATGGGCGGTTGGGCTCGGTCGAGGTTCTGCCACTGGCGGCGCGCGAAGGCCGCGCGCCGGGTTTAGTGATCTTGCGCGCCCGCAAAGGTGGGCGAGGGGCGTTCCGGTTGCATGCACCGGTTATTTTGCACAAAGGGCAGGCACATACCCAAGGCGGCGAAAGCTATGCCTCTGAAATATCGTTGGTTTTGCGTGACGCGGCGGCGCTGAATTGGCCTGCGGCGCGGTAACCCCCCGGCGGGGTTTGGCCGATAATTCACATTTTTGTCATATCCGACAGGTCTGCCGGGTGACACGTGGGCGCGAATATGCTCAAGTTAAAGGGCAACTTGATCAGAGGAGGAACGGCATGAACTTAAGCTCGCACCTGACGGAACTGAAACGGAAGCACCAACACCTGAGTACGGAAGTCGAACAAGCCCAACGCGCCCTCGGTATGGATGGGCTGCATGTGGCAGATCTCAAGAAACAGAAACTGCGGCTGAAGGAAGAGATTCGACGCCTGTCTGTCTAGGCAGCGTTCAGACTGGCGCGGGCCGCGATCAGCGCCCCGCCGGTAATCAATCAGGCCGCAAGTCCCAGCGACCAGGACGGCGTTGCGATGCCGGTCATGACAAGGACAAGCGTGGACAACAGTGGCGCGGCGTAAGAGCTGGTGCCGAGCATCTGGATATCGCCACGCTTGACCCCAATATCCCAGACATAAAACGCCAGGCCAACCGGCCCAAGGCCAAGGCCCAGCACCGACAGCCAACCGATCGTACCTTGCGGCCAGACCGTTTGTTCCAGCGCCAGATGCAACCCGGCGGATAGCAGCGCGGTGGCCAGACAAAACACCGCCACCGATGCGGTGGGTGCGTTGCCAACCCGGCGTGACAGCACCGAATACCCCGCCCATGTAAACGCGCATAGGATGGCCAGCCCATAACCGGGCAGGTACTGACGGTCAAACCCCGCAGTGCCCCCGCCAGTGATGATCAGCGCAGCGCCGACAAACCCCAGCGCTGCCCCAATCAGATGCCCGGCCCGCAGGTTTTCGCCCGGCAACAGGCCGGACAGCAGCACAATCAGCAACGGCCACAGATAGGCGATCAGCCCGGCTTCGGCTGCGGGGGCCAGCCGCAGGGCGGAAAAATACAACGCATGATAGCCAAACAGGCCCAGCGTGCCAAAGACATAGACCGGCCACGGCACGTGGCGCAATTGTGCCAATCCACCGGTGCGGGTGGTCCAGATCAGGCCCAGCGTGCCGCCGATGGAAAAGCAGATGGCGTTCAACAGCAGTGGTGGGGTGGGGGCCGAACCAACGGTCATCAGTGCCAGCAAGGACCATAACAGCACGGCGACAAAGCCGATGGCCGTGGCGCGGTGGCGGGTCATGTCAGGGGGCGGTTCCGTTGGTGGGAATAGTCGATTTCTTTCAAAGAAATCGGGTCGGAAAATTTGAAATTTTCCGGATAGTGAGACGGCTGGAAGCGCTTGGACTCGCGTTGGATCATGCGGCAGGGACGTCCTCGACAGGAATGATGGTCATCGAATCGCAGATATGCGCCGAGTTTTCGATCTCGGCAAGCGCCCAGTCGCGAAAGGCAGCGATTTGCGGGCGGGTTTCGGCCCCCTTCTGGCAGAGAAACCGGAACCGGGCCTTGGTGCGGATGGCGATTTTGTAAGGCGCGACCAGTGTGCCCTCTTGCAGGTCTTTGACCACCAATGCGCGGCGGCCCAGCACGGCGCCGACCCCGGCAAGGGCGGCGTCTATGGCATGATCGGCCTGCGAAAAATGCGCGCCGTGATCGGGGGCATACTGGATGCCCACGGCGCGAAACCAAGTGGGCCAGTCGCAGCGTGGGCGCAGGAAATCAATGGATTGGTCAAAGATCAGCGGGGCATCGCGCAGGCTGTCCGGCGTCGGAAACCGCGCGGCCATATCGGGCGTCATCACTGGCGTTAACCATCCCCGGCGCAGCGGCAGCGCGTATAGCCCCGGATCGACGTCATAGCCAAAGCGAATGGCGACATCCACCTCGTCCCGGTCAAAATCCATGATCCGCAGGCTAGCGGAAAACCGCAGGTCGATGCCGGGATTGGCGCGGGCAAAATCATACAGGCGTGGGGCCAGCCATTTGGCGGTAAAGGCCGGGCCAGCGGTGACGTTCAGGGTGGTGGTGTTCTGCAAGCGCCGCGCGGATTGCCAGGCCGTTGCTAACGTTTGAAACCCGTCTGCCGCGCCGGGGGCCAGGGTGCGCCCGGCCTCGGTTAATTGCACGGCGCGGTTCAGGCGGTGGAACAGTGGCTGACCCAGGTGACCCTCTAGCGATTTGATCTGAAATGAAAGCGCGGCGGGGGTGACGTTCAATTCAGCCGCGGCACGGGCAAAGGACAGGTGCCTTGCGGCGGCGTCAAAGGCGCGCAAGGCGGTTAAGGGGGGCAGGCGATCTGTCATGGATACACAATTATATCTTAACTGATTGGTTGGAAAGTCTCGTTTGTGGCTTTTATTGTCAGCTCCCATATTGGGGTCAGAACAGAATGATTGACTTGAAGGAGATGGCAGGTGATCGAGGCTTCAACAACCCAAGCCACCCAGCGTGCCTATCAGGCCGCGCATCTGGAGCGCGCCCTTGCGATGCGCGCGGCTTGGGCGTGGCTGTTTTCGTCGGTTTCCCGCTGATCGGTGCGCGCCCGATCTTACGGGATAAGAAAAGGGCCGGTCCTGCGATGGACCGGCCCTTTTTGTGTCTGCGTATCCGCCCTGTCGGGCGTCTGTTCGGTTATCGGTGCGTCAGACGAAGAATTGGCCGCCGTTGGCCGAAATGGTCGACCCGTTGATAAACCCGGCATCGTCCGACGCCAGGAACACCACGCAGCGCGCGATTTCTTCGGGCTCGCCCAAGCGACCGGTGGGGATTTGCGCAACGATTCCATCACGCACTTTTTCCGGAACCGCCATCACCATATCGGTGGCGATATAGCCCGGGCAGATCGCGTTGGCGGTGATCCCGGCGCGCGCGCCTTCTTGGGCCAGGGATTTGACGATCCCCAGGTCTCCGGCTTTGGAGGCGGCATAGTTCACTTGGGCAAACTGGCCCTTTTGGCCGTTGATTGAGCTGATGATGATCACCCGGCCAAACTTGCGCTCGCGCATACCGGGCCAGACCGGATGGGTCATGTTGAACACGCCTGTCAGGTTGGTGTCGATCACCTGATGCCATTGTTCTGGCGTCATACGATGGAACGGCGCGTCGCGGGTGATGCCTGCGTTGTTAACCAGCACATCAACCGGGCCCAGATCGGCCTCGACCTGGGCAATACCAGCGGTGCATTCTTCGTAAACGGCGACGTTCCATTTATAGGTCTTGATGCCGGTTTCTGCGGTGAACGCGGCGGCGGCCTCGTCATTTCCGGCATAGGTTGCGGCGACGGTATATCCGGCATCCTTCAGGGCGGTTGAAATGGCGGCGCCAATTCCGCGGCTGCCTCCGGTGACAAGGGCTACACGGGCCATCTGAAACTCCAAATTTTTGCGGTAACTTCGTTACCAAAAGACGGGTTAGACGCGCAACATTGTTGCGCGTCTAACTTTGTTAATCGCGTTCAACGCAGAGCGCAACACCCATACCGCCGCCAATGCACAAAGTGGCGAGGCCTTTTTTGGCGTCGCGGCGCTTCATTTCGAACAACAGCGTGTTCAGGACGCGGCAGCCCGAGGCACCGATCGGGTGGCCGATGGCGATGGCGCCGCCGTTGACGTTCACAATCGCAGGGTCCCAACCCATATCCTTGTTCACGGCACAGGCCTGCGCGGCAAAAGCTTCGTTGGCTTCGACCAGATCCAGATCTTCGGCTTTCCAACCGGCTTTTTCCAGCGCTTTGCGCGAGGCAAAGATCGGGCCGGCGCCCATGATCGACGGGTCAAGACCAACGGTGGCATAGGACGCGATGCGTGCCAGCGGTTCGATACCGCGCTTTTCGGCGTTGGCGGCGGACATCAGCAGGGTGGCGGCAGCGCCGTCGTTCAGGCCCGAGGCGTTGGCGGCGGTGACCGACCCGTCCTTGGCAAAAGCCGGGCGCAGTTTGGCCATCGCTTCCATTGTGGCGCCGTGGCGGACGTATTCGTCGCTGTCCATGATGATCTCGCCCTTGCGAGTCTTGATGATGAACGGCACGATTTCGTCGGCGAACTTACCGGCTTTTTGCGCGGCTTCGGCCTTGTTTTGGCTGGCGACGGCGAACGTGTCCTGCATCTCGCGGGAAATCTGCCATTGGTTGGCGACGTTTTCCGCCGTCTGACCCATGTGATAGCCGTTGAACGCATCCCACAGCCCGTCGCGGATCATCGTGTCGATATATTTCATATCGCCCATCTTGTGCCCGGCGCGCAGGTTGGCGGCGTGCGGCGACATGGTCATGTTTTCCTGACCTCCGGCGATGATGATGTCGGCATCGCCCAGTGCGATATGCTGGGCGCCAAGCGCCACGGCGCGCAGACCCGAGCCACAAACCTGGTTGATGCTCCAGGCGGCGCTTTCGATTGGCAGGCCTGCATTGACATGCGCCTGACGGGCCGGGTTTTGACCCTGGGCGGCGGTCAGCACCTGGCCCAGAATGGTCTCGGAGACCTCGGCCTTGTCAATTCCGGCGCGCTCTACCACGGCCTCGAGCACGGTCGCGCCCAGATCGTGGGCGGGGGTGTTGGCGAATGATCCGCCAAAGCTGCCAACGCCGGTACGCGCGGCCGATGCAATTACGATATTGGTCATGTGATCCGGTCCTCTGCCATCATGTGGTAGGGTCGGATACACGTGCAGGCCCCTTGACAGAAAGCCACTGCGCCCGAGTTCCCCCCTTTGCGCCACGTGACATAGCGGATTGCTGCAAGTGCAGCAACAGTCAGTGTACCCGGGCGCGGCGTGTGCGCAGTGTGTCACATTGGGTGGTGTGTTCAGGCCTTGCAGGTTGGGGTGGTCAGGCGCTGGCCTTCTGTTCGCTTTGGTGCCTGTTTTGCGGCAACCAGGGGGGGCGAATGCTGGGTGCGCCAAACAGGTACCCTTGCAGGCAATCCACCCCCAGCGACACCAGGAATTCCGCATCATCCACGGTTTCCACCGATTCGGCGACGATCAGCATATCGAATTGCCGGGCCACCGCGATCAGTGCCTGGGCCACCGCCTGATTGTCGGGATTGGCGTGGATACCGCGCACGAATTGGCCGTCAATCTTGACCGCGTCAAAAAAGAACTCGCGGAAATGGCGGATGGCGGTTTCACCGGCGCCAAAGTCATCCAGCGCGAAGGCGACGTTTCGATCCTGCATCCGGTCCATGAAATCGGTCACCAGTTCCGGCATGGTCATCGCCGAAATTTCGGATATTTCGAGGATCAGCCGCTCTCCCAAGGTTTTGTCCTTTTTCAAGAACCGGTCCAGCACGTTGATCCAGCGGGTATAGCCGATGGAACGGGCGGACATATTGATCGATAATCGCAGCGACGGGAATCGCGCCAGCGTGCGCAGGCCGGATTCTAGCGCCGCGCAATCCAGGGTACGGCCCAGTTCGGTGTTTTCGACCAGCGGCATGAATTCACGGGCCGGAATCACCCGTCCAGTGGCATCGGGCACCCGGATCAACCCTTCGTAAAAGGCCACCTGATGCGGCGGGCGGGCCTGCATCACCGGCTGATAGGCCATCAACGTCTGGCCGTGCAGCACGGCGTCGGCCACCATGTCCAGCGTCGACCGGTCACGCGATACCACGGCCGCGTTCAGCGGGTTTTCGGATCCTTCGGGCATATCAGCCCGCATTTTGCGGCGTTGCAGCATCTGGCTTTCCGTTTTGTCTGTAAGGAACATTCGGCCATAATCCTGAATCGCGGCTTAACCTTCGCATTTGTCAGGGATTTGCGCCAGATTGTCGCGAAACAGGCAGGCAGGGATAGTTTGCCAAGGGAGGCGGGCAGATGGAACGTTGCGGCTGGGCCGGATCAGAGCCGATTTGCGAGGCTTATCATGACACTGAATGGGGCGTGCCGGAATATGACAGCCGCGCCTTGTGGGAAAAGCTGGTGCTGGAAGGGTTTCAAGCGGGGCTCAGCTGGATCACGATCCTTAAAAAGCGCGACAATTTCCGCGCGGCTTTTGGCGGGTTTGATTCTGAAATTATTGCCGGGTGGGGCGAGCCGGAGATCAAGCGGTTGCTGGGGGATGCGGGCATCATACGGCACCGGGGCAAGATTGCGGCGACGACCTGTTCATCGGTGGATTTGGGCGCGACCTTTATGATGGGGGCATGGGGATCGATACGGTGTCCTATGCGCTGGCATCGTCGGGAATAATTTTGCAATCGACGTCCAGCGTGCCTGGGAACTGGGCATATCATGATGAATTTGTCAGCATAGAAATCATCATCGGCACCGCCTATGGGGATCGGATCGGGGGGATTGCCAAGGCCTTTGGTGGCGGCGGCAATGATCATCTGACCGGCACATTTGGCGATGACCGGCTGTTTGGTCAAATCGGCAAAGATACGCTGGACGGCTCGGATGGGAATGACCGGCTGAATGGCGGTCGAGGGGATGACCGCCTGTCCGGCGGCACTGGCACCGATACGCTGAAAGGCGGCAGCGGTGATGACCTGCTGGCCGAAACCGACGGCACAAACAGCCTGTCTGGCGGCACTGGCGCCGACACGTTCAACTTTAACCGGCACAAGGGTCTTTGGAAGGTGCTGGTGACAGACCCAATTCTGAAAATCTCGACCGTGACCGACTTTGACTGTTCTGAAGGCGATGTGGTGTTTATCAGCGGCCCTGCGTCGTTTGATTTTCAAGACGTGTTGACCCGCACCGTCACCACTAACGGCAATGCTACGATCACCCTGGACAGTTACGACAAAAGCAACGCGGTGATAAAAGACTCGATGGTGATCATTCTCCAGGGTGTCACCAAGGCTGAACTGACATCCGACATGTTCGACTTTTTCTAAGGCCAGTGACCCCATGATACGCGTGCTCTTTCTATGCGGCAAGGCCCGGATGCGCAGTCCACGGCTGCGGATATTGTCCGCGAATGGCCGGGGATCGAGACGGATTTTGGCGGTCTCGGGCAGGACGCGGACGAGCGGGTTTCGGTCGAACATATTGACTGGGTCGAAGTGATTTCCGTGATCGAAAAACGCCAGAAGAAACGGCTGGCTGACCTGTTTGGCAAAGAGGTAAAGGCGAAACGGGTGGTGGTTCTGGATGTGCCAGACCGGTACGGTTATGGCGATCCGGCTCTGGTGGCGCAATTGACGCCAATATTGCGGCGCATTTTGCAGCGATAGCTCTCTTTGGACGCACAAAAAGGGCGGCAACGGCTGTTTTGTCGGTTTGGGCTTGCTGATTTGATCTAGCGCAAAGCTTGCAATTAGAACCATTCTAAGTGACCGGGAAACGCGCAAACAGCGAACGCTAGGAAGACCGATGTTTCCGAAGAGATCTCTTTTGTGGATGACAAGTGCAGCCTTTGGTGTGGCGGCAATCGCTGGACCACTGGCGCCAACGACGGCCAGCGCGGATTAATTGCGCGGCATGGGCGCCGACCTGTTTCAGCCGGTGCCGTCAACGACACCCGCGGTTCATGACAACCCGATCACGCCGGACAAGATTGCGCTGGGCAAGGCGCTGTTCTTTGATCCGCGCATGTCGGCGTCTGGCGTGTTCTCGTGCAACTCGTGCCACAATCTGGCGACCGGGGGCGACGATAACCTGGAAACCTCTATCGGGCATGGCTGGCAAAAGGGGCCACGCAATTCGCCCACCGTGCTGAACTCGGTCTTTAACGAGGCGCAGTTCTGGGACGGACGCGCGGCTGACCTAAAGGCGCAAGCCAAGGGGCCAGTGCAGGCGGGTGTCGAAATGGCCAACACGCCGGACAACGTGGTCGCCACGCTGATGTCGATGCCACTATATGTCGACTGGTTTCAGGCGTCTTTCCCCGATGAACCCGACCCGGTCACGTTCGACAATTTCGCCAAGGCGATTGAGGCCTATGAGGCCACGCTGATCACCCCCGCCCCGTTTGATGCGTGGTTGAACGGCGATGATGCCGCCCTTAGCGATCAGGAAAAGGTCGGCTTGGCGCTGTTTGTCGAATCTGGCTGTGCCAGTTGCCACAACGGGGTGAATGTTGACGGGCAGGGGTATTACCCCTTTGGTCTGGTCGAAAGGCCGGGCACCGATGTGTTGCCAGTTGGCGATAAGGGGCGGTTTGCGGTGACCGAAACCGTGGATGACGAATACGTCTTTCGCGCCGCGCCGTTGCGCAACATTGCAGTTACCGCGCCCTATTTCCATTCGGGTCTGGTGTGGGATCTGAAAACGGCTGTGGACATCATGGCCAACTCGCAATTGGGCCCCGACCTGGAAGACACAGAGATCATCGCGATCACCGCGTTCCTCGGCTCGCTG
>JBLINN010000009.1:0-29790 GCA_047639325.1 Paracoccaceae bacterium | reverse complement strand
CCGCTTTGTCGGCCAACGGCGCGGCCAGTTGATCTTTGCGCTGGGCTTTGTCGCTTGTGCGGCGTTGCTGCTGGCGCTGATTGGCGACCAGACCCGCTGGGTGGACAAGACCAAACTGTTCGCCCAGCCCCGGTTCTGGCCGGCGATTGGCCTAGGCGGCATGGTGCTGATGGGCGGCTTGCATCTCTATCGCCTGCCATGGCGACGCATCAGCCGCGATGATTGGGGCGAGGCCCGCAAATGGGCGCTGGTCGGGGAATATGTGCTGTGGTTCATGGGCTATGTGATGGCGGTGCCGGTGCTGGGCTATCTGCTGGCGACGCTGATCTTTGTGCCCGCGCTGGCCCGGCGGATGGGCTATCGCAGCCGCAAAATGATGGGCATCAGCGCTGGGTTCGCCGTGATCGTCGTCGTGCTGTTCAAAACCTTTCTGTCGGTCAGAATCCCAGGGGGCATGATCTATGAATACCTGCCCAATGCGGCCCGCAGCTTTTTCATCCTGAATCTCTGATGGACCTGATCCTCTCCAGTATCGACATTCTAATGCGCTGGGACGTGGCGCTGGCGCTGCTGGTCGGCTCTGTCGGCGGTGTGCTGATCGGCGCAATCCCCGGCGTCGGCCCGGCGGTGGCCATCGCCATCCTGCTGCCCGCGACCTTTTCGATGGACCCGATCGTCGGCCTGACCGTGCTGCTGGGCATCTACGGCAGCTCGATGTACGGCGGCGCGATCCCGGCCATCCTGATCAACACACCCGGAACGGCGGTGAACGCCCTGACCACCTATGACGGCTACCCGATGACCGCCCGGGGCGAGCCGCGCCGCGCGCTGTCGCTGGCCTATTCGTCGTCCTTCTTTGGCGGCGTTTTCTCGATCATCTGCCTGATCCTGTTCGCCCCGGTGCTGGCCAAGGTCGCGCCGCTGTTTGGCAGCCGCGAGATCTTCCTCGCCGCGCTGTTGGGCCTGATCCTGGTGGTGGTGGCGCATCGCGGCCAGTCGCTGATCGCGGGGGCATTGGCGGCCTTTGGCATCTTCATCCAAACCATCGGCATGGAGCCGGTGAAATACTCGCAACGCTACACGTTTGATCAGCCGTTCCTGCAGGGCGGCGTCAACCTGATCGTGGTGGTGCTGGGCCTGTTCGCGCTGTCCCAGGCCTTTGTCCTGCTGACCACAGAAGACGAAAAAACCCGCATCACCAAACTGCGCGGCGGCATGTTTCAGGGCCTGCGCGAACTGGCACGCCACCCGCGCGTCGCCACCGTTTCGGCAAGCTTCGGCGTGCTGATGGGGATGGTCCCCGGCGTCGGCGAATTCACCGCGCAATTCATGTCCTACACCTATGCGCAACGCAGCTCCAAACGCCCGCAGGACTTCGGCAAAGGTTCGTCCGAAGGGCTGATCGCCGCCGAAACCTCCAACAACGCGGTGCCCGCCGCCGCCATGGTGCCGCTACTGGCGCTGGGCATCCCGGGCGAGGCGTTGACGGCGATGATGCTGTCGGTGTTTTACGTGCATAACGTGGTGCCGGGGCCAGCGCTGTTCCAGAACGATATGGATTTTGTGGTGGCGCTGTATCTGGCTCTGCTGATCCTGAACGTGTTGGTGCTGATCTTCCTGCTGTTTGCCACCAACATGCTGATCCAGGTGGTGAAAATCCCCAATCGGTTCCTTGGCGTCTGCATCTTGACCCTCAGCTTTGTCGGCGTTTACAGCTTGCGAAATTCGGTCACCGATTGCATGATGGCCGCCTGGTTCGGCCTGTTGGGATACGTGCTGAAACGCCTGAACATGCCGGTGGTGCCGATCATCCTTGGCATGGTTCTGGGCGGTATTATGGAGGTCAAGCTGCGCGCCGCCATGGCACGGGTCAAAGAGCCGTTTGATTTCATCGACCGCCCCGTCGCGTTCATCCTGTTTACCATCATCATACTGGTTTTGCTGTCCCATATCGTCCGCGTCCTGCGCGACCGCAAATCCCTCAAGGAGGCCGAATGGCACAGCAAAAACAGATCGACCAGCTTCGGCGCGCGGATGTTCCGGCGCAAAAGCTCTTTGTTGACGGGACGTGGCAAAAAGGTTCGGGCACGCCACTCGACGTTGTTTCGCCGATTGATGGATCATTTCTAACCACACTTGCCGGCGCCTCTGCGGCGGATGTTGACCGCGCCGTGGCCTCGGCCCGCGCCGCATATGCGGATGGCCGCTGGTCGCGCCTGGCCCCGGCGGCGCGCAAAAAGGTGATGCACGCCATCGCCGACCGGATCGAGGCCGAAGCGCTGGCGCTGACCGTCCTTGGAATCCGCGACAACGGCACCGAATTCGCCATGGCCCTAAAGGCCGAGGCCGGATCAGCCGCAGGCACCTTCCGCTATTACGCCGAAGCCTTGGACAAGGTCGCGGGCGAGGTCGCGCCAACCGCGCCGGACGTGCTGGGGCTTGTGCTTCGGGTGCCGGTGGGTGTGGTCGGCGCGATTGTGCCGTGGAACTTCCCGCTGATGATTGGCGCCTGGAAACTGGCACCCGCCTTGGCGATGGGCAATTCAGTGGTGCTGAAACCCGCCGAAACCGCCTCGCTGTCCCTGCTGCGGCTGGCGGAAATCTGTTCTAAATGCGGGTTGCCCGATGGCGTGCTGAACGTGGTCACCGGGTCCGGCGTCGAAACCGGCGCGGCGCTGGCGGCATCAATGGGGGTTGATGTGCTGACCTTCACCGGGTCCGGCGCGACAGGGCGGAGGTTGCTTGAGGCATCAGCCGCGTCCAACCTGAAACGGGTTTTTCTGGAACTGGGCGGCAAATCCCCCAACATCGTCTTTGCCGACGCACCCGATCTGGCCAAGGCTGCCAAAGTCTCGGCCATGGGGATTTTCCGCAACTCGGGTCAGGTCTGCGTGGCCGGATCACGCCTGTTGGTCGAGGCCTCGGTGCATGACCGCTTTGTGGCGCTGTTGCAGGGCGAGGCGGAAAAGCTGCGCGTCGGCGATCCGTTAAATCTCGACACCCAAATAGGCGCGGTCAATTCCGAGGATCAACTGCGGCGCAACCTGTCGTTCATGGACATGGCCCGCGCCGAAGGTGGCCGGGTTGTCATCGGTGGTGCGCGTATCCTGCGCGAAACCGGTGGGACATATATGGCGCCGACCATTGTCACCGGCGTCACCCGCGACGCCGCCCTGTTCCAGCGCGAGGTATTTGGCCCGGTTCTGGCGGTGACGAAATTCGAAACCGAGGCCGAGGCGCTATCGCTGGCCAATGCCACCGATTTCGGGCTGGCCTCGGCGGTCTGGACATCCGATCTCAGCCGCGCGCACCGCATGGTGGCGGGCATCCGCGCCGGAGTGGTTCATGTGAACACCTATGGCGGCGCGGATAATACC
Source organism: Paracoccaceae bacterium (assembly GCA_047639325.1). Classification (GTDB taxonomy): domain Bacteria; phylum Pseudomonadota; class Alphaproteobacteria; order Rhodobacterales; family Rhodobacteraceae; genus NVQY01. The sequence goes on along the minus strand of JBLINN010000009.1, from coordinate 26,413 downwards.
GTGCCGCTGGGCGGCGTCGGCCAATCGGGCAACGGCCACGACAAATCGCTGCATGCGCTGGACAAATATGTCGACCTGAAAACCGCATGGATACAGCTATGACCAAGACCATCCTTGTCGCCGGAACCTATGACACCAAGGATGACGAACTGGGCTATCTGGCGCAGGTGATCGGCGATCAGGGCGGCACAGTTCTGTCGATGGACGTCAGCGTGCTGGGCGACCCGTCACAGCCCACCGATGTGTCCAAACATCAGGTGGCGCAGGCCGGGGGCAGCTCGATTCAGGCGGCGATTGAGACGGGCGACGAAAATCAGGCGATGCAGATCATGGCGCGCGGCGCGGCGACCAAGGCGCTGGAGCTGTACCGCGCCGGCCAGATCGACGCAGTGATCGTGCTGGGCGGTACCATGGGCACCGATCTGGCGCTGGACCTCTGTGCCGTCCTGCCGCTGGGCGTGCCGAAATACATCGTCTCAACCGTGTCGTTTTCGGCGCTGATCCCGCCCGAACGACTGCCCGCCGACGTGCAGATGATCCTGTGGGCCGGGGGGCTTTATGGGCTGAACTCGATCTGCAAGGCGTCGCTGTCGCAGGCCGCAGGTGCCGTGCTGGGCGCAGCAAAAGCCGTCGAAATGCCCAAACGCGACCGCCCCCTGATCGGCATGACTTCCTTCGGCAAAACTGTGCTGCGCTATATGGTCAGCCTGAAACCAGCGCTAGAGGCACGCGGCTTCGAGGTGGCAGTGTTCCACGCCACCGGCATGGGCGGGCGGGCGTTTGAATCACTGGCCGCCGAAGGCGCCTTTGCCGCCGTGTTCGACTTTGCCCCACAAGAAGTGTCCAATCACCTGTTTGGCGGCCTCTCCGCCGGGGCTGACCGAATGACCAATGCCGGGCGCGCCGGTATCCCGCAACTGGTGGCGCCGGGATGCTATGATCTGGTCGATCTGGTCGGCTGGCAGCCGATCCCGGCGCATTTCGCCGACCGTCCGATGCACGCTCATAACCGGCTGCTGACCTCAGCGGTGCTGAACAGCGACGAACGCCGCCAGGTGGCGCACGCCATTTGTGGCAAGGTCGCGGGGGCATCAGCACCGGTGGCGGTATTACTGCCCAATCAGGGTTGCAACGAATGGGACCGCCCCGGCGCTGACCTGCATGATGCAGATGGCATGGCGGCGTTTTGCGACGAGCTGCGAACCCAATGCCCCAAGAACGCCCAATTGCACGAACTGGACGCACATATCAACGACGCCGCCTTCAGCGATCTGGCGCTGGCGATCTTTGACGCTTGGGTGGCGGATGGAACGATTACCCCCTGACACCGCTTGCCAATCCTGCCTTAACCGCTAAGGCTTGGGCAGGTTCAACTGCCCGGAATGCACATGACTCTACCCGATACACCCAACCGGTCCAGCTATGACGTGGTAATCATCGGTGGCGCGATGATGGGCGCGTCGGTGGCCTGGTTCTTGGCGGACCATCCCGGCTTTAACGGCTCGGTTCTGGTGATTGAACGCGACCCGTCTTACGAACTCAGCTCAACCGCACATACAAATTCCTGCATACGCCAGCAGTTCAGCCAGCCGATCAACGTGCAGGTGTCGCAATTTGGTGCCCGTTATGTGCGCAATTTCCGCCAGTTCATGGGCGATGACCCCGACGTGCCCGACCTGCATTTCCACGACTTCGGCTATTTGTATCTGGCCGCGACGCAAGGCGGCGCCGATGCGCTGTGCGCCGCACAGGCGATGCAGGTGGCACAAGGCGCGGCAACCCGGCTGATGACGCCACAACAAATGGCGCAGGCCTACCCGTTCTACGATCTCAGCGGCATCGTTCTGGGCAGCCTTGGGGCAGCGGACGAAGGCTATTTCGACGGGGGCACTATGTTTGACTGCTGGCGCCGCTCCGCCCGCCGCGCCGGGGTGGAATACATACGCGGCGAGGTGACGGGGCTTGAGGTGACCGGTGTGACCGTGTCTGCGGTACACTTGGCGGATGGCGCAAAAATATCCTGCGGCGCGGTGGTAAACGCTGCCGGACCTCGCGCGGTGCAGGTGGCCCGCATGGCCGGGCTGACCCTGCCGGTAGAACCGCGCAAACGCTACACGTTTGTGTTCGAGGCCGCCCGCCCACTGGATTGTGACCTGCCCCTAACGGTGGACCCGTCGGGCATGCATGTGCGCACCGATGGCGCCTATTACATGGCCGGTCACCCGCCGCGCGTTGATGTCCCGGTTGCAGCGGATGATTTCCAAGCGGATCATGATCTGTGGCAAGACGTGGTCTGGCCCGCCATCGCCAATCGTATCCCGCAGTTTGACGCGCTCAAGCTGCGCCAATCCTGGGTTGGGCATTACGCCTATAACACGTTGGATCAGAACGCGATTATCGGCCCACATCCAGATCTGCCGAATTTCCTGATGATCAACGGGTTTTCCGGGCATGGGTTTCAGCAGGCCCCGGCAATGGGGCGGGGGATCGCGGAATGGATAACATCCGGGCGTTTCGAGACGCTGGATCTGACCCCGTTTGCCTATGATCGTATTCCGGCAAAGCAACCGTTGCGGGAACGGGCGATAATCTAAGGCACCGCCCGCTGGGATTCTGGGGTTCAGCATTGCAAAGGTGACTTGATCTTTGCCGTAATCCTTGGTCTGACTGGCGAAACAGTGTTCCGCACAGTGAAATTATGCTGTGACGTAAGGTTTGCACCCTTCAGACGGTCTGGGGGTTTGCGCGGCTTTTGACTTCGCGGCTACACTTGGCGCAAATACAACGTTGAATACGGCCGGGCGCGGGGAGCGTCGTGGAATTTTAAGGGAGGCTGCCGAATGACGGATGCCATCGGGTATGAAGTACAGGGCGATATCGCCATTCTCAAGGCGCAGAATCCGCCAGTCAACGCATTGGGATACGACGTGCGCATGGGGCTGATGGACGGAATCGCCCGCGCCGAACTGGACGGCGTCAAGGCGGTGCTGATCTATGGCGAAGGCCGGACATATTTCGCCGGCGCCGATATCCGCGAATTTGGCCAACCGCCACGCGGCCCGAAACTGCCCGATATCTGCGACCGGATCGAGGCCTCGCCGCTGGTGGTGGTGTCCTCGCTGCACGGCACCGCGCTGGGCGGTGGCTTGGAAATGGCGCTGGCGTCGCATTACCGGATTGCGGTGCCAAGCGCGCGCATGGGCCTGCCCGAGGTTCTGATCGGCGTGATGCCCGGCGCCGGTGGCACCCAGCGTTTGCCGCGACTGGTGGGGCTGGATGCGTCGTTGGACCTGATCACCTCTGGTCGCCAGGTCGGCGCGGCCGAGGCGCTGGATCTGGGGATTATTGACCGGGTCACCGATGGTGATCCGCGCGAAATCGGCCTGGCCTATACCCAGGAATTGCTGGACAGCGGCGCAGAACGTCGCCCGATCAGCGAAATGCCAGCCCCTGCGCCGATTGATTTCGATGCGGTTTACGATTCAGTCCTGCAAAAAGGACGCGGGCAGCTATCGCCCGCCGTGGCGGTGCGCGGTATCCAGGCCGCGACCGAATTGCCGTTTGCCCAAGGCATGAAGCGCGAGCGTGAATTGTTCATGCAGCTGATGGAGACGGATCAGCGCCAAGGCCTGATCCACGCGTTTTTCTCGGAACGCGCCGTGGGCAAACTGCCCGAACTGAAAGGCGTCGAACCGCGTGACCTAAAGGCGATTGGCGTGATTGGTGGCGGCACCATGGGGGCAGGGATTGCCACCGCCGCGCTGCTGTCGGGTCTGGCCGTGACCCTGCTGGAAATGACCCCCGAGGCCGCCGAAGCTGCCCGTGGCCGCATTGAGGGCAATCTAAGTGGCGCGCTAAAGCGTAGCAAGATTTCGCAAGCCCAGTTCGAAGATCTGACCACCAAGGCGCTGACCCTTTCTACTGACTATGACACGCTGAAAGACGCCGATCTGGTGATCGAAGCGGTGTTCGAAGACATGGGTGTCAAAAAGATCGTCTTCACCAAGCTGGACGCGGTGTGCAAACCCGGTGCCATCTTGGCGACCAATACATCCTATCTGGACGTGAACGAAATTGCCGCGATCACCTCGCGCCCGGCGGATGTCATTGGCCTGCACTTTTTCTCGCCCGCGCATGTGATGAAACTGCTCGAGGTGGTGGTGGCCGACAAAACCGCGCCGGATGTGGTGGCGACCGGTTTTGCGCTGGGCAAGATCATGAAAAAGACCTCGGTCCGCGCCGGGGTCTGTGACGGGTTTATCGGCAATCGCATCCTGTCTACCTATCGTACCTGCGCCGATCACATGATCCTGGACGGGGCCAGCCCCTATCAGATCGACAAGGCGATGACCGGGTTTGGCTTTGCCATGGGTCCCTACGCGGTGGCCGATCTGGCCGGGCTGGATATCGGCTGGGCGGTGCGCAAACGCAAACGCGCCGAAGGCATTGATCCGCGCGCCCGCGACAGTTCCTATGCCGACAAGCTGTGCGAAGACGGGAATTTTGGCCAGAAGACCGGCAAAGGCTATTACGTTTATCAGGCAGGCAAACGCGCCGGGGTGCCAAACCCCGATGTGATGCCACTGATCAAGGCGGATCGCGCCGCACAAGGCATTACCCCGCGCGATTTCAGCGACGAGGAAATCGTGCGCCGCTATATGGCCGCGATGGTCAACGAGGCTGCCAAAGTGGTCGGCGAAGGCATCGCCCGCCGTCCGCTGGATGTCGATATGACGCTGCTATTTGGCTATGGCTTCCCGCGTTATCGCGGTGGGCCGCTGAAATGGGCGGATATTGTCGGGCTGGACGGCCTGCTGGCCGATATCAAAACCTATGCCCAGGAAGACGACTATTTCTGGCAACCCGCCCCCCTTCTGGAAAAACTGGTGGCCGAGGGCCGCACATTTGATGATCTGAACAAGGAAGCCTGACCATGAAACAAGCTGTTATCGTCTCCGCCGCCCGCACCGGCCTTGCCAAATCCTTTCGCGGGTCGTTCAACGTCACCCACGGCGCCACCATGGGTGGCCATGCGGTGCAATCCGCCGTGGAACGCTCTGGCCTTGACCCGGCCACTATCGAGGACTGCCTGATTGGCTGCGGCGCCCCCGAGGCCGAAACCGGGGATAACATCGCCCGCCAGATCGCCCTGCGCGCTGGCATGCCGGTGACCGTGTCGGGCATGACGTTGAACCGGTTCTGTTCGTCCGGTCTGCAAACCGTTGCACTGGCCGCCAACGCCATCACCACCGAGGGCGCAGGCCCGATGGTGGCGGGCGGTGTCGAAAGCATCTCTATGGTGGCCCCCAAGGCGCGCCACCCCAACGAATCGTGGTTGATGGAACACAAACCCGCCGTCTACATGACGATGATTGAAACCGCCGATATCGTCGCCCAGCGTTACGGCATCAGCCGCGAAGATCAGGACGCCTATGGCCTGCGCAGCCAGCTGCGGATCGCGGCGGCACAAGAGGCCGGCCTGTTCGACAACGAAATCGTGCCGATGCAGGCGACCATGGCTATCAAAGACCGCGAAACCGGCGAGATTTCGATGAAAGAAGTCACCGTTGATCGCGACGAATGCAACCGCGCCAACACCACAATCGAAGGCCTGGCCGGGCTGAAGGTGATCCGCGAAGGTGGGTTTATCACCGCCGGGAACGCCAGCCAACTGTCGGATGGTGCCGCTGCCGTGGTGGTGATGGACAGCAAACAGGCCGAACAGCAGGGTGTGAACCCGCTGGGCGCGTTCAAGGGCTTTGCCGTTGCCGGCTGTGAACCTGACGAGATGGGCATCGGCCCGGTCTTTGCCGTGCCCCGCTTGCTGGAACGTCACGGTCTGACGGTCGATGATATCGACCTGTGGGAGCTGAACGAAGCCTTTGCGTCGCAGGCGCTGTACTGCCGCAACCGGCTGGGCATTGACGACGAGAAATGCAACGTCAACGGCGGCTCTATCGCCATCGGCCACCCGTTTGGCATGACCGGTGCGCGGATGGTTGGCCATCTGATGTACGAAGGCAAACGTCGCGGCGCCAAGCTGGGCGTTGTCACCATGTGCGTCGGTGGCGGCATGGGTGCAGCTGGCCTGTTTGAAATCTATTAAGCCCTGGGGGTGTTGGCATGGATCTGAGTTACAGCGCAGAAGACCTGGGGTTTCGCGACGATGTGCGCGCCTTTCTTGACGAGAAACTGCCAAAAGAGTCAGCGGAAAAAATTCGTCTGGGTCAGGAGTTGGGCAAAGAGGGCCAGGAACAATGGCACGCGCTTCTGAACGAACGCGGCTGGCTGGCCCCGAACTGGCCCAAGGAATTTGGCGGCGCGGAATGGAACGCGGTTCAGCGCCATATTTTCGAAGAGGAATGCGCCCAGGCCAACGCCCCCCGGATTCTGCCCTTTGGCCTGTCGATGCTGGCGCCAGTGTTGCAAAAATTCGGCAGCAAGGAACAGCAGGATTTCTATCTGCCGCGTATCCTGAATGGCACCGATTGGTGGTGTCAGGGCTATTCCGAACCCGGTGCGGGATCGGATTTGGCCTCGTTGAATACCAAGGCGGTGCGCGACGGCGATTTTTATGTGGTGAACGGCCAGAAAACCTGGACTACGCTGGGCCAATACGCCAACTGGATTTTCTGTCTTGTGCGCACTGACCCGAATGTCAAACAGCAGGAAGGCATATCCTTCCTGTTGATCGACATGGACACCCCCGGCATCGAAGTGCGCCCGATCATCCTGCTGGATGGCAGTCCCGAGGTGAACGAGGTTTGGCTCACGGACGTGCGCGTCCCAGTGGAAAATCTGGTGGGCGAGGAAAACAAGGGCTGGACCTATGCCAAATACCTGCTGACCCACGAGCGGACAAATATTGCCGGGGTCGGGTCCAGTAAGGCGGGGCTGGATGCGGTCAAACGCATGGCGCGGGCCGAGGTTTCTGGCGGCAAACCGTTGATCCAGAACCCACATTTCGCCGCCCGCGTGGCGCAGGTAGAGATCGACCTGATGGCGATGGCCACCACCAATCTGCGGATCATCTCCAAGGCCGCCGTTGGTCAGGCCCCGGGGGTCGAGGCATCGATGCTCAAGGTCAAAGGGACGATCATTCGTCAGGAAATCAACGATCTGGCGCGTCGTGCGGCGGGTCCCTACGCGATGCCGTTTGTCTCCGAAGAAGTTGAAGGCGACAACGCGCCCATAGGGCCGGATTATGCCGGGCCGGTGGCGGCGCAATATTTCAACAATCGAAAGCTGTCGATCTTTGGCGGCAGCAACGAGATCCAGCGCGGGATTATCGCCAAAGTCTCGATGGGGGGCGGCAAATGAACTTTGATCTGACAGAAGAACGCCAGATGCTGCAGAACACCCTGCGCCGCTTTCTGGGTGATCGCTATGGCACCGCCGCGCGCAACGATATTCTGGAGTCTGACACCGGGCTTAGCGCCAAAATCTGGGGTGATCTGGCCGATCTGGGCATCATCGGCGCACTGTTCACCGAAGATCAGGGCGGCTTTGGTGGCGCGGGTTTCGACATCGCCGTGGTGTTCGAAGAATTGGGCCGCGCCGGTGTGGTCGAACCGTTTCTGGATACCGCCATTTTGGGCGGTGGCCTGATCGCCGCGCTGGGCGATGACAGCCAGCAGGCGCTGGTCGAAGAGGTCATCGCAGGCGGCTTGCATCTGGCCTTCGCCCATGGCGAACCCATCAGCCGATATGACCTGTCTCGCGTGGACACCACGGTTGTACAAAACGGACAAACCGGGGGGGCGGGGGATGTACAAAACGGTCAAAACATCGTTCTCAACGGTCGCAAGGCTGTTGTCGTCAATGCCGAGGCCGCCAAATATCTGATCGTGTCGGGCCGCGAAAGCGGCAGCGCAGATGACCCCAACGGCATCTCTCTGTTTCTGGTGCCCGTCGACACACCCGGCCTGACAATGCATGGCTATCCGCTGCTGGCGGGGGGCCGCGCCGCCGAGGTGACGCTGGACAATGTCAGCCTGCCGCTAAGCGCTCGGTTGGGCGCGGCTGGTGCCGCCTTGCCAGCCATCGAAACAGTGGTGGCCGCCGCCAATGTGGCCCTGGCAGCCGAGGCGATGGGGGCCATGGAAACCGCCACCGCCCTGACCCGCGAATACCTGATGACCCGCAAACAATTTGGTCGCCCCATCGGCACGTTTCAGGCGCTGGCGCATCGGATGTCCGATATGCTGATCGAGTTGGAACAGGCCCGGTCTGCGGTCATCAACGCGGCGGGACATCTTGAAAAATCGCTCAATATCAGAGGCTTGCAAATCGCCGCCGCGCGCAACCTGATGGGCCGCGTGGGGCGTTTGGTGGCCGAAGAGGCGATCCAGATGCATGGCGGCATCGCCATGACCCAGGAATATGAACTGGCCCATATTGCCAAGCGCATCGTGATGACCGATCACCGCTTTGGCGATACCGATTATCATCTGGAGCAGTTCATTGCCCTCAGCGCCGCTTGATCCGGCCACTCAGCGGGACTGGCCGCCCTCGGGCTGTCAGGACTCGGTTGGCTATGTGGTCGAAATGGACCCGGGCGGCGACTCTGTGTCTTGTTGGCTGGATATCCAGCCGCAGCACCTGAACCGCAACAACCTGTTGCATGGCGGGTTTGTGGCGATGCTGCTGGATATCGCCTGCGGCTATGCGGCGTCGCTGCATTATGACCCGGACAACTTGGCGTTGGTTCTAACCGTATCGCTGTCCACCCAATACATCGCCCCCGCACGCGGCGGGCGGGTGACAGCCACCGGTCGGGTTTCGGGCGGTGGCAAGTCCCTGTGCCACGCCAATGGAGAGCTGCGCGATAGCGACGGCGCCCTGATCGCCACCGCGACCGGCGTGTTCAAGCGGATCGCCAAAGGGCCAAAAAAGTGATCGGTGCGCGGGAGTTACGCCATTGACGCGCCGTTGGCATCACTTTCTGGACGCACAGATTTCCACGCGGCCCGATGCGCTGGCGCTGACTGACTCTGGCGGGGCAAGCTGGACCTATGCGGCGCTGGATGCCGCCTGCGACGCGGTACGCGACACGCTGCAAGGCGCTGGGGTGTGCCCCGGTGACCGGGTGGTGATTGTGGCCGAAAACTGCGCCGCCACCGTCGCCGCGCTGTTTGCTTGTTCGCGCCTTGGGGCCATCGCCGTCCCGGTCAATGCCCGCCAGACGGACTCGGAACTGACCCGCATAACAGATCACGCCAACCCCGCCGCCATCCTGCTGACCACCGCCATATCCCCCGATGCCGCCACCCATGCGGCGCGGATGGACGCGCAGGAAATCACTGGCGCTTTTGGCACGCTGCATCTGGCAACCCCATTCCCAAGTGACCCGATGGACGACCCGGATGTGGCGGTGATCTTGTATACCACCGGCACCACCGGCCCGCCCAAAGGGGTGATGCTGACCCACGCAAACCTGATCTTTGGCGGCAAAAGCTCTGTCGCGATCAGGGGGATGACGCAGCAGGACGTGATCTTTGGCGTGTTGCCGCTGACCCATGTATTCGGCCTGGCCTCGATCCTGACGGCGGCCACCTGTGTCGGCGCGCTGATGCGGCTAGAGGCCCGGTTTTCGACGGCACGATTGTACGAGGCGCTGAACGACGATGTGACCTTGCTGTCCGCCGTGCCGCAGATGCACGCCTTGTTGATGCAATACACCAAGGAACAAGGGTTTGACCGGCTTGAGGGCTGCGCGCTGCGGTATGTTTCGTCAGGGGCGGCCCCGCTAGATCCGGCCTGGAAACGTAAGGCCGAGGCGTTTTATGGCGTCGCCCTTCAGAACGGCTATGGCATGACCGAAACCACCGCCGGGGTGTCGGTGACGCGGAATACAGTGGGCGACAGCGACATTTCCACCGGCCCGCCGTTTCCGGGGGTCGAGGTGAAGATTGACGAAACCGTGCCCGGTGGCGGTGATGGCGTGGGCGAGGTTGTGACCCGTGGGCCAAACGTGATGAAGGGCTATTTCCGCAACCCAAGCGAAACCGCGCGGGTGCTGGACGCCGATGGCTGGATGCATACCGGCGATCTGGGGCGGATGGACGAACGTGGCTTTTTGCACATTGTGGGCCGCTCGAAAGAGCTGATCATTCACGGCGGGTTTAACGTCTACCCGCCCGAGGTTGAGGCGGCGCTGAACGATCACCCGCAAGTTATCCATTCGGCGGTGGTTGGCCGGATGAAAGACGGCGACGAACAGGTTCTGGCCTTTGTGCAGGTGGCCGAGGGCGATGCGCCGGACGCTGTTGAGCTGCGCGACTTTGTGGCGCAGCGCCTCGCCGGATACAAGCGGCCGGTGCAGATTGTGATGGCCACGGCCCTGCCTGCCGCCCCAACCGGCAAGATTCTCAAACACCGCCTGCTGGACGTGTTTGCCGATCAGTTGACGTAACGGTCGGGGGTTTTAGGCGAACTGGGTAAACACCGGTTCTAACCGTCCCGGATCCAGAAGCGTGCGCAGCAAAACCTTGTTGGAATGTACAGCTTCTGCAATGCGGGCGAAATGCGCGCCGCCTTGATCGGGCGAGCGCAACAGCGCGGTTTCTGCCTGATCCAGCGCGGTTGTAAACTGGGCCTTGGCCTTTGGCAGGGCGGCGGGCTTGATCGGTTGAAACTGCTGGAACCTCTTTCGGAGCGGTGGGGCCGCTGGGTCAGCGTTACGGCTGACAATCTGTTCTAACGAGCGTTCCACGGCGACCAGTGCCGCCAGCGCATCGCGATAAGCAGGCCGCCCGTTCAGGTGGTTGGCGGCAAGGCGATAGGTTTGCCGGTAACAATCGTAGCGATAGACCGAGTTCAGCCTGCGACAATCCTTGATCCCACGCTTCAGCGTGCGCACCACTTTCTTGGTGGTGGCTGCTGACAGGCCGCCTGCCGCCCCGCCGCCACCGGTGGAACCGCCATATCCCCCACCGCCTTCGGACGCCAGAACCGGGCTGGAAAGGATCAGGGACAGGCATACTAACAGGCGAAGTAAACTGGTAAACATTGGCACACTCCGGGTTTTGATCAGGGTAGCACAGGCTTACCCGGTCTCATACCCACTTCCGGGACGGGGCTGACGCCGTAGGGTGTGCTTTTAGCGCACCTTACCGCCCCCGCGCGCCAATGGTGCGCAGAATGCACACCCTACGCATAAGTCCCTTCTGCCGCCTGCCGGATGGCGCGGATATTGTCACCATAGGGTGCCGGGTTGCTGACCGATCCGCCCCGGAACACCGCCGAACCAGCCACCAGCACATCGGCCCCCGCCTGCGCCACCAGCGGCGCGGTCGACGGATCAACGCCGCCGTCGATTTCGATATGCACAGGCCGGTCGCCGATCATCGCGCGCAGCTGGCGCACCTTGTCTATTTGCGAGTGGATGAATTTCTGCCCGCCGAAACCGGGGTTCACCGTCATCACACAGACCAGATCGACCATATCCAGCAAGGCTTCGACCGCCGATGCAGGCGTGCCTGGGTTCAGCGCAACACCTGCCTTGGCCCCGGCGCCGCAAATGGCTTGCATGGTGCGGTGGGTATGTGGCCCTGCCTCGACATGGGCGGTGATCACGTCGGCGCCGGCCTTGGCAAACGCCTCGATATACGGGTCAACCGGCGCGATCATCAGGTGCACGTCCATCACGCCCTTGATATGCGGTCGGATCGCCGCGCAGGTGGACGGGCCAAAGGTGATGTTGGGCACAAAATGCCCATCCATCACATCCACATGCACCCAATCACAGCCCTGCGCCTCAATCGCCTGACATTCGGCGCCAAAATTGGCGAAATCGGCGGACAGGATGGAAGGGGCGATTTTAAGCTTGCGGTCAAAGGACATCGGGGCACCTCAAGAGGGGGGTTACGTACAGCGCTGATATAGGTCTGGATTGCGGCGAGGAACAGGGGTTAACCGCGCAAGGGAAACCGCCGCAGCAGGTGGAACCGCCCGTCCGGGGCTTGGCCCGTCAGGGCGATGTCGGGGATTGTCAGCGGACGGGGCAGCAGCGGGGCCAGTTGAAGGTCCAACACTGACTGCACTGGGGCGATCTTGGCTTTGGCCAACTTGCCCGACAGGGTGATATGAAATCGAAACGCATCCAGCACATAGGGGTATCCCCAGCGGGTCAGGTTTGCGTCTTGCTCTGGCGTCAGATTGGCAGCGCGGCGGCGCGCCAGATCGGCGGCGGCAGGTGGCGTGCGGAATGGGTCCAAGTCTTGCACACAACGGGCCGCCAGTGCGTTCAATTCCGGCGAAGGCTCTGACGGGCACAGGGCCAGAAAGCGACCCATCCGGGTCAGTGTCAGCCCCGCCAACGACACCTGCGCCAGCGTTGCGCACAGCGCGTCACAGGCGGCTTCCAGATCGGCGCGGCTGCATCCGTCAGTCAGATGAAACGGGGCCTTTATCGTGCCGTGCAGCCCGTATTTGCGCGGGGTTGCGGTGATATCGGCGATCGGCAGCGGCAAGTCCGGGTGGTCACAATCGCAGCCCGTCACCATGTCCCAGCCCAGCCAACGGGTGGCAAACTGCACCCAGGGGGCGTCGGCTGGGGGGGCGTAGTAGATCGCGTAGCGGGTGAAATCCATGTCCCTGACCTTAGGTGCGATAGAACAGGTAACGATCCGGTGCGATGCTGTCCGGCCCGGCGATCTGGGTGAACCCCACCAGCGGTTGCCCCGAGATGATCAGCCCACCGGGCCGCATCACCGACGCGATCATCGGCGACAGGCGGGCAGCTTCGGCCACGTCTTTTTCTTTGATACCAAAGCCGAAATCGTAATGCGCCAGAACAATCTGCGCGCCCTCTTCGGCCAGTTTGATCAGCATCGGTTCGGCCTCGCCCAGCAGCAGATCGGCCTCGGGCGGGGTGCAGGAAGGGTGGCATTGCAGCACCCGGTCGATCACCCGAATCCGCCGGTCGGGCAGGATTTCGCGCAGGTGGTCATAGGTGCGCCCGTTGCCCAGTCCCATATCCAGCGCATCTCCGGGCAGGTCTGCGATCTGCGCGGCGGCCCAGTTCAGCCCGTCGCGTTGGGCGGCAAAGCGGCGCAGCATGGAATCGAGTCGGCTCATGTCGGGGTATCCTTTTGAGGCGTGGCAGGGGCGGCCCAGATATGCACCGGTCCGGCGGCAAGGCGGGTCAGCAGCGCCTGGGTGAAATCCCAGATCGCAGAATCATGCACAAGGTGATGGGTTAGAAACCCATAGGGTTCGGCATTGTCGGCGCTACCCGTACGGCGGTCGGCCAGTTGCCCGGCGATCTGGCGGATCAGCCCGTCCGGGTCGGCCAGTGACCGCCCCGCATGCCAGGAAATCGGGTCAAGGTGGCAGTTGATCTGCGCCAGCCCCGGTGCGGCCTGTGGCGCGGCGCGTGGGGTAAAGGTAGACAGCGCGGTAAACCCAAGTGCGGGCAGGATCGGCAGCATTTCAGGCGCGATCCGGTTCCAGGGCGGCACAAAGATCGGGCGCAGTGTGTCCCCGAAGAGCGTCGTCAAAAGGTCCAGACCGCGCGCCGCGTCGTCCTGCATCACGGTCACAGAGCGATGCGCGCCAAACTCGGCCTTTTTCTGTCCCTCGGGCGCGTGGCTGTGATGTGCCCAGCCATGCACCATCGGGATCAGGTTCGGGTGTTGGCGCAGATGCGTCGCCAGCGTGGCATCCGCCATCGCAGGAATCACCGCCAGATGCACCGGGATGCCGCAAGCGTCTGACAGGGCGGTTAGCTGGTCCAGCGCCGGGGTCTGCGCCACGGCGTCATCGTCGCGCCACCACAGCGGCAGGGTCAGGTCCGCATTCGCCCAGCGGGCCAGTTCGGTATCCAGTGGGGTCCAGTCCGGTTTCATGCGCGTGCCTTTACCATGTTACAGGCGAGTGCCACGGATTGCGCTGCGCCGTCAAACCGCAACCCGGTGTTGCTGCGGCGTGGGGCGGCGATGGCACTGGCAACGGCTGCGCACAACGTGTCCGGGGTCAAGTCGGCGTTGGCGAGCACCTTTATGCCGGAAAGGGTGGTAAGGCTGTGGGCACGCAGGGTCTGTTCGGTCTCTTGGCCTGCATCAAACGGGATTAGCACCGCCGGGGGCCCCGCCTGCAACAGGTCCAGCGCGGTGTTATAGCCGCACATGCTGACAGAGGCCGCAGCGTGATACAGCATCGCGCGGAAATCCCGGCGGGCGGGGTCTAAGTGTGCCGGGCTGTTGGGATAGGTGGCGCGCAACGCGTCGATGCGGGCCTTAGGATCGCGGCCGCCGACCAGCAGGCGCCATTGACGGTTGGGCATCGCCTGTGCTGCCGCCATTGCGGCCTCGAAAATCGGGGTGCCCACCTGACCGCCCCCGGCGCTGACAAGGATTTCGCCCGTTCCGGCGCGATCCGGGTGGGGCCCGGTTGGGTCGGGCGCGACGTAACCGGTATAGCGCAGCTTGGCCGCCAGTGTGTCGGATACCGGCCAGCTTTGATCCAGCGTGGTGGTCTGCGGGTCGGAATGCACAAGGACCGCGTCGTAATATTGCGCGATGATCTGATCGGCGGTGGTGGCTTTGGCGGGTTTTGATGGTGGGGCCAGGATATCGCGGATCGATGACAGGATCACCGGGCGGCGGGGCAGGGTATGTGCCACGTCCAGCAGGGCAAGGAATTCCTTGGCCAGAATACGACGGCCAAAGGGGTAAAGCTCGGTCATTACAACGTCTGGCGCGGGATCAAGTGTGGCCACAAGCGCGGCGCGGCGGTTGGTCAGGTAACTGTCGTCGGCGGGCTGATTGGTCGCGTCCAGCAGACGGATAAAGTTGGTGCCATCAGATTGCAGCGGTGGCAATTGCACCATCTCAACCCCGGTCTGGTCCAGTTGCGGCGCAGGCATCCCGCCTGACACCAGCCGCACATGATGTCCGGCTTCCTTAAAAGCATGCGCCAGCGTCAGTGCGCGGCTGAGATGCCCGGTGCCCAGCAGATGGGTGACGACAATCAGAACCCTCATGGCGTGGGTCCGGTGGGCAGCAGGCGCACCGGGTCAGGTTCAGCCGTAAGGAGGCCGTTGTCGTAGTGCAGGATGAACAGCCGGTTGCGTTTGACGGCAAAGGGCGCTGCGCCGTCGAAATCCCAGCCATGGGCGCGCGCCAGCAATATCCGCATGATGCCGATGTGACAGACCGCCACCGTATCGCGTTGCAGGCTGGCCAGCCACGGTTGCAATCGGTCCCACAGATCCGCCGGGCTTTCGCCGCCGGGCGCGTGATAATCCCAGCCCCAATGCTCGATATGACGAAAGCCGCTGGTGGGGTCGGCCAGCAGATCCATGCCGCGCTTGCCCTCCCAGTCGCCCCAGTTCATCTCGGTCAGTTCCGGCGCGGTTTGCGGCGCACGTCCGCCAACGATCCGGGCAGTGTCGGCGGCACGCAGCAACGGGCTGGACCACAGATCGGCGCTGTCCCAGGGGGGCGGCAGGTGGAACCCTGACAGGTCGGCGCGTGCCTGATCGTCCAGCGGGATATCGCTGCGTCCCTGGATGCGTCCGGCGCGGTTCCAGTCGGTAGGGCCATGGCGCAACAGGGCAAGGCGGATCATGCGGAACGCTCCAGCAAGGGGGTGATGGCGGACCAGAAGGTGTCTGTGGCGGCGTCTGTCAGGTGGTTTTGGGCGATGGTCTCGCGGGCTTGGCGGCCAAGGCGTTGCCGCTCGGATGGGGTATTCAGCAAGTGATCAAGGGCGCGGGCCAGCGCCTGTGGACCAGCCTCGGGTGATGGTTGCGTGCCAGATAGCACCACTTCGCACACGCCAGTGCGGTTTTGCGCGACTACCGGCAGACCTGCGGCCTGGGCTTCCAAATAGACCAAGCCGTAGGCTTCGTTCACGCCGGGCCAGAAGAACAGCGAGGCGTTTTGGTAGGCGGCGGCCAGTGCGGGGCGGTCAAGTTGGCCAAGAAACCGCACGCGGGTGCCAAACGGCGCCATCAGCGCCTGCACCCGCGCGCGGGCGGGGCCGTCGCCGACGATGTCCAGCCGCCAGTCGCCCCGCAGATATGACAGGGTTTCGGCGATGATCTGATAGGACGGCAGCTTGTCGCGTTCGCGCATCATGCCAACGCTGATCATCGGACCGCTGGTGCAATCGGCGGCAGCGGGCAGGTTGGATTGCGGTAGGAACGGGCGCAGGTGGATCAACCGCTGCCCGTCGCGCAAGTCGCGTTTCAGGGTGATCAGGTCAAGGCGGGTCAGGTAAAAGATGACGTCGGCGGCGTCGGCGGCGGTTTCGGTGGCGGCGGCGAAATCGGCCCAGGGGCCGGTCAGGCGGCTGCGTGCCCGGGTGGATTCGATCTGAATATAGGGCAGGTTCAGGGCCTTGCAAACCGCCGGGCCGATCAGGTCGGGGGATTTGTAATAGCTGTGATAGGTCACCCACAGGGCGGTATCGTCGCCCGCCAGCGCTTGCGTCAGGCGTTGGACTTCAGCCGTGGCTTGGCGGGCAAGGTCGGCCTGTCGGGCGGCATCGCCTTTGCCGTCATAAATCTGCAGCTCGGACACCAGATCAACGGGGTCGCCCCGCGCGCCAATCGCCGCCATCAGGTTGCGCGCCATTTCCCGGTCGCCCGAGGGCACCGGATGGCTGGGCGGCTTCATCGGCGCGTAAAAGGCGACGCGGGCCATGCGTCAGGCCCCGTCGCACATCTGTGTTAGCCGCTGTGACAGGCGGGCGATGCCGGGACTCATGCCAAAATCGGCCCGCAGCCGGGTCAGCGCCGCCTCGGCCAGCGCGGCGGATTGGGTCGGGTCATTGGCCAGCTGCATAATCGCCTCCGACAGCGCCTGAGGCGTGTCCGGGGTCAGCAGCCCGTGGGTGCCGCTGTCAATGAATTCCGGGATTGCCGAGACGGTGGTGGAAAGGATGGTCAGGCGCTGCGACGCAGCCTCCATCAGCACATTCGGCAGCCCGTCACGGTCGCCATCCGCCGCGATCCGGCTGGGCAGCACAAACAGGTCAGCGGCGCGCATCGCGGCGATCACCTCGGGTTGGTCACAAGCGCCGCGCCAGGTGATGCGATCAGCGATACCCGCCGTCTTGGCCTGTTCGCTGAGTACCTGTTCCAAGGTGCCGCCGCCGATATGGGTCCAGCGCCAGTTCAGCCCTGCCGGCAGCAGCGCCAGCGCGTCGATCAGGTTGTCGAAACCCTTTTTCTCGACCAACCGCCCGACGGATAGCAGGTGCATCGGGTCGCCGGGTTTGCGCAGCACCCGATCCGGCGGCTCAGGAAAACGGCCAAGGTCCAGCCCGTGATAGATCAGGTCAATGCGCGCCGGGTCGTCTGCCATCTCGCGCAGGTGCTTGGCGCCAAACCCGGTGCAGGTGGCGCCGAAGGTGGCGCCATGCCCGTCACTGGCCAGCTTTTCCTGGATTTCCCAATCGGGCGAGGTCCAGATATCCTTGGCATGGGCAGAAAAGCCCCAAGGCAGGCCGCGCATGATGGCGGTATAGCGCGCCACCGATGAGGGCGTGTGCAGGAAATGCGCGTAAAGGCCACGGGTATCGGCGGGCAGTTCGGCAGCCAATACGCAAGCCTGCCCAAAGCGGCGAATGCGGTTATGGCTGGGGTCACGCCGCAGATCGGCGCGCCAGACCCGATAGGCAGCGGCGTAGCCGGGCAGGGTGCGTGCCACCACGCGGGCGGCCCAGATGCGGCCCGGTTCCTGATACAGGTATTCCGGCAGATACCGCACCTTGGCCGTCAGTTGGTCATGCAGCGGGTGGCGCTTTTTGTCGGTGGGAAAACGCAGCGACCAGATGTCAAAGTGGTGCCCGGCCTGTTCCAGCGCGACCAGTTCCTGGGCAATAAATGTCTCGGACAGGCGCGGCCAGCCTTTGACCAGCACCGCCAGCGGCGGTTGCCCCTGGTTCATTCGGCGGCCTGCTCGGCGCTTTTGGCCAGCAGGGCGGCTACGCGCCCTGTGACGTAGTCCAACCCGTCCAGCAAGCCGCTGGAAATCGCCTGGGAAGGCAGGTTCTGATCAGGCAGCGCGCGAATGGCGCGGATCATTGACTGGGGGGTCATGCCATCGCGGGTCTCGTCCAGCATCCGCACCAGCCCAAGGTTTTCCGCGCGGCTGGCGCGAATCCATTGTTCCAGACGCGGCACGGTGCGCGGTACAATGACAGCGCGTTTGTCGAACGACAGAACCTCGCAAAAGGTGTTATAGCCGCCCATGCAGACCACACCGCTGGCCCCGTCAAACAGGGTTTCGATTTGCGATTCAAACCCTACCGCCGTGACCCGGCCCGCAAGTGCTGCAACCCGGTCTTCGAAATCATCCCGGTCCTTGCCGCCCAGAAACGGCCCATAGACCAGCACGGCGCGCGGTGACAGGTCCGGGTCCTGTTCATAGGCGGCCAGAACCAGATCAACCATCGCCTTGCCATCACCGCCGCCACCGGGGGTGATCAGAATATAGGGCTGGTCGGGCGGGGTGCCCAGCGGCCCCAGATCGCGGCGCAAATAGCCTGTCCAGTGCATGCGGCGTTGCAGATCGGCGCTGAAGGGCAGGCCCGCCGTTGGGTCATAAATGGATCGCAGCCCATAGACCCAGATTTCGTCATAATATGCCTCGGCCGCCTCGACAGCGCCTTTGCGCTCCCATTCGGTGGCCAGAACCTCGGGTTCGTCCAGTACGTCGCGCAGACCCAGAACCAGCTTGGTGCGCCCGGCGCTATGCAGCTCTTGCAGGGTTGGCAGCAATTCGCCGCGAAACCCGGTGGGTTCCTTGTCAACGATCAGCACATCGGGCTCGTATTGCTGCGCGGCAGACTGGATCAGCCCGGCGCGCATATCGGTGGTTTCCTCAATCGACATGCCCATCGAGGTGCTGACATAGCTGCCATCGCTGCGCTTGGTCACTCCGGGCAGGCGCATATGATCGACCCGCCGGGGAAAGGTGAATCGCCCGGCAATTGGCGACCCGGTCAGAATCATCGCCGACGCATCCCGGTCGGCCTCGGTGATTGCCGCCGCCAGCGCACGCGAGCGGCGCAGATGGCCCAGCCCAAACGTGTCGTGGCTGTACAGCATCACACGTGGTGCGCGTGACCCACGCGGCGTCTGGCTATGATGTGTTGCGCTGCTCATGTCGGTGCTCAGCTTTGTGCCTAGTTTCCATGCCGGTCTTGTGCCGCTGATAACCCTGCAAGCGACATATTTCTGAATAGTTAAACTGACGCTGTTTGGAAACCCGGTATTGCGCGACCAATTGCACCGGTGTTGCACAGGGGGCGTCCGGCCCGAGTCGATGCCGTTTGCACAGGGTCTGCGGCTCGGGTAGCTATTGGGTTAGAAAATTTACGGGATCATCCAGCACCATGCCGCAATTTGCCCTTCGTGCCGCCTTGTTTCTTTGGATGGCGGTCTTTGCCGCACTGCCCGGCTTTGCGCAAATCATTCCGGGCCTGCCCGGCCTTGGGGCTGCCTCGCAAGAGCCAGCAGAGGACACGCCAGAAAGCGTTCTGGCCGCGGCCCTGCGCGAAGCCGCACAAAGCGGTGTCAGCGTGGTGGTGATTGGCAGCGATGGCCAGGTGATCACCACCACCGGACAACCGGCAACCACCCCAGAGGGCACAGCAGGCGCGATGGACGGGGCATCGTCGCTGATGCACGCCCAATCCGAAATCAGCCACTTTCGCCACACCCTGCACGAGCGGTTGCAGGCCCTGCCAAATTCGATCGCCGAGGTAAAGTTTATCCTGCGCGCCACCAGCCCGGACGGGCGCATCATGACCTATGTCGAGGTGCTGTTCTGGACCTTGCTGCTGATCGTTGGCGCGATGTATTTCACCACCAAGACCTATGGCGAACACTTTGCCAAGAATTTAATCGTGGCGCGCAGCCTGGAGAACCCGCAGGGCTATCACGAAAAGATGCCGTTGCTGGTGTTCCGCTTTCTGATGGGCATTGGCGGCACGGTCTATGCGATGGTAACGTCTTATGTCGCGGGATACCTGATTTTCGGCTCTGTTGATGACCTGTCGGTGCAATTCACTGTGACGGCGATCTATGCGGCCTTCTTTGCATCGCGCACGGTGTCGGATGTGTGGCGTATGGTGTTGTCGCCGTTTCTTAAGCAATATCGGATTCCGCGATTTTCCGACCGTGACGCAAAACGGCTGTATTACTGGGCGCGCCTGCTGGCGACCTATGACATCTCGTCGGTGATCTTCAGCACCTGGATCAGCGATTTCGGCCTGAATTACAACGTTTATGCCATTCTTTACGGGTTGTTGGCGCTAGTGGGCAGCCTGGTGACCGTGGCGATGATCTTGTTCAACCGCACGGCAATCACCAACGCAATCCTGAATGGCAGATCAGTAATCGAGGTGTCGTGGATCACCCGGCTGCTATCGGTTTTCTGGGCACCATTGCTGATGATCTATATCGTGTTCAGCTGGTTTGAGCTGGCCTTTGATCTGGTGCTGGAGCAGCCGATTTCGCTGCCGTTGGTCGCTGGAACCTATAGCATCTTCATGTCGATCATCGTGGTCTATGGCGGGATCAACTTCGTGATCGAACGCTATTTCGACCGGATCCGCCGGGTGGACCGGATCAACAGCGATCTGGCCGCTGCCGATGCCGAGGAAGACGGCACATACCTGGATGGTGAGTTGCTCCGGTCTGACTTGGATAGCCATCCAATTGCCACCTACGAGGATCTGGCCCGCCGGGTGGCCGGTATTCTGGCCTTTGTCGCGGGCAGCTATGCGCTGATCCTGATCTGGAACCCCGAATCGAACATGCTGGAAAACTCGTTGTCGGCGCGGGTGCTGGATGTGGTGAGCATCCTGTTCATCGGCTACATCGTCTATCATTTCTTCCGCATCTGGATCGACAGCAAGATCGACGAAGAAACTGTGGATGTGGTCGGCGGCGAATTGGGCGACGAGGGCGGCGATACCGGCGCCAGCCGTCTGGCCACACTGCTGCCGCTGTTCCGCGGCGCCATTCTGGCGGTGGTGATCGTGTCAATCGCGCTGATCGCGTTAATGGAGATAGGGATTAACGTCAGCCCGCTGTTTGCCGGTGCCGGTGTGGTGGGACTGGCGGTTGGCTTTGGCTCGCAAACCCTGGTGCGCGATATCTTTTCGGGGGCGTTTTTCCTGCTGGATGATGCGTTCCGCAAGGGCGAATATATCGACATTGGCGACGTGAAAGGCACGGTCGAGAAGATCTCGGTCCGCTCGTTCCAGCTGCGCCACCATCTGGGGGCGCTGAACACCATTCCCTTTGGCGAAATCAAGGTGCTGACCAACTATTCCCGCGATTGGGTGATCATGAAGCTGCCGTTGCGAGTGACCTATGACACCGATGTGGAAAAGGTACGCAAGATGATCAAGAACCTCGGGGTCGAGCTGTTGGATGATCCGGTGATCGGTGGAAACTTTATTCAGCCGCTGAAATCGCAGGGGGTGATCGAAATGCAGGACAGTGCGATGATTATTCGGGTCAAATTTATGACCAAACCGGGCGATCAATGGCTGGTGCGCAAGAAAGTTTACGAGGAAATTCGCGAACGCTTTGCCCGCGAAGGCATCCATTTCGCGCATCGTGAAGTGACGGTGCGGCTGGCCGATGCCAAGGTGGATGACCTGAACACTGAGCAGAAAGAGGCAGTGGCCGGGGCCGTGCAGGGCGTTATCGACGAGGATTACCTGGATGAAATTGGCCCCAGTGGCGATGACCGCTAGGCGTGGCGACAGAAACCTGCCCGGCGGCGACCGGCTGGCGATTTGCCGGATGACCTGCTTGTGCTGACACCTGCGCGTATAGGCGTGCTGGTGGGTGTGGTCGCCCTGTTGCTGGTGGGTGCGGCCCTGATATTGACCCTGAATGATCAGTGGCCCAGTCCCGGCGAGATGAGCAACTGGATCCGCTCGATGGGCCTGTGGGCGCCGATGGTGGTGATCGGGCTGATGATTGTGCACAGCTTTGTGCCCTTTCCGGCCGAAGTTCTGGCGGTTTGTGCCGGGGCGGTGTTTGGCACGCTGACAGGGGCCGCGCTGATCTGGGTCGGGGCGATGATCGGCGCGCTGCTGGCCTTTGGCCTGTCACGCGCTTTTGGGCGGGGGCTGATCCAGCAGTATCTGTCGGGCGCGCAGGGGGAAACCCTGGACAAATGGACCGACCAACAAGGGGCGTTCACCTTGTTGATCAGCCGGTTCATTCCGGTGATTGCGTTTAACCTGATCAACTATGCGGCTGGCCTGACCCGAGTGCCGGTCTGGACGTTTGTCTGGACAACCGGGCTGGGCATTGTGCCGATCACCCTGTTGTCGACCTATCTTGGCGCCCAGATGAAAGACCTCAGCTGGCCTGCAATTCTGGCCTTGTCCGCGATTGGTATCGCCGTGGTTTGGGGCGTGCATAGCCTGGCCAAAAAACGCGGCTGGGTCTAGACGCGCAACGCCGTAGGGTGTGCATTCTGCGCACCTTTCGCAACGGTGCGCAGAATGCACACCCTACGGGGTCTGTCAGCTTGCGTAAGGGTCCAGGGAATCCCGCAGCCCGTCGCCTAGAAAGTTAAAGGCCAGCACCACCACGATGATCGGCAGCATCGGGATGGCGATCCAGGGGTAAATCTCGACCGAAGTCAGGTTCTGCGCATCGTTCAGCATCACCCCCCAGCTAACGGCAGGGGCGCGCAGGCCGAGGCCCAGAAAGGACAGCGCGGTTTCGCCCAGGATCATCGACGGAATCGACAGCGTGGCGCTGGCGATCAGGTGCGACATGAAATTCGGCAGCAAATGCCGACGGATCACCCGCCCGGAACTGGCCCCCATCATTTCCGCCGCGCGCACATATTCTTCTTCACGCAAGCTCAGGAACTTGGCCCGCACCGCGCGTGCCAGCCCCGGCCAGTCCAATATTCCCAATATCAGCGAGATGATAAAGAACACCGCCACCGGTCCCCAGTTCGACGGAACCGCCGCTGACAAAGCCAGCCACAGCGGCAATTCCGGCAGGCTGCGCAGGATCTCGATCACCAGGTTGATAAACCAGTCGATCTTGCCGCCAAAATACCCGGCGACACTGCCAAAGCTGATGCCCAGCAGGAATGACACTGAAATGCCGATCAATCCGACAGTCAGCGACAGCTGCGCGCCATAAAAGATCCGGCTGAACACGTCGCGGCCCAGCCGATCCGAGCCCCACAGGAACACTGTCGCGCCTTCGGGGGCGCAGAACAGGTGTTTGTTGGTAGGAAACAACCCGGACAGCTTGTAAGTGTCCGCCTCGCAGAAAAACTCTAGCGGCATGGGCCGGGTTTCGTCCGGCACGAATTCCCACTGAAACGTCTCCAGATTGGCCTCTGAGGTCATCGGATACACAAACGGCCCGATAAACGCGCCCTCATGCATCAAGCGCACCGATTGTGGCGGCGAATAGAGGTGGTCCGAGTGCCGTTCGTTCGGGGTATAGGGCGCGATGAACCCGGCGAAGGGCAGCATCAGGTAGCTGAGCAACAGGAAGATGCCAGACACCAGCCCCAGCCGGTGCTTTCTGAATTTGCGCCAGACCAACAGCCAGTTGGGCGCGTCCAAATCGCGCCGTTCCAGCATTTGCAGGCTGGCATCCGGGTCATAGGGCGCATCATCTACATAGCGGCCATCAGGTAGCTTGGTCATGTCTCGCGCCCCTCGTACCGGATGCGCGGATCAAGCAGCACCAGCAGCACATCTGAAATCATCGTGCCCACCAGCGTCAGCAGCGCTACAAACATCAGCACAAAGCCCGACAGGAACTGATCCTGGGTCTTTAGCGCGGTCAGCAGGGTTGGGCCGATGGTTTGCAGCCCCAGCACCACCGACACCAGAACCGAGCCCGACACCATGGATGGCAGCAGGTTGCCGATATCGGCAACAAACGGGTTGAACGCCATGCGCAGCGGATATTTGGTTAGCATCCGTGGCGGGCTCATCCCCTTGGCAATGGCAGTTTCGACATATGGCTTGCCCAATTCGTCTAGCAGGTTGGCGCGCAGGCGCTGCATCATCGCCGCCGCCCCTGAGGTGCCGATCACAAAGGTGGGCACGATCAGGTGGATCAGGATGGATTTAACCTTGTCCCAAGACATTGCCTCGCCTTCGTAGACCGGGTCCATCAAGCCGCCGATTGGCAGGTCGAAATATTTATGCCCATAGTAGAACATGATCAGCGCCAGCAAAAAGTTCGGCGTCGCCAGCCCCAGATACCCGACAAAGGCCGAGGAATAATCGACCCAGGTCTTGGACTTTGCCGCCGCCAGAACCCCCAACGGCAGGGCGACCATATAGACAAACAGCACCGCCGCCAGATTGACCAACACGGTCAGCCACAGGGAATCGCCAACGATTTCCGAGACCGGTCTGTCAAATTCAAACGACCAGCCGAAATCGCCCTGAATCATCCCGGAAAACCCATGGGGCCCGGGGATAAAGCCGATCCAGATCAGATATTGCTGATACAGCGGCCGATCCAGTGCGTATTCAGATCGCAGGAATTCCGCCTTGGCCACACCGGCAGATTGGCCGGTGGCGCGCAACTCGCTGATCTGATTGCTCAGATAGTCACCGGGCGGCAGGTTGATGATGATAAAAACCATCCCCGATACCACCAGCAGCGTCAGCAACATGGTGGCAAAGCGGTAGATTGAGTAGCGCAACAGGTCCATTACTCACCCTCGCCGGGGGCAAAGAAAAACTCGTCCGGGCGGTGGATGCCGAAATGCGCGCCCGGGTCCCAGGCCCAGATGCCTTTCACCGGCACGTTGCGCAAGGCCAAGTTTACCACCACCGGCTGCGGGGCTTCGGCCAGAATGCCGATGCCATAGATCTGATCCGCATGGATCGCCAGCATCTCGCGCCAGGCCGCGGTGCGTTCCTCGTCTGATGTGGCACGGTCCCAGTCCAGCGCCAGTTGCATCAGGCGTTGGGCCTCGGGAATGTCGGGGGCCTCGCCCACTTCGCCATTGGTCTGGTAGTACTGGCCCCATTTCGGCCAGGCAAAGAATTCCTGATAGCGCGGCGACAGATAATCGGGTGACGTATAGGTTTGCGGAATGCCGTTATCCCAGCCAAACCAGACAGCGGCCATCGTTGTACCCGCATAGATACGGTTGCGCAGAATATCGCGGTCCAGCGGGCGCATCACCAGTTTCACGCCGATATCGCGCCAATTATCCGTGATGATCTGCAAGGCGTTTTCCACCTCTTGCCGCTCGCCGGCGGTTTCAATCACAATCTCCATCGGGCGCCCGTCGGGCAGTTGGCGGATGCCGTTTCCCAGACGTTGGCCCAACCCGGCGGCGTCCAGCAGCGCGTTGGCCTGATCGGCATCATAAGCGGCCCAAGAGTCTCGGTTGGCCTGAACGAAAAACGGGCTGGATGGCAGCACCGTCATTGACCCTATTTTGGCCAGCTTGAAATACAGCGCCTTGTTGATGGTATCGCGATCAATGCCCAGCGACAGGGCGCGGCGCACGTTTACATCGCGCAGCACCGCGCGCCAGGCTTCATCGGCATAGTTCAGGTTGGGATAGATCGCGATTTGCGATGCGGCCCCATTGCCCCACAGAAAGGTTTTGTAATTGCCGCCATCGGCCTCGCCCTTGCGCAGAATGGCGATATCGCGGAAATCCAGGCCCCGGCTTTGCAGATCGGCCTCGCCAGCGTTGGATTTGGCCGCGACCAGACCGCCGCTGATGATTTCCATCTCGACCACGTCGATATAGGGCAGCTGCACGCCGTTCTTGTCGATCCGGTGAAAATAGGGATTGCGCACAAACAGGTGCCGGATTTTCTTGCCAGAGCTGGAATTCATCCAGGGCTGCAACGTGGGCAGTTCGTGATTGTCGAACTTATACATGTTGTCGCGCTTGTTATGCAGCGCGGCCCAGCTTTTGACCCTTGCGTCCTCGACCTCTACGGCCAAGGCGGCGGGGTCGGCATGGTCAACATGATATTGTTTCAGGAAATGCGCCGGGCGAAAGATGAACGGCGGGCGGGCTTGCGCCAGCGATTGCAGGAAATTCGGGTTTGGATTGTCCCACGCATAGACAACTGTCTGTGCGTCCGGGAACGAAACCCGGGGCAATTGGCCTTCGACACGCAGGAAATCCGGCGGGCCTGCCGGGCTTAGTTTGTCGTTATTGGCGACATCGTCCCACCAATAGCGGAAATCGTCGGATGTGAACGGGTGGCCATCAGACCAGCTGTGCCCTTTGCGCAGGTGCAGCGTGAAAACCTTGTTATCTTGATTGTCATAAGACGCCAGAAGGTCGGGCATCAGGGTGTAATCATAGTCATACCCCACCAGCCGCGCATAGCCATAGACCACCATCTGGCGGATATCCTTGGACCGCGTCACAAAGGTTTTCAGCGTCCCGCCCTGTTGGCC
>JBLINN010000008.1:0-31047 GCA_047639325.1 Paracoccaceae bacterium | reverse complement strand
CAAGCCGGGCGGGGAAAATAAATGCGCGCGCTCAGGCCCGATGCACCAGACCATGTCCGAAAAGACAACCAAAGCTGCGCCCGGGGTTTTGCCCCTGTTACAACTGGCCATGGTAATCGTCTGAGAACACCACGATTTTCTCGCGTCCGGTCACTGTGCGTGCCAGGCGCATGGCGGCCATCGCCGCCTCGGACCCGGTATTACAGAACGTCATCCGTTCATGCCCGGTCATGCCCGGTCATCCGCGCAAACCGGCGCGCGACCGGCCCGGCATTGTCAGATTGCTGCCCGATGGCAAAGCCGCGGTCCATCAGTTCGCTCACGGCTTTGGTCACAAAATCGGGGAAATGGCCAAAGGCCGTCTGGCCAAATCCGTTCACCAGATCAACAAACCGATTGCCGTCCAGATCGTCGAAAAACGCCCCCTTGGACCGGGCCGCGACAATCGGAAAGGTCAGTTCTTTCCATTCCGGTCTAAAACCGGAAACGGTGCGCGGGTCCGCATGAACATCGCGGTTTTCCTGGGTACGCGCCTTGGATTTCGAAAATTTTGCGCTGTAACGGGCCGTCAGATCATCGCCAAAGCTTTGCTGCTGGGCTGTCAGGTCCATGCCTGCAAGGCTCGGCGCGCGCCCGACTTTGAAGGTTGGTGGGGGTCGTGCGGGCTCCGCCCGGGGGGCTGGCGCGGATGGGGTATTATCGGCCACGGGCACGGGAGCGGAAACCGGCGGGGTGGACACCGCTGGGGCCTGCGTGATCACGGGCATCGCCGAGGGGTTTCCAAGCAATCGCAGTTGGCCCGCAAAAACCGCCTGCATCGTCTGCATTTGTGTCTGCAGCACGCCCGCAAGATCACCTGATAGCGGGGCCGCCGATGCCTGCAGTGCCAGTGCGGGCTGCGTCATCGGCATGATTGCGGCGGGTGGGCGCAGGTGTCTCGACAACGCTCGCTTGCACAGCTGGAGCTGGCTGCGACGGCGCATCCACAGGCAGCGTTTGGTCAAGATAACCTGCCAACGCATCCAGCGTTGGATAGTTGGACAACAAGGCCCGGAACGTCAATTGCACGCCATAATCTTTGTCCAGCGCCTGCGCGACCTGGCCCATGAACAAGCTGTCAAACCCAAGCTCCAGAAAGGGCGTGCTTGCATCTTCTGTGGTCAAATCCTCGCCCGAAAGGTCTGAGAACAGGGTGATCAACTCGCCCGTCAGGCGGTCTGTGCGCGGCAGTTGTGGTGTTTGTTCGGGCATAATGGGACTCGCGGTTACAGAAGGTGCAGAAAGCTGGGTCGTCGCAACGACGACCGGTTCGGGAATTGTGGCTTTGGGTATGGCGTCGGCGCCCGAGGCAACCGGATCAGCCCAGTGCCGTTTGCGCTGAAACCGGGTCCGGGCAGCGAAATTTTGTGCTGGCCACGCGGGCCGGACAGCGACCAGTCTACCGGCACGCCAGCCGTCCAAAGCCCGCCCAGCGCCTGGGCCATCGCCTCGGCGTCGCCCCGATCACGGGTGTGATCCGGCAGGGATTGGAACGTGCCACCATGCGCATCGCGCGGCAGGGTTTGCGCCGCAACGGCCGAAAAAGTATTGCCTGCGCCAACCTCCAGCAGGACCGGAGGCCCGTCTTGTACCAGCTTTTTCAACCCAGCCTCGAAGGCAACCGGGCCCTTGCCTGACCGGCCCAGTAAGTCGGATCACAGGCCACGGCCTCGGTGATCCAATCACCGGTGACGCACGAAATATAGGGGATGCCCGGCGCCGACAAATGCGCCGCAGCAATCGCGTCGTGCAGAGGGCCACAACCGGGTCCATCATGCGGGAATGGCCGCAGCATCCTGTGGCGTGGTTGCAGCAACCGCAAGACGGAAGGGATGAATCTGGCGGCCCTCCTGCAGCGTATAGGCCAGATCCGCCAATGTCGCGGGCGCGCCCGATGCCTGAAGCGCATGACCCGGCGCAAGGCTCATCTCTTTCGGCGATTCGGCCGACTTGGCCGACAGGTTCAGCGTCTGAACTGTGCCCTCCGGGGCGGTCGCGACGGGCGACAGCGCCGGAGGCTCTTCGAGAACAAGATGCACATTGGTGCCACCAACGCCAAACCCGCTGACACCCGCCCGACGCGGGCCGTCACTTTGCCAATCCATCACATCCGTGGGCACAAAAAATGGCCCCGAGTCAAAGTCGATCCGTGGGTTTGGCGTTTCAAAATGCGCCACCGGCGGAATGATCCCTTCGCGCAGCATCCGCGCGAGCTTGATAACACTGGCACCCCCTGCCGCTGCATCCAGATGCCCGATATTGCCTTTGACAGACCCCAGCGCGCATTGGGATTTGCCCGGCACGCTATCAAAAGCCTGGCTAAGGGCGCGGATTTCAATTGGATCGCCCAAGGGCGTGGCGGTGCCGTGGCATTCGATATAGCTGATGCTGTCGGGGGCCACCCCGGCGTCTTTATGCGCGGCGCGGATCGCATCCGCCTGACCATTGACCGAAGGCGCGGTGAACGAAATCTTGTCGGCGCCATCATTATTCAGCCCAACGACCCGGATCACCGCCTCAATATGACCCCCCGCCGCAACCGCATCTGCCAGCCGTTTCAGAACCAGCACGCCGGCGCCATGGCCAAAGTCTGTGCCACCGGCCTTTGCATCAAAGGGTTGGCACAAGCCATCGGTCGACGACATGCCGCCTTCTTGCGTCATATATCCACGTTTTTGCGGGAAGGTGATCGACACGCCCGCCGCCAATGCAACATCCGCCTGCCCCGCGCGCTGGCTGGTGACCGCCTGGGCAATCGCGGTCAGTGACGTCGAACAGGCAGTATGCACCGTCAGCGCCGGGCCTTTGAGGTTCAGCTTGAACGCCACGCGCGTCGCCAAAGAGACGGTGACATTGCCGGTCAGGGTGGCGTAATCGTCGATCTGGAAACCGGATTTGAATTTTTCCAGGCTGCCCCGGCAAGACATCAGATTGTTCAGCAAATACGTGCTCATCGAGCTGCCGGCAAACACGCCAACCGGACCGGAAGCGCGTGCCGGGTCAAGCCCGGCATCGTCCAGGGCCTGAACACATGGTTCCAAAAATACCCGCGCCTGTGGGTCCATGCGCTGGGCTTCGCGCGGTAAAATCCCGAAATATTTGGCATCAAACTGGTCGACGTCTTTCAGGATCGACCGGGCGGGGACGTAATTTGGGCTGGCGCGGGTTGCCGGGTCAACGACATTTTCCAGCTCGCTTGGGTCGAACCGTTGGATCAGGTCGTCGCCCTGCAAAATATGCTGCCAGACCTCAAGCAACGCGCGCAACGCTTTGCGATCTGGTTTTCCCATTTTGGTCAGCGGCAGGTCTGGAACCGTCAGGGTTACCTTTCGCAGAAACTCTGGGTGCAGCCCCTGCCGCGCCTGGGCCAGGACGTTACGCACAAACAGGCCCTGATCTGCCGGGATGTCGGTTTCGGGCTGAATAGCAGCATAGACCCGCCGATCCCCGGCAGACGATACGACCACCTCGACAATGGCATTGTGAACCCCCTCACATCCACGCAAGACATGTTCGATGCCATCCATCTCGATACGGCGTCCGCCCAGTTTGATCTGGCGGTCCGCGCGTCCAGCAAAGGCAAATCGCCCATCCTCGATGATCATCGCCAGATCGCCAGTCAGATACACGGTGCCAGAATGACCTGGCCGGGGATCAGGGATAAAGGCGGCGGCGGTTTTCTCGGGCATGTTGTAATACCCCAGCGCCACGCCGGGGCCCCCAATCACCAACTGGCCCAGATGGCCAACCGGTGCCTCGTGAAAATCCTCGTCCCCGATAAAGGCGCATTCATGCACCAGTGGTTTACCAATCGGAATCGGTTGCCCTGTCAACAGATCGTCCGTCACCTCTTGCCCGAGCGAAATACAAGACGCTTCGGGCGGCCCATAAAGATTAACAAACGACAGAACGGGTTAGGCTGCTTTCAGGCGGCGGGCATGGTCAGGCGCCATGATATCGCCGCCAGTCAAGGCTAGGCGCAAGGTTTTAAAGGCATCCAAGTGGTGATCCACCAGCAATTGATGCATGCCGATATATTGAAAAGTCACCGTGTCCTTGTGGCGGGTGATTGTGTTGGCCATGTCCTGCAGTGTTGGCTTTGTCCCGTCGACAATGGCCAGCGCCGCGCCGTTCAGACGGGCGGGCCAGACTTCCAGAAGGCCGCCATCGCAGGCCATGCTGGTGGCGTGCATCATGATATCGTCGCGGCCAAGGCGGAACACGGTCTGATCCAGCGAAAACGACGCCAGCCCGCGATTGGCCAGAATGACCCCTTTGGGCTGGCCGGTGGTGCCGGATGTGAACACCAGATAGGCCGGGTCTGATCCGTTGACCTCGGGCCAATGGCGTTTCGGTCCGGGATCAGTCGCGCCGTCGCCGATCACTGGCAGAACAACGGCGGCGTCGATCAGCCTGTCGGAAATCTCGCTATAGACCGGATCAACCAGCACTGCGGCAAAGGGTAACTGACGGGTGATATTGCCAAGTTGGCTTTCCGAGGCATAGCTGGGGTCCAGCGGCACATAACCCGCACCGATGCGCAACGCGCCCAGCATCCCGGCGATGCAGTCAAAGGATCGCGACACCAGCAAACCGACAAACCCACCGGGTCCGGCGCCTTTGTCCTGAAACGCCGCCGCATAAACATCGGCCCGGTCCAGCAATTCGCCGTAGCTGACAACCCGGTCCGCAAGCAAAAGCGCCGGGGCGTCAGGCTGTATCCGGGCAATTTCGGCCACATATGAGATCAAGCTGCGGTCTGCGTCGAAACGATACGCTGGCGCGTGCCCGGCAGTGGTGTCAGATGACGTCATCCCTAGCCTCTTTTCCTGTGTTGCCCCGAAGCCCCCCGAAACGACAGGCCGGTCGAGTATCACGTAGCGGCCCCACCCCTTAACAATGGGCCCTAAGGGTCGCATCCCGGCTGGTCGGCGTTAACCTTAAGCAAAAACGGCAAATGCGACCGCGAGACTTTGACGGGTCATTTATACTAAGAATTCCGTCAGGTTTTGCCGGTTCCGGTACTGCCGGAGGCATCTATTTTCCCTGGCAGCTACCCAAGACTGGGTATTGCTTAAGTTTCGTGTCGGCGAGGGAAATCCCACAAACCGCGGGTTGTCCGGCCCCCGAAAACATAGTGTGCTGATTATTTGCATTGTTTCTGTCCAAGCCATCGCGCGGCGAGACTCTGGTTTTCGTCAACCCGCTCAAGCATGTAACCTGTGCTTTGGCTTGCAGGCAGCCAGGGATGGGTGGAAATACGGTGGCTGAGGTCCGGAATCGGCCATTGATCCCTGATACGATAGCCCCGATCGGACAATGAGGATTCAAAGGTTGATTTGGCGCGGATATGATAGGGAACCAACGCAGGACATATCGCGGCGGGGCTGCCATTTGCCCCAGCAGTTCTGCCAGCGAGACATCAAGGTATTGCAGCAAGCCCGAGGCCAGCAGCATATCCACCTGCCCCGCCGTGCCGGGATCGTCGATAAACCTGATTTTTTCAGGGACAGTCCCGCTGGCCTGTAAACTCCGCGCGGCGCGCAGGATTGCTGGTAGATCGTAGCCAGACCAGGTCAGGTCCTGAACCGGGATAAGATCAAAGAAAGCTATGTATTTGGTGCCCATGTGACCACCTGCATCCAAGACCGACAGATGCGATTGCGGTGATTTTTGCAGCAGGGTGCTGATCCAGTAGATGACCGGATAATCCCAGGCCATCCGCTGTGTCATCGCGGCAAAGTTCACCTCGGCCACGTCGTCATTGTCATAGGCGGCGCGTCGGTGGCCCGGCAGGCTGGACGGGGCTTGTTCGCGTGTTGGAAATACACCGGAAAACCGCAACGGACGGTTCAGTTTCAGGCGCAGCCGGGCTTGCATCCCCGATGCCCCGAGGGCCGTCTATTTCAACGGTTTCTTGATCAGTGCAATCAATTTTTGGCCTAGCGTTTCTGTCTCGCGCTGCCGGTTGGGGCATTGCAATCATCGTTTCTATTTGCGGCAATAGTTGGACGTCACGCGGGTGATCATGGCCTGGGCAGCGCCAGGGTTCCTCTTTGAAACCCGACGACCATCGCGGCCCCCCAGACCACCAACAACAGGCCAATCGTGGTAAAAAGCCCCATCGCATTGGTCATGTCAGCGCGCATTTGCGCCGTGGCGGCAATGACCAATGCGCAGGTCCCCGCTAGCAACAGGCCAGGAAGGAACGCCCCAATCAAATCCCGACGGTTCAGGCCAAGGACAGTCACCGTCGCCGCAACCGACAAAATCCCCACCACAGCCGAGGTCACCAGATGGGCCACCGCCGCCGCCTCTACGCTGTAACGCCCGAACAACAGCAGAGTGGCCAGCAACAGGACGACCCCAACAAAGCGGATCTTCAGCTGAATGCCGGGTTTGCCGCTACAGATCATCGTGGGTTCCAGCAGCGCGGACAGAAAGCTCATGATCCGCGAAAAAGCCAGTATCGCCACAATCGGCGCGGCAGGCAGCCAGGTTTCGTCAAACACCACGGACACAAATGCGGGGGCCAGCATCGCTACGGACAGAATAGCAGGCCAGAACAGGGCCGCCGCCAAGGTCATGTTTTCCACCCATGCGCTACGCATCAGATCGGGACGCTCGGCCCTTTCCAAACTGGAAAACCGCGACCAGCTGAGCATTATCAGAGGCTGCAAAACCAGATCAAACATTGTCATGGTGATGCGCGCGCCGCCGCGATAGGCCCCAACCGCCGCCGGGTTCAGAAACGCCCCCATCACAAAGTCGGTTCCGTAGTTCGAGAACAAGCCCATCGCGGTCGCCCCCCACAAAGGCGGCACCGTTGTTTTGCACCCAAGAACTGTATCGCGGTTGATCCGCAACCGCGGTCGCCGTCCCACCAGACCCGTCGTCAGAACAATTGCGACAAACACCGTCGTGTACCGTGCTGCGATCAGGGACAACGCGCCATACCCGGCCGTCAGGCAATAGATGGCAACGATCAGACCACAGGCCTCGGACAGGACCACATAGATACTGGCCGATCTGATGCGTTTGGCCTTTACAAGCTGCGCTTCGTTCCAGGCGTTGACCGACATCAGCACCGGGATCGGGGCCAGCACACAGAATGCCTGCCCTGCGTGGCTGGAAATACCGCCCGCCAGCCAGCCGATTGATCCAATCACCAAGGCGCTGATCAACCCGACGGAAAATATCAGCCAAAATATTGTATCTCTGTCCCTGTCGGGATCAGCGCTGCGCAAGAAGGCCTGATAAAACCCTGTAAATACAAGGCTATTGGCAATAACCACCGCTGCCCAGGCCAGCACAAATGTGCCAAACTCTGCAAGATCCAGAAACCGCGAGGCGACCATCACGGTCACAAAAGACATCGCCTGTCCCGTCAACCGGGACATCACGCCAACCGCATAGGCCGAGGTAACAAAGTTCAGCACGAGGTCTTGGCCCTTGGTGCGTGCACCTGTGTCCATCCGGCAGATTCCGGGATGGATGGGGCCGCTGCCAAACCAAAACACCGGCGCTTCTTCATGATGTTTCCTTTTTCAGAGCGCGGTGTGTTTCAGGCCCCAAGGTGGCTTGGAAGGGTGGCTGTCAGGCGTGTCACGATCCGCTGACGATCAGGGAAATCCGCCCGAAAGCCCGGCTTTGACGGACGAGTGGAAATGATGCGTGCACCGTATTGGCCGGATGGGTGCGAAACAAGGTAACCGCGTTTCAAACCAGGATTGACCGCAAAACCGTATCAAAGCCGGGGAGAATACGGCGACGGCGAAAGGATTGTTTCCAAGGGTTTAACAACGCGGTTTCGCCCACGCCCCCTGCGATGCGCATTCAACCCGCAGACCACCGCTTGTCAAACACCGTTTGGCCCGTCAGCGACGCCCCCCGGGACAACCCCGTCGCCAGCCCCGCCAGCGTGAAAAAGAAAACACCCAGATTTGGTGTTGTGGATGTCAGAAACGCCGCGATGAACAGGGCGAAACAGGCGGATTTCAACCCGGTGACCACAACCGCCGTTTCAGCGTTTTCCGATGGCACCGGAAGCCGCGCCAACAGGGTCAGAAACGCCAGATACAACAGCGTTCCGATCAGCCCGATACTGCCAAGGCAGGCAACAAACCAGTTCGAGGCCCGCACACTGCCAAGCCCGGCGCCGACCAGCGTCGTGTCGGTGAAATTGCGCAGCGCCTGGGTGTTCCAGCTCATCCGTTCAATACCGGAATCGGTCTCTAGCTTGTCAAACAGCGTCTGGTCGAAAAACGCGGTGACCGGATCAACCAGTTGATAGCTGGCATAGATCACCAGCGCCGCCATCCACACCGTTAGAAGACCACAGAAAAAGATGACAGCCACGCGTTTTGGCACCCGTGA
The DNA here is from genome assembly GCA_047639325.1 of Paracoccaceae bacterium. Lineage (GTDB taxonomy): Bacteria > Pseudomonadota > Alphaproteobacteria > Rhodobacterales > Rhodobacteraceae > NVQY01. Next base: position 22,632 of record JBLINN010000008.1, on the reverse strand, counting down.
CCGCGTGCCGGACGTGGCCGCATAAAGACCATATCCCAGCAAAAACAAAACCAGCGCGACATAGGCACCCGACGAGGTAGAGCGCAGCAGCACAATCGCCGAGGCCACCAGCATAATGCGCGCCAACCACGACGATGGCGACCGGGTCCAGTACGGCAGCCAGAACGCAAACATTGTCAGTGAATATTCGCCAAAGGACGACGCCTCGGGAAAGCCGCCAACCATGCGTTTGATACCGGCCATGCGGGACCCATCCAGCATCGAATAATTCGCGGTGCGGATCGGCTCCATCAGCACATTTAACCCGGTGGCACCGGTCACCACGTCCAGCCAACCCAAGACAAAATTTATCCCGGTGGCGATGGCCATGCCTGTCAGAACCGCCCGTGCATCCGGCGTGACGCGAAACACCGTTGCGAAACACAAAAACGCCAGCGCCGACAGCGTCATCATGAATAACTGGGTGATGTTCCCCGTGGTTGGGCGCAGCGAGATCGAAATGATGCCTTGGGCGTTGGCCTCTCGTGACAGGCTGAAAACCTCGGTTGCGCCCCGAAAGACCATTGGCGCAAAAATCGCCGACATCCCACAAACCGCCATCAGAATGAGCAACACAAACCCCGGCTGCCCCGGTCGCAGGGTTCCCAGCAGCCGGTTGGGTCCGTCCGGTGCAATCCACACCATCACAAACACCGCAACCACGGCCAGTTCTTTCAGGCCGATTGTCGCGCCGCCCAACGCTGGCAGGTTGAACGCGGCGGCAGCCCCAAATGGGGTCAGCGCCAGAAACGAAAACACCCCGCGCCGTGGTCCTTTGACAAACATCATCAGGATTGCGGCCAGGGCTAGGATTGAGCTGGGCACCAACTGCATCGTTATTCCACTGTGCTTTAGGGCAGATCAGACTGATTTTTGGGCGATTTGTTGCGATTGGCCATACCTTAGCGGTCCAAACCCCTGCGATGAAACAATTTCCTGGTTTTTCGCGCCGAATGTCCGATGGATGCAAGGTCTGAAAAGGCATGAGGCCAAGGAAATAGGCATCCCCCCACCCGCGGCAGTGATTCTCGCAATACACTGAAATGCGCGTTCAATTCCGCCCGCTTCCCGGCACTGTCGTTCCAGAGTGAACAATGATTGGCTTATCTGCCCTCAAAATTGACAAGTTTTTGACAGGTACGCAATCCCTTTCCATAGTGACACCTCGCCGATGCCTTTTCAGGATTCAGCCGGGGAAGCGCGGGCTTTGGTCAAAGCCACACCTTTAATGGATAACGAACCCATAGCGGACCAACGGACCAGTCTTGTTAGGAACCTACGTGAACAACAGTGTGCCCCTTGCTGAGACACTTCCGGTTCTTCGGAACCGCAGCATGCCGCGGGACATCGACCATGATGCGGTCGATGCGCGCGCGACGCTGCGCGTGTTCTGGAAGCGGCGCTGGCTGATCCTGGGCACGATGATGGCGGCGGGCATTCTGATCTTTGTTGTACTCAGCCGGGTCACGCCCACCTATACCGTCTATGCCGTCGTCATGCTGGACCCGCGCAAGACGCATATTGTCACCGACAATCAGCTTATTGCGGACCTCAACCCATCGGCACAAATTGTGAACGGTGAAATCGCCATCATCCGGTCCAATGTTCTGATCGGCGCCGTTGTGGACAACTTGGACCCTGAACTTCTTGACCACCTTGATCCGGCGCTAAAGCCTAAAAGCCTTATCTCGCAGGCCAAAATCTGGGCACAAAACCTGATCTCGCCCGCATCCCCTACAAGCCTGCTGGCCGCCCCGGCTATTACGCCCGAAGAGCTGCAGAAAAATCGGCTGATCCCGGCGATTCAGCGCAAGCTGAAAGTCTATAATCAACCAAAATCTTTTGTGATCACCATCAGGTTCGAGGCCGACGATCCCATCGTTGCCACCGAGGTCGCCAACCAGATCACCGAGCGCTATATTGCCGACCAGCTGGATGCGCGAAAGGATGCTGTGGATCAGGCGACTGAATGGCTGGAACAGCGGCTGCATACCCTTGGACAGGAAGTCGAAACCGCCGAAGTGGCAGCAGCGGCCTTTCGCGCCGAAAGCCTGGTGCTGGATGGTGGCACTTTGGAAAACGCCACACTACAGCTTGCAACCCTGGGCAGTCAGCTGATCCTGATCCGCGCCGAACGCGCCGATGCCGAGGCGCAGTTTGAACAACTACAGCTAGTGGTTGCCCAGGACGGGCTAAGTCGGGCCGCGGAAATCGTGTCGACACCGGCAATTGACGAATTGCACGCCCAGGCGCTGGATTTGCGCCAGACAGACGCCGTCTGGGCCCGTACCTTTGACCCGGATCAGACCCGTCGCGTCGAAATCCGTCGTGAACTGGCCGAGATCACCGCCGCTTTGACGATTGAAGTGAAGCGAACCATCGAAGTGTTACGCAGCGAGCTGGCAATCGCGCAATCGCGCGAAGCGCATCTGAAACAAAGCATCACCGAAACCGAACAGATGATCCTGTCGATTTCGCGCAACCAACTGGGTCTGAAACAGCTGGAACGGCAGGCGTCGGCCAGCCGCCATGCCTATGAGACCCTGTTGACCCGGCTAACCGAAGCCCGCACGCAAAAGCAGCTGCAACAGCCCGACGCAAAGCTGATCCAATACGCAACGGTCCCCGAAGTCCCGTCCGCCCCCCGGCCCAAATTGATGGCCGCCGTCGGCGCCGCCGTGACCGCAAGCCTCACCATAGCTCTGGTGTTTTTCAACCAGATGACCACAGCGACATTTCGCACCGTGCAAGAACTGGAAAGCGAGACCGGATTGCCGGTTCTGTCAGCGCTGCCACTGGAACCCTGGTCCGGTATCAAGGCCGGGCACGCCGCCCTGCGCGCCAATCCCTACAGCATCTACGGCGAACGCATACGTCAGTTACGCACCGCGCTGCTGCCCGCCAATGGACCGGATAAATCCAGCAGTATCCTGATCCTGTCATCCGTTCCCGGCGAGGGAAAGTCGATGACAGCGGTCGCGCTGGCCGAAATGTCGGCCTTGTCGGGCAAGTCCACCATTCTGGTTGATTTCGATCTGCGCTGTTCCACCGTGCAAAAGACATTTGGCTGGGATCTGCGCCATGACCTCGCCGATTTCATTACAAACAAATGCACATTTGACGAGGCGATTTTTTCGCCCCCGGGGTTCGGATTTGACGTTCTGGCAGCAACCGGACGGCGCCATGATGCGGTCGAAGAACTGTCGGTTGATTGGTTGAAACCCGCAATTAGCGAACTGAAACGCGTCTACGACACGGTGATCATTGATGCACCTGCGCTGTTGGCCGTCTCGGACGGGATGATCCTGGCGCAGGTCGTCGACACCCGGGTTTACGTCGTCGAATACGACAACACGCCACGCTCTGTGGTGGCCGAAGGGCTGTCCAAACTCAGCAAAATGCGGTTGGGGATCACCGGGGTTGTTTTCAGCAAACTTAATCCCAGAACCAGCCCCGATCCGTATTCGAAAGGCTATACGTATGATAGTTGACAACGCGTTTTCAAAGCATGGGCTTGACTGTCAGTTCCAATCCACACAGCTGGCGTCATCCAAAGGCATGCGGGTTGCGATCATTCACTATTGGCTGGTCGGGATGCGGGGCGGCGAAAAGGTTCTGGAAGCTTTGCTGCGAATGTTCCCCGAAGCCGAGATTTTCACCCATGCCTATCGCCCGGATCGCGTCAGCCCGCTTATTCGGTCACATAAGGTTAATCTGACATCCATCGCCCGGCTGCCAATGTCATCGCGGATGTACCAGAAATACCTGCCGATGATGCCCCGGGCCCTGGAAGAAATCGACCTGACCGGGTTTGATCTGGTGATCTCGTCCGAGGCGGGCCCGGCAAAAGGTGTTATCTCGCCGCCGGATTCCGTGCATATCTGTTATTGCCATTCGCCAATGCGGTATCTGTGGGATCAGTACCATGTGTACCGCAACAATGCCGGATTCCTGACCCGGCAAATTATGCCGCATATGGCGGCAAAACTGCGGACATGGGATGTTGTCAGCGCCGTACGGGTCGATGGGTTTGCCGCCAATTCCCGGCATGTCGCCAAACGCATAAACAAATACTGGGGCCGACAGGCTGACATCGTTCATCCGCCGGTTGCCGTGGATGATTTCGCGCCGGTTCCCGCAGCGGACCGCGGTGGGTTCTATTTATGGGCTGGTGAACTGGCCCCTTATAAACGCCCAGACATTGCAATTCAGGCCTTCAACCGCCTGAATAAACCGCTGATCGTGATCGGTGGCCCGGCAAAAACCGAACGGGCGCTGGCAAAGTCGGCAAATGACAATATCCGATTTCTGGGTCACGTGCCGTTTGAAAAGCTCAAACAATATCTGGCCTGCTGCAAGGCGTTGATTTTCCCCGGCGAAGAAGATTTTGGCATTCTGCCGGTCGAAGCCATGGCTTCAGGGCGAGCTGTCATCGCCTATGGGCGCGGTGGGGCCTTGGACACGGTCATCAACGGCGAGACTGGCTTGCTGTTCCGCGATCAAAGCGTCGAGGGGCTGATCGAAGCTGTCGAGCGGTTCGAACACGAGCGGCTAGAGGATCTGGACCCTGCAGCATTGGCCCAGCATGCCCGCCGTTTTGACGAGGGCAACTTTCGCAGTGGCATCAAACGCCTGCTGGCCTCGCAAGGAATCGCATATCATAGCCACGTCTGATTTGGGTTTCGGCGATGCCGTGGGGCGGTGGTGTTTGCAGCAAGCGCTTTCAGGACTTTCTGACGTCGATCACAAACTGACCACCAGCCGTGTCAAAGTGATGGCAGCCAATCAGCCCCGGCGCGAAATCCGGTGTGATATGGCGAATGCGGCGCTCGCGATAATGGTCAATATCCAGCTGTTCAATTGCCATGATGTTCAGACCATAGCCATAATCCCCCCCGGAATTATCCTGCGAGCTGCGCAGCCACTGCCCATCCTGGCAAAAAACCCGCCCCGCACCGCGCGCAGTGTCCGAACCGATAACAACCGGGTTCATCCGGTGCGGTTCAACCCGCGTCATCGCTGGGCCGTCGGTGCGAAAGATATGCAGCTCGCTGCAAAAGTCGCCAAATGAATCCCGGCAAATATTGGTGAACAGCCACCAAACCCCGTCGATTTCCGTCAGCACGGAATCCACAGCGCTGACACCCTGCAAGGCGGTTGAATACAGCTCCCACCCCGTTGGAAAATCCGTCGCACGCCAGACTTCAATGCGCCCGGCCTGATAGGTTTCCGGTATCATAAAGATATCGCCCCCCTGCCGGAACACAAACGGATAGGACAGATGATGTGGCGCGGTATACGCAGGGCCAATCAGCTTAAATTCGGTGCCCGTCAGCTTGCCGACACCAATGTGCCCCAGCTTGGTTTCATAGCTATAGTCCTCGAAGAACAGAAAGGTTTCGCCGTCGTTTTCAAACAAGAAGGGATCGGCCAGAAAGTGGTTCCCTTCCGTCGGGATTTCAACGGTTTTTGCCGGGTCAAAATTTCCCCCCGAGCCACTGCCAACCCGCAGCGCGAACATTTGCGGCCTCAGGCCCAACCGGGCCTTCAGCGCCACCCACACGCGTCCCGCGATGCCGGTGCAGGTCAGGACCAGATAGCGCGCCAACGCGGCGGTGCCCGGCACCACCGGCGATGCCACAAACGAATCGTGGGCGGGGCCGTGGGGGACGCAGGCGTCATCAATGGTCAGCCGGGCAAGCTCGCGCTCGATCAATTGCACCGATTTTTCCTGGATGTATAAGGCGTTCATCGTGGCCAGCGGTTTGGTGTCATAGACCGTCCGCGCCAGGGTGTCCGCCGAACGCGCGTCGCCCGGATAGCGCAACAGGCTAACCGGCGTGCTGGTCTTGCCCTGAAACACAGCATCCAAGCCAGCGCCATTTGCGTAAGCATCCAGCCGCCACATGCCAAACCGGGCCGAGGCGGCAAATGTTTCGACCACCTCCAGCCCCGAAAAATCAATGATCACATCCGGCGTCGGGCTGATCTGATCCAACGGCTGGGGATCGGCAACCTCACAGGTAAATCCGGATGTTTTGCGCAACACCCCCAGACCCGCGCGTTCGATCGCCAAAAGGCCCGAAATCGCCAGCGGCAGCTTGGCCGCCGATGGGTCACCGGCGGTGAACAGCGCCAGATCAAACCGGGCATCCTGACCCAACGCCTCCAACAGCCGACATTCGCCAGAGGATGGGTTTTGTACAGATGTCAGAACAACCGCAACAGTCAGCCTTTTCGTCACAGCCCTCTCCTTTCATACCCAACACCATGGGCCATCAAAACCCGCGTGTCTGGCGTTACCGTACGACTACGTCCTAGCAACTTTGTCGCTTCGACCTTGCCGGGTGTTCCCGGCAATTCAAGGCATCAATGCGCGAATTTCGGCGGGCAACCGCACCGGCTTGCCCGCTTCGTTCATGCAAACCGCTGTCACCACCGCCCTGAAAATGGGCGTATCCCGGCGTTTCACCACCTGAGCCATCACCAGCCGCGCCGGGGTCAGATGGGTCATCTCGGTTTCTACCGTCAACTCATCCTCAAACTTTGCCGGGGCCAGATAATCGGACTCGATCCGGCGCACCACCCAAACAATCCCGGCGGCTTTCATCGCGTTCTGATCATTGCCCAACTGGCGGACCCAGTCACTGCGCGCCCGCTCGATATAGCGCAGGTAATTGGCGTGATAGACCACCCCGCCCATGTCAGTGTCTTCGTAATAAACCCGGATCGGATAGGTATGGTTCATAACGTGGCCTCCATGCGGGCGAACAGCCGCAACGCATGCGATGCGTCGCGTGCCACCACCGGCATCACCGGATCATAGGCCGCCCGGACCAGCGCCGCAATCTCGGGGCGCAAAATCGTGGTGTTGCCCGCCACAGCCAAAGGCGAGCGGTCGCGAAACGCCGCCTCCGACCACAGCAGCATGACCTGCACCACCTCACCCAGCGCCAAGGTCTCGGCAGGCTGCTCTGACATCGCGCCGTCCACCCACAGGAACACAAACGCCGCCTTGATCGCGCCTAAATCATCAAACCGGAACGCGCGGTACCGGCTGGCCCCTGCCGCCTTCAGCCGCGCCACCAAGGGCGCAAGATCCGGCACCAGCCGGTCCAGATCGGGCACGTCCAGCAATTCATCCCAGCCCCGCAAAAAGAACAGCATGCAATTGCTGCCCAGTTCCGCATCGGTCTCGGCCATGTCATGCCCGGACAGCGTGGCAACTGCCTCAAACGCGCCTTTCACCACCGAAAGCGTCTCTTCGGACACCCCAAACACCACCGGCGCGATCGGCCGCCCCCAACGGGCAAAGCTGTACCCGCCACTTTGGGTAAACATCGCTTCAATCTCTTCAGCCGTCACAACCCACCCTTTTTCTTGTTATAAATACTCAAATCCACCGGCTTAATCAAACAGATCACCCGGCGCTTTTGGCACCGCCATCCCCAAATGCTCCCACGCCTTGCGCGCCAGCATCCGCCCGCGTGGCGTGCGTTGTATCAGCCCCTGCTGCAGCAAAAATGGCTCGATCACCTCTTCCAGCGCATCACGACTTTCGCTTAAGGCCGCCGACAGCGTCTCTATCCCCACCGGACCCCCGGCATAATTTTCGGCGATCAGCCGCAGATAGCGCCGGTCGGCCCCGTCAAGCCCCAGATGATCCACCCCCAGCCGGGTCAGCGCACTGTCAGCCAGCGCCTGACTGACAGTGCCGTCGCCTTCGACCACCGCAAAATCCACCACCCGGCGCAGCAACCGCCCGGCAATCCGCGGCGTGCCCCGGGCGCGCCGGGCAATTTCGCGCGCGCCCGCATCATCGGCAGGCGCGCCCAGTTTGCGCGCGTTGCGTTTCACGATCTCGTGCAGCTCGTCCACCGTGTAAAATTCCAACCGCGTCGGAATGCCGAACCGGTCGCGCAGCGGCGTGGTCAGCAACCCCATGCGGGTGGTGGCCCCCACCAGGGTAAAGGGCTGCAATTCAATCCGTACGGTGCGCGCGGCAGGGCCTTCGCCAATCACCAGATCCAGCTCAAAATCTTCCAGCGCCGGGTACAGTACCTCTTCGACCACTGGGTTCAGCCGGTGAATTTCGTCGATAAACAAAACATCGCGCGGCTCAAGATTGGTCAAAATCGCCGCCAGATCACCGGCGCGGGCCAGAACCGGGCCGGAGGTCATGCGAAAGTTCACCCCCAACTCGCGCGCCATGATCTGCGCCAGCGTGGTCTTGCCCAACCCAGGGGGGCCGTGAAACAACGTGTGGTCCATCGCCTCGCCGCGTTGACGCGCCGACTGGATGAACACCCGCAAATTGGCGCGCGCCTCGGCCTGGCCGATAAACTCGTCCAGACCCTGCGGGCGCAGCGCCCGGTCCTTGTCTTCCGGCAACGGCTCGGGCCGCAGGGTTGGGTCGGCTTCCATCATTCTCTCCCGCGAGGACGCCCGTCAGGGCGGACGAGCACGCCCGCTACCCCTTGGGGGCCAGCAGCTTTAGCGCCGCGCGGATCAACCCGGCCTCTCCGACATCAGGCTGGCCACCGGCGGCCTCGGCCACGGCGGCGGCAGCCTCGCTGGGGGCATAGCCCAGATTGGTCAGCGCCGACAAGGCGCCTGCTTGCGCCCCCGCCTGCCCCCCGGCATCAGACCGCACAGGCACCGGCTTGGCCCTCACAGGCGCGTCATCGGGTTCAATAACCTCATCCCCCGGATCATCCAGCGCATGGCTCAACGTGCCGCCCATCGCCATCACTGCCGGCGCCTTGTCTTTCAGGTCCAGCACAATCCGCTGCGCCAGCTTGGGACCAACCCCTTTGGCAGCCTTCACCATGTTCCAATCACCCATCGCAATCGCCCGGGATACACCATCGGTGCCCAACGTGCCCAGAATGGCCAGCGACACCTTGGCCCCGACCCCCTGCACCGAAATCAGCAGCCGATGCCATTCCTTTTCGATCAAGTTGGGAAAGCCAAATAACTGCAGCAAATCTTCGCGCACCACCAGATCAGTATAAAGCGACACCGCCTCGCCGACGCCCGGCAAGGTTGCCAGCGTCCGGTCAGAGCAATAGACGATATAGCCAACCCCGCGCACATCAATCAGCACGTGATCCAGCGCGCGGTATTCCAGCCGCCCGCTGAGCCACCCGATCACAGCGCCACCTCGCGCAGCTTTGGCCCGTCGACGCCACCGTAATGCGCGTGGCAAATGGCAATCGCCAGCGCGTCCGCCGCATCGGGCCCTGCCGGATCACAGCCGGGCAGTTGCAAGCGCACCATATGCAGCACCTGGCCTTTGTCCGCGTGCCCCACGCCCACCACCGTCTTTTTCACCCGGTTGGGCGCATATTCCCCCACCGGCAACCCGGCCTGCGCCACGGCCAGCATCGCCACCCCGCGCGCCTGGCCCAGCTTTAGCGTGCCTGCGCCATCTTTGTTGACAAATGTCTGTTCAATCGCGGCCTGATCGGGCGAAAAGCGGGCCACCACATCGACCAGTTGGTCGTAAAGCGACAGCAAGCGCGCCGCCAAATCATCCCCCGACGACTTGCACTGGCCGTTGGCGACATGGCTTAACCGGCTGCCTTGCGACTCGATTACGCCCCATCCCATGGTCCGAAGCCCCGGATCAATGCCCAGTATTCGCATATTTTGCCCCGCCTGTGATCGGGCCTTGCCCGTTTTGTTGCTTTTTTGAGTCAATAGCACGAAACGCGAACATGGTCCAAGCCTTTTGCCGCGCGGCCCAAATACGACAACCACTTTTCCATCCGCGACCAACGGCCTGAAACCGACCTGTTTCGGGGCGGAAAACGACACGCTTTCAGCGCAATTTTCACAAGTATTTCAGACAAGTTACAGGGTTTCCGAGCTATGCGCAGATTGCATATGCCCCATGCATTTTTAGCGCCTTGCGTGGTGAAATTCGCATCCCTATTTGAACCTCACAAGACACAATACGAAACGCCAACCCAACAAAAGGAACATGGATATGGCTGCTTTTTACGTTACCCGCACGACCTATGACTCTCACGCCTTCTTCGGCCGTATCGGTTCTTACTTGGTATCAGCCATTGAGTCCGTTGTTGACTGGAATGACGCCCGCGTCACCCGCAACGCACTGGCCGGTCTGACCGACCGCGAGCTGGAAGATATCGGTCTGGTTCGTGGCGATATCGATCTGGTCGCCGAAGGCCGCCGCCAGCGCTAAGCTCCGTCTATCTGGGGCCCGCCCATTTGGGGATGATCCCGAAGACGCAAAACGCCGCGTGATTGTATCACGCGGCGTTTTGCGTTTGGCTTTCGCGGGATGTCGCGGCGGTTTCAATCGCCGCCGCGCGCCCTGTTCAAAGCAATTTTCCTAGATCACCGGGGTCAGCGCAGGATCGGCCCAATTTGTTCGGCCGTAAACTGCGACAGCGGATCGATCTGCATCACAAACGCCCCGGCCTTTTCGATCAACGTCCCGTTCTTCAACCGATCCAGCCGCTCTTCATAGCCCAGAGCCCCAAGATTGGCGACCAGGAACCCTTTGAAGGCGATGAATGCCAGAAGGAACAGCAGGATCGATTTGCCCGAAATCGTAACCTGCGCCCGCCTGGGCTTGGCAACGATCAGCCCATCGGACCGCATGTGGGTGGTATAGCCGCGCGACATCGCGCGATGCTTACGCTCAAGACGGCGCAAACGCTCGTCAAAATGCAATTGGTCGTCGACCATAGCAGCCTCCGTAACCTGGCCCCCACCAGCGGATGACACTTAGCTAGGGGTCAATTGTGGCAAAATCTGGGCAGGTGCCGCAAATAGCCCTAAAACCCGCCTGATTTATGCCTTCTTTCGCAAGACTAGCGTTGTCCAGTCACCAATCTGTTCCTGATGGGTCAGATTGATGCCAGTTTTTGCATAAACATTGATAATTATTTTTGCCTGTTCGTTCAAAATTCCCGAAAGTATCGCGATTCCACCGGGGCGGAGGTTGGTAAACACGTCCGGGGCCAGTGCAATCAGCGGGCCTTTCAGGATATTTGCAAACACCAGATCAAACGGCGCCGCGGCCCGCAAATCCGGATGGTCAAACCCGGCAGCCTCGACACAGGCGACCCGACCCGTCATGCCATTGGCGCGCAGGTTGGCCTCGGCCACTTCTACCGCGACCTGATCAATATCGCTGGCCAGCACCGTGCCCGACCAAACACAGGCCGCCGCCATCGCCAACACGGCGGTGCCACAGCCAATGTCTGCCACCCGGTCAGCAGTAAAGCCGTCGTCAATCAGCCGGTCCAGCGCGCGCAGACAGCCCAGCGTGGTGCCGTGATGCCCGGTGCCAAAGGCCATCGCCGCCTCGATCAGCAGCGGCACGCCGTCTTCAGGCACCTTATCGGCATCGTGGCTGCCATAGACAAAGAACCGCCCGGCGCGCACCGGCGTCAGTTCGCGCCGCACATGCGACACCCAGTCGAATTCCGGCACCTCGGACACCACAAACGGTTTCGCGCCAAAGGCCGCGGCCAGCAGCGCCAGCGCCACCTCATCGGGGGCGTCCACGAAATAACCGCCGACCTCCCACAGCCCAGACCCGTCTTCGATCAGCGACAGGCACACCCCGGTGGGTTCGGGGTGCAGGTTTTCCATCGCTTCGCCCAGCGCCTCGGCGGCGGATCTTTCGGGCAGGATGGTCAGGGTGGCATATGTGGGCATCAGCGTCTCCGAAAGCGGTCTGCATGCGCGTAGGGGCGCGGTGGGTCAAGGTCAAGCGGTGGCAGGGTTTGGCGGGACAGGACATTGACATACTGCCAGCCCCACAGCACCGCGCCAGTGCCGACAATAACACTGGCAATGGCCTGTGCATATATCACACCACTAGCGCCGTACCACCCGGCCATCAGGATCGCCAGCGGCAGGGTCAGCACCCCGTCGCGCAGCCAATTTATCAAAGTCGACCGGCCCGCCCGGCCCAGCGCGTTGAAGGCAGAGTTGGACACAAACAGTGCGGTGGCAAACAGGAACCCGCCCGCGCCGATATGGGTGAACGACCACACAACCTGCGCCCCCAGCGCCGTCAGGCCAAAGCCGCGCGCCACATAGTCGCCAACGGCAACCAAGACCAACCAGGTCACCAGCGTGTAGATCAGCCCGAACAGCAGCGCGTCGCGATAGGTGCTGCGGACGCGGTCGTATTTGCACGCGCCGTAATTCTGGCCGAAAATCCCGCCAATCGCACCGGACAGCGAGAAGATGCCGCCAAACGCCACCACCGTCAGCCGCCCGACCACCGCCCAGCCCGCCATCGCGTCATCGCCAAACTGCGCCATCACCGTGGTTGCCAGATAATTGCCCACCGGCGTCGCCATCTGCGTCAGGATCGCTGGCAGGGCGATCACCAGAAAGGGCCGCGCGGTCACCAGCACACAGGCCAGACGCGGGGCTGCCATCAGATCATGGGTACCCACCGCAAAGCGCAACCCTACAACCAGCATCACCATCCGTGAAAACACCAACCCAAGGGCTGCGCCCTCTAGCCCAAGGTCCAAGCCGATGATCAGGATCGGATCGACGACCATCGCCACCCCGCCCGAGATCAGCGTCACCATCATCGACCGTTTGGCATCGCCCACAGCGCGCAGCACGCTGCCGGCAACCATCGCCACCACCATGAACCCCAGCGACGGCACACTGATCGACAGATACCGCGCCGCCAGCTCCGCCGTTTCACCACTGGTCCCGGACATTGCCACAATGTCGTGGCGAAAGGAAAAGATCAGCGCCGCCATGGTGCTTTGGATCACAAAAGCGATCATCGCCGCCCCCGTGGCGTTGATCCGCGCCAACCGCCGCTTGCCCGCGCCAATCCGGCGCGCCACCAGCGCCGTGGCCGCAATCGACAGCCCGATCCCCGACGAGACCGAGAAAAACTGGATCGCAAAGGCAAAGCCAACCGCCGCCATCAGCTGCGGATCGCCCAAACGCGACACCCAGAACAGGTTCGCCGCATCGACGATAAACACAAACGTGATCCCCAGCGCGCCGGCCAACGTCATGCGCACCACATGACCCATTGTCGACCCGCTCAGAAATCGCCCCTGCTCAGCCATGCCAGGCCATATCTGCGCCTACTCTGCCACGGACGCGACATAGCGCGTCAACAGGGTCTCGTTGCCCGGCTCTGGGTGACGTGGGATCAGCATCGACAGCCCCAGCGAGATCATCGCCATAAAGGCTGCCAAGACGAATACTGCCGCCGGTGACACCACCCACAACAGGCCCAGAACCACCGGCAGGAACACCGCCGCGATGTGGTTGATGGTAAAGGCCACAGCCGCCGTGGGCGCGATATCGCCCGGATCAGCGATTTTCTGGAAATAGGTCTTCAGCGCCAGCGCCAGACCAAACATAATATGATCAATCACATACAAAACCGCGGCCAGAACCACGCCCCAGCTATACCAGTAAATGCCGCCATAGGCCGCAAACACAATCACCAGCCCGGCATATTCCACAATCAGGGTGCGACGCTCGCCAAAGAAACCAATCGCCTTGCCCAGGAACGGCGCGATCATCATGTTGATCACCAGATTGATCAGATACAGACCAGTCAGTTCGTGCACATCAAAGCCGAACTTCTCGACCATCATGAACCCGGCAAACACCATGAAAATCTGACGCCGCGCACCCGCCATGAATTGCAGCGCATAATACAGCCAATAGCGGCGGCGCAGCACCATCTTCTTGACCTGCGGATGTGGTGCCTCGAATTGCGGATAGGCGACCAGACAGAACACCGCCATCGCTGCCGTCACCCCGCCCGCCGCCATGAAGACGATGTTATAGGTCAGCCCCAACCGGTCCCACATCAGCACGATCAGCACAAATACCACCAGCGTTACCGCTGATCCGGCCCCCATCAACCAGCCAAGCATCTGTGGTGCTTTGTCCTTGGGCAGCCATTGCAGCTGTAACGACTGGTTCACCGTTTCATAATAATGAAAGCCAATCGAACTGAGAAAGGTCAGCATCAACAACCCGCCAAGGCTGGGAATCCAGGCGGTAAAGGCGGTGGCAACGCCCAGCAATACCAGTGAAATCAGCCCCAAGACCTGCTCGCGGACAAAAATGATGATGGCAATGACACCAACGGCCAGAAAGCCCGGAATCTCGCGCACCGTGTGCAACAGGCCAATATCCGCGCCGTCAAACCCAGCGGCCTCAATCACAAAATTGTTCAGCAATGCGTACCAAGCATAAAACGCCACCGGCATCGACAGCGCCATCACAAACAACAACGTTACAGGCCGCCGCCAAAATGGCAGGCTTCCCGCATCCGAGATTTTGACTATTTCCATCATAAATCGCACATACGCCCGTTCCTTACCTTTGGCGAGACCAAAGCCCTGCGGAATCTGATCTGCATCAATGCACAGATCGGCGGGCGGGCCTAATACATCGCGAAATCGGAATGGATCGGAGTCGGCTGTGGACCTTATCAGCCTTGTCGAACGCATCGGAGAAGCCCCCACAGCAGCCCTGTTTGGCCTGCTGACCGGCGCGGTGTTTGGCATCGCGGCGCAACGCTCGCGGTTCTGTCTGCGCGCGGCAACAATCGAATTCGCCCGTGGCGCGATGGGCGACAAGGTATCGGTCTGGCTGCTGACCTTCTCTACCGCTTTGGTCTGGGTGCAAAGCGCGCAGCTGCTGGGCCTGATGGACAGCGCCGACGCCCGCATGATGGCAGTGCCCGGCAGCTGGTCGGGTGCCATCATCGGCGGGTTGATCTTTGGCGCGGGCATGGTGCTGGCGCGCGGCTGCTCGGGCCGCCTGCTGGTGCTGGCCGCGACCGGCAACCTGCGATCCGTGGTCTCAGGCCTGATCTTCGCGGTTGTCGCGCAGATGAGCCTGTCTGGCATCCTGTCTCCGATGCGCGACCGCATCGCCGCCCTCTGGACAACATCCGGCGGGCGCAACATGGACCTGTTGGCAACCCTCGGCCTGCCGCAATACGGCGGATTGCTGATCGGTCTGGCCATTGCTGTGCTGGCGGTCATCCTGTCGCGCCGCAACCAGATCGGCGCCGCGCGCCAGATATTCGCCTCGGGTGTTGGCTTTGCCGTGGCCGTGGGATGGGTGCTGACCTATGCGCTGTCGCAGGTGGCGTTCGATCCGGTGCAAATCGAAAGCGCCACTTTCACCGGCCCCTCGGCGCACACGTTGATGTTTTTCCTCGAGCGCAATTCAGTCCTGGAATTCGACATCGGCCTGGTCCCCGGCGTTTTCCTGGGTGCCTTCATCGCTGCCGGGTTTGCCAAAGAGTTAAAGTTTCAGGCCTTTGATGACGCAAAAACCATGCGTGAAGCGATGATCGGCGCGGCCCTGATGGGCTTTGGTGGCATGCTGGCTGGGGGATGCGCCATCGGCGCCGGGGTCACCGGTGGGTCGATCTTTGTCGGCACCGCCTGGACTGCGCTGTTCTTCATGTGGGTGGGGGCGATGATCACCGACTATTTGGTCGACCAACCCGGCAGGCCTTTAGTGGTTTGATCTTTTTCTTGTGAAAAATACTCCCGCCGGAGGCCCTGAATTTCTGCGCCGCGCTGACCGCAATCGCGGCGTTTTGAGTATTTATCACAAGAAAAAGCGCAAAAGTCAGTAAAAGCTTTGTGGGTCGATATCCACACTTAACCGCAGATCACCTTTCAGACGCAGCGGCGCGATCCAGCGCGTAAGTGCGTCTTGCAATGGCGCGCCTTTGGCGGCTTTGACCAGCAGGCGCACCCGGTGGCGCCCGCGAATTCGGGCGATCGGGGCGGGGGCCGGGCCATAAACTTGCGCGCCGATAGCACGCAGCGCGCCGTCATTGCGCGCCAAAATATTGCCCAAATCAAACACCGCGCCGACATCGCCGCCGGACAGGATAATCCCCGCCATCCGCCCATAAGGCGGCACGCCTGCGGCTTGGCGTTCAGCGGCTTCGGCACGCCAGAACCCGTTTTCGTCGCCCGACAGGATCGCCCGGATCACCGGATGTTCGGGCTGGAACGTCTGCAGCAACGCCGTGCCGGGCCGTTCCGCCCGTCCGGCCCGCCCGGCCACTTGGCGCATCAATTGGAACGTACGTTCCGCCGCGCGCAGGTCAGACCCTTGCAGGCCCAGATCGGCGTCGATCACCCCGACCAGCGTCAACAGCGGGAAATTATGCCCCTTGGCCACCAGTTGCGTGCCGATGATGATATCGGCGCCACCTTCGGCAATATCCAGTATCCCTGCCTTAAGCGCCCGCGCACTGGCAAACAGATCCGAGCTGAGCACCGCAATCCGTGCTTCGGGGAACAGGGCCGTCGCCTCTTCTGCCAGCCGTTCGATCCCTGGACCCACCGGGGCCAGTTTGCCTTCGACCTGACACGACGGGCACACTGTGGGGATCGGCGTGGTCTCGCCGCATTGATGGCACATCAGCCGTTGCAAGAACCGGTGTTCCACCATCCGCGCGTCGCAATGGGTACAGGCGATCTGTTCACCACAGGCCCGGCACAACGTCACCGGGGCAAAGCCGCGCCGGTTGATGAACAGCAGCGATTGTTCGCTTTTTTCCAGCCGGTTGGTGACCGCCGCCCGCAAGGTTGGCGAAATCCAGGTGCCGGCGGGCAGCTTTTCGGCCCGCATATCAATGGCGCGCATATCCGGCAGCACCGCCGCGCCAAACCGCGCGCTCAGCTCCAGCCGGTCATATTTGCCCGCCTCGGCATTGGCCCAGCTTTCCAGCGATGGCGTCGCACTGGCCAGCACCACCCGCGCGCCACACATCGCGGCGCGCAATACCGCCATGTCGCGAGCATTATACAGCACCCCATCTTCCTGCTTGTAAGACGTGTCATGTTCTTCATCGACGATGATCAGCCCCAGATCGCGGAACGGCAAAAACAGCGCCGACCGCGCCCCAACCACCAGCTGCGCATCGCCCTGCCCGACCATCCGCCAGACCCGGCGGCGTTCGGTCATCGTCACGCCAGAATGCCATTCCGCCGGATGCGTACCAAACCGCACGTGCACCCGGGTCAGGAATTCCGCCGTCAGCGCAATTTCCGGCAACAGCACTAGCGCCTGCCGCCCCATGCGCAGACATTCGGCGACCGCTTCAAGGTAGACCTCGGTCTTGCCAGAACCCGTGACGCCTTTCAGCAAGGTTGTGCCATAAACCCCCGTGCGCAGCGCCACCTGTAACGTCTCTGCCGCTGCCGCCTGATCGTCGGTCAGCTCTTTACTTGGCCGCTCCGGGTCCAGCGGGGCAAAGGGCAGATCGCGCGGGCTGTCCTCTTCGCGCACCGCGTCCAGCTTGACCAATCCCTTGACCACTGACGGCGTCACCCCGGCCATCTCGGCCAGCTCTTTCAGGGTGAACGACAGCCCACCAAATTCCTCAAGCACCGCTAGAACCCGCGTGCGCGCATCGGTCATCCGCTCAGGCGTGCTATCGCCCAGCCGGTACACTTTGCGCATCGACACCGGGTCGCCCAAGCCCGGCGCGCGGGTCGCCAGCCGCAGCATCGCAGGTATCGGTGTCAGCGTATAATCCGCCGCCCGCATCAGGAAATTGCGCATCTCAGACCGCATCGGCGCGACGTCCAGCACCCGAATGATCGCGCGCGCCTTGGACAGGTCAAACCCGCCCTGCCCCGGCCCCCAGACAACGCCCAGCACCTTGCGCGGGCCCAGCGGCACCTCGACAAACGCGCCATGCCAGCAGCCGCCTTCGGGCGCTTTATAGTCCAGCGTCCGGTCCAGCGGCTGGGTGGTCAGAACCGCCACCAAAGCCCCTTGGTCAAAGAATTCCGGGCCGTCCACGTGATCCTCCACCATGTTTCCGCTAACATAAACCCGCATTCAGGGGTTTCCGCGTTCTAGACTATGAGGTAAAGCCAAGCCGACCCAAGGCCAACCCACCAAAGGACGCGCACCCATGAAATTCTTTGTAGACACCGCCGAAATCGACGCCATTGCCGAATTGAACGACCTTGGCATGGTTGACGGCGTTACCACCAACCCGTCGCTGATCCTGAAATCAGGCCGGGATATTCTGGAAGTGACCAAGGAAATCTGTGATCTGGTTGATGGGCCGGTTTCGGCCGAAGTGGTCGCCACCAAAGCCGAAGACATGATCGCCGAAGGCCGCAAGCTGGCTGCAATCGCCGACAATATCGCCGTCAAAGTCCCGCTGACATGGGACGGGTTGAAGACCTGCAAGGTGCTATCGGACGAAGGCAAAATGGTTAACGTCACGCTGTGTTTCTCGGCCAATCAGGCGCTGATTGCCGCCAAGGCGGGCGCGACCTTTATCAGCCCGTTTATCGGACGGCTAGACGATATCAACATGGATGGCATGGAGCTTATCGAGGATATCCGCATAATTTATGACAACTTCGGCTTTGAAACCCAGATCCTTGCCGCGTCAATCCGCACCGTGAACCACATCACCGACGCGGCCCGGATTGGTGCCGACGTAATCACCGCACCGCCCGAGGTGATCCGCAAGCTGGCCGACCATCCACTGACCGACAAAGGGCTGGCGACGTTTATGGCCGATTGGGCCAAAACCGGGCAGAAAATCCTGTAATCAGTGGCGGATTGCCGCCGTAAGAGGTGGCAAATCCGCCAACCATCTTAGGAATTAAGGAAAATTATACCTTTCTGGCTGAATTTTAAGAAGCAATTTCAGAAAGATGTGCTATAAACCTCGCCAAAACCGACAGAGGCATAAATGAGCAGTAGCCCGAAAATCAAACCCGACCTGCGCGCGGCGATTATCGCCAAGCCGGACGCTATCCTGGACGATCAGGCCGTGATGCACGCCCTGATTTCCGCCAATGAAAAGTCCATGGGCGGCAATATTGTCGATCTGCGCGGCATCGCGATGGAACGGCTAGAGGCACGGCTGGATCGGCTGGAAGACACCCACCGCAGTGTGATTGCTGCGGCTTATGAAAACCTTGCTGGCACCAATCAGGTGCACCGCGCTATCCTGCGGATGCTTGACCCGATGGAGTTTGAGGTGTTCCTGCGCGATCTCGGCGGCGAAGTGGCCGAGATTTTGCGCGTGGATGCGGTATCGCTGGTGCTGGAATCGGGTCAGGACGATAGCGACACGGCTGTGCAGCAGATGGGCAATGTGTTGACCGTGGCCGCGCCCGGTTTCATCGACGATTACCTGACCCATGGACGCGGCGGACAGGCGCGTCAGGTCACTTTGCGCCAATTGCAGGGCGCATCAGAACAGATTTATGGCGAAGCCGCCGACTGGATCCGCTCCGAGGCGTGCTTGCGGCTGGATTTCGGCAATGGCCGTCTGCCGGGGATGCTGGTGATGGGTGCCGAAGACCCGCATCATTTTACCCCACAGCAAGGCACTGATTTGCTGGCGTTTTTTGCTGGCGTGTTCGAACGTTCGATGCGCCACTGGTTGTCTTGAGCCTGATTTCACCAGCGGCCCGGGACGCCCTGCAACATTGGTTGGACGGGCAAAAGGCGCTGGCAGGCGCGGCAGATAATACCATCACCGCCTATCAGGGCGACCTCACCGAATTCCTGTCTTTCATGACATTGCATCACGGCCAGACCCAGGGCTTGGGCGCGCTGGAAAAGATTACCATATCCGACATGCGCGCCTGGATGGCGCAATCGCGTGCAGGGGGCGTTGGTGCGCGGTCGCTGGCCCGCAAGCTGTCGGCGGTCAAAAGCTTTTACCGCTGGCTGGCAGCGCGCGAAGGGTTTGAGCCCACCGCCGTTCTGTCCACCCGGTCACCGAAATTCCAGAAAAAACTGCCCCGCCCGCTGGCCCCCGATGCCGCCCGTGCCGTCATCGACGCGGTCGAGTTTCAGTCAACCACCGGCTGGGTTGGGGCGCGGGATGTGGCCGTTGTCACCCTGCTATACGGCTGTGGACTGCGCATATCCGAGGCGTTGGGTCTGACCGGCGCCGACGCGCCGCTGCCGCAGGTGATGCGCATTATCGGTAAGGGCGGCAAGGAACGTATCGTGCCGGTGCTGCCTGTGGCGCGGGATGCGGTGAACACCTATCTGCGCCAATGCCCGCACCCGCTGGACCCAAATGCACCGCTGTTTCGCGGCGTGCGCGGCGGGGCACTGAACCCGCGCAGCATTCAAGGCGCCATGGCTGCCGCGCGGATGCAACTGGGCCTGCCCGCCACCGCCACGCCCCATGCGCTGCGCCACAGCTTTGCCACCCATCTGCTAGAGGCCGGGGGTGATCTGCGATCCATCCAGGAATTGCTGGGCCATGCGTCCCTGTCCACCACCCAAGGGTACACCGCCGTGGACACATCACGTCTGATGGAGGTTTATAACCGCACGCACCCCAAGGCATAACGGCTTTGTGTGCCGCCGTGCACAAAGTTGCGATAGGGATTTCCAGTTTCTGTGCCACCCATAAGGGTAGAGCCCGAAACCAACAAGGAAACCCGTTATGAAAAACTTCCTACCCCGCGCCGCAATTGTCTCCGCTTTGTTGTTTGCTGGCAGCGCCGCCATGGCGCAAGACTGCAAAGCCGTCACAGTTGAAGATGCCTTTGATCTGGACGAGGCCGCGGCTGTGGCGCTCTACGATTGCCTCAAAGACGCGATGGCCAACGGCTATGCGAAAGCTGGCGATCCGATCGGCAGAAATTACCGCAACTGGACAGTGACGGCGACACGGCCCGGGGTTCAGGGGGCGCATAGCAATCGATTGCTTCTGACCTTTGCCAATCCAATCGCCGCTGAACAGTACCTGAAATTTGAAGAAGAAGGTGTTAAGATGCCAGCGGGCTCTGTTCTGGCCAAGGAAAGCATCACGGTCAGCATCAAGAAGAAAGCAGCACGTGTTGGGCCCCTGTTCACCATGAAAAAGCTGGAAGCAGGGGGCGCCCCGGAAACCGACGACTGGCTTTATGGCGGCTTACAACCCAACGGAAAGGTGATGAAGTTTAAGCAAAGCTATTGTCACGACTGCCACGAAAGCTGGGAAGATCAGGATTTTCTGGCCTATCCGATAGAAGAGCTTCGGGTGTCCAACTGATCTGACACCCCGCGATACACCCCGGCGAACACTTGCCTGAAAAGCCCGGCCGACACGCGTCGGGATTTTTGCTTTGCATACCCGCGCCACATCCGGCAATACGTGGCCCATGACCCCGCAGATGCGCGCCTTGCTTGTCCATCTATTCACCGCCACCGGCGCGGTTTTTGCCATGCTTGCCATGTTGGCAGCGGTCGAAGAAAAGTGGTCGCTGATGTTCCTGTGGCTGGTGGTGGCGTTTTTTGTCGATGGAATCGACGGGCCATTGGCGCGGCATTATCACGTCAAACGCTATGCGGCGCAGTTTGACGGCGTGTTGCTAGACCTGATCGTCGACTATCTGACTTATGTATTTATCCCAGCCTTTGCCCTGTTCAAATCAGGGCTGATGGATGGCTGGACCGGCTGGTTTGCCATCATCATCATCACCTTTACCAGCGCGATGTATTTCGCCGATACACGAATGAAAACCAAGGATAATTCCTTTTCAGGCTTTCCCGGATGCTGGAACATGCTGGTGCTGGTGATCTTTGCGCTGGAACCGAATTTCTGGATCAGCCTGGCGCTGGTCACCACGCTGGCACTTGCGATGTTCATCCCGCTGAAATTCGTCCACCCGGTGCGCACCGAACGCTGGCGCGTCGTCACCTTGCCGATGGCGCTGGCCTGGACTTTCTTTGCGGGCTGGGCGGCCTGGGTCGATTTCCACCCCGAAAGCTGGGCCCATTGGGGGTTGATCGTCACCAGTATCTATCTGGTATTCGCCGGGATCGCCCAGCAGATCATCCCAGCCCGCCGCGCCTGACGCGTTTAGCGATGCGTGGCCAAGGCCAAACCGTCAACCACAGCAGTGAACGCATCCGAATACAGGATTTCGGCGTTGGGGCACAGCGCCGTAACCTCGTCCGACACAAACCGCATCAGACTGGACCCGCCCACTAGGATGACCCGCCCGATCTGGTCGCGCTCAACCCCTGCCATGTCCAGCGTCTCAATCGCGGCCTTGCGCAGCAGCGCGCGATTATCCGCCAGCACCGCATCCATACCTTCCCGCGTGACAGGTTGCGACAGGCCCCGTTCGATGAACCCCATATCAATGCCGCCCGCACCCTCGCCGGTATTTGCAGCGATCTTGCCGCGTTCCACGGCAAAGGCCAGCTCGTGCCCCAGTTCCATTTCCAGCACGGTCACAAAGCGCGCCATCTGGCGGTGATCCACGGCAAGACGCGCCATTTCCGCCACCATCCGGCGGGTTTCGCCAGTATAAAGAAACGGGATTTTGGCCCATGTCGCAAGGTCAACATAAGGCGCGCGTGGCACTGGCAACAGCCCGGCGCCCATCTGGCGGCGCAGCTGCCCGCCCAACCCCAGCAAGGGCATTGCATAGGCCATCGATACTGCCTGGTCGAAATCGGTACCCCCAAGGCGGATACCGTGATTGGCAAGGATATCCGGCTGCGCGCCCGCACTGCGAAACACCGAGAAATCCGATGTGCCGCCGCCGATATCGACGATCAACCCGATCTTTCCCTTTG